>NZ_MLCO01000316.1 GCF_001982615.1 Teichococcus deserti | reverse complement strand
CTATGCCGCGGTCTCCATCCTGGCGGCGCTGAACCACCGCCAGGCGAGCGGACAGGGGCAATGGCTGGATTGCGCGCTGCTCGACAGCCAGGTCGCCGTGCTGGTCAACCAGGCGATGAACTACCTGGTCGGCGGCGCCGTGCCGCAGCGGCTGGGCAACGACCACCCCAATGTCGTGCCCTATCGCGACTTCGCCTGCAGCGATGATTACATCCTGGTTGCCTGCGGCACGGACGGGCAGTTCCAGGCGCTGTGCCGCCTGCTGGGCAAGCCCGAGATCGCCGCCGACCCCCGCTTCGCCACCAATGCCGGCCGCAGCCGCGACCGCCGCGCGCTGGAGGTGCAGCTCGCCGCCGCCATCGCCCCGTGGAAGGCCAGCGAGCTGCTGGCCGCGATGGCCGAGGCCGGCGTTCCCGGCGGCCCGATCCATTCGGTCGACCAGATCCTGGCCGATCCGCAGATTGCCGCCCGCGGCCTGCTGCAGTCGATGCAGCGCGACGACGGCACGCCGGTCACCGTCATCGGCTTCCCGACGCAATTCTCCGCAACGCCGGCCAGCTACCGCCTGGCGCCGCCGCGATTGGGGCAGGACACGGCCGCCGTGTTGCAAACCGCCCTGGGGCTGGATGCGGCCGCCATCGCGGGCCTGGCGGCGCGCGGCGTCATCGGGCTGGACCCGCTGGCCCGGGCGGAGGCGCTGCCATGATCGCCGCCCTGCCGCTCGGCGCCATCCCCGCGGCCGACGAGGCCTTTCGGGGCGAAATCCGCGAGTTCCTGCGCGCGCGCATCCCCGCCATTCCGCCCGAGCGCCGCGCCCGCTCCTGGATGGGCTTCGATGCCGGCTTCAGCCGGGCGCTGGCCGAGCGCGGCTGGCTCGGCCTGACCTTCCCGGAAGAGTATGGCGGCGCCGGCCGCGGCCCCTTCGCCCGCTACGTGCTGGTGGAAGAGCTGCTGGCCGCCGGCGCCCCGGTCGCCGCGCATTGGATCGCCGACCGGCAGAGCGGCCCGCTGATCCTGCGCTTCGGCAGCGAGGCGCAGCGCCGCTTCCACATCCCGCGCATCATCGCCGGCCAGTCCTTCTTCTGCATCGGCATGAGCGAGCCCAATGCCGGCTCCGACCTGGCCAGCGTGACGACGCGGGCCGTGCCCGAGGGGAAGGGCTGGCGGCTGAACGGCGCCAAGATCTGGACCACTCACGCCCAGCACGCGCACTACATGATCGCACTGGTCCGCACCTCCGGCACCGCCGCCGACCGCCAGAAGGGGCTTTCCCAGATCATCGTCGACCTGTCGCTGCCCGGGGTGACGATCAACCCGATCCGCGACCTGGCCGGGGAGGCGCATTTTGCCGAGGTGGTCTTCGAGGATGTGCTGCTTGGCGAGGATGCGCTGATCGGCGAGGAGGGCGCCGGCTGGGCCCAGGTCAATGCCGAGCTCGCCTTCGAGCGCAGCGGCCCCGAGCGCATCTTTTCATCCGCTGTCCTGCTGGACTGCTGGGCCGGTTACCTGCGCGAGCGCGGCGCCGATGCCGCGACCGAGCGCCTGCTGGGCCGGCTGCTGGCCGAGCTGGCCACCCTGCGAGCCCTGTCGGTGGCGGTCACCGCCCGCCTGGTCGCCGGCGACAGCCCGGTCGTCGAGGCGGCGCTGGTCAAGGACCTCGGCACCAGCTTCGAGCAGGCCATCCCCGCGCTGCTGACCGAAGCGCTGGGCGCCGATCCCGAGGCGGTCCCCCCGACGGCGCTGCTGCGGGTGCTGGGCTATACGGCGGCGATGGCGCCGTCCTATTCGCTGCGTGGCGGCACACGGGAAATCCTGCGCGGCATGATCGCGCGCGGCATGGGGTTGCGCTGATGCAGGAGCTTCTGGCCGAAGCCGCCGCCGAGCTCTTCTCGCGGCACTGCCCGCCGGCGCTGGTGCGGCGGCTGCGCGCCGGCGGCACCGATGAAGGCCTCTGGGCGAAGATCGAGGAGGCCGGCTTCCTCGACGCGCTGCGCCCGGAGGCCGATGGCGGTGCCGGCCTGACCCCCGCCGAATTCCTGCCCGTCCTGCTGGCGGCCGGCCGCTTCGCCGTGCCGCTGCCGATCGGCGAGACCGCCATCGCCCGCGCCCTCCTGGGCGGGGCCGCCCCGCCCGGCGCGGTGCTGATCGCCATGCCGGCCGGGGCGCCGCTGCAGGCCCGCATCCCGGCCCAGCGCCCCGCCGAATGGGCGGTGCTGCCGGGCGATGCCGCCCTGCTGCCGCTGGCCGACGCGCGGGAGATCGACGCCGCGGCGCCCTTGGAGCGCCGGCTGGAATGGCCCGAAGCCAGCATCGGCCAGGCGGTGCCCGAGGCCGACTGGCTGCTGCTCGGCGCCTGGCTGGAATGCGCGGTGATGGCAGGCGCCCTGGAAGCGATCCTGGAATCCAGCATCGAGCATGCCACCGTCCGGAAGCAGTTCGGCCGCCCGGTCGCCGGCTTCCAGGCGGTGCAGCAGCAGCTGTCGGTGCTGACCGAAGAGGTCTTCGCCGCGCGCATGGCGGCGCAGCTGGGCAGCATCGGCGGCGGCGAGGGCCCGCTGGGCCTGGACCGCGCCCGCGTCGCCGCGGCCAAGACCCGCATCGGCATCGCGGCGCGCGAGGCTGCGGCCATCGCCCATGCCGTGCACGGCGCCATCGGCATCACCGAGGAGCTGGACCTGCACCTGGCGACCACACGCCTGCTGCAGGGCCGCGCGCTGTTCGGCAGCGCCGATCACTGGGCCGGCTGGCTGGGCCGCGCCTATCTGGCCGAGGCGGCGGGCGACTTCGCCGGCACGCTTGATTTCGTGCGCCACCACCTGGCGCCGCAGGAGACGGCATGAGCGATTTTCTTCTCTTCGAGCGCGACGGCCCGATCGTCACCCTGACGATGAACGCGGCCGAGAAGCGCAACGCCCTCTCCATCGAAGGTGGCAGCACCGAGGCCTTCACCGAGGCCTGCGCCCGCATCGCGGCCGAACCCGATGTGCGTGCCGTGATCCTGACCGGCGCCGGCAGCGCTTTCTCGGCGGGTGGCGACCTGAAGTCGATGCGCGCCCGCTATGGTATGCCGCCCGCCGAGATCCGCGACAGCTACCGCCGCGGGATTCAAAAAATCCCGCTGGCGCTCTACGAGCTGGACGTGCCGACCATTGCCGCGGTGAACGGCCCCGCCATCGGCGCCGGGCTGGACCTGGCCTGCATGTGCGACATCCGCATCGGGGCCGCCTCGTCGTCTTACGCCGAAAGCTTCGTCAGCGTCGGCATCGTCCCTGGCGATGGCGGCGCCTGGCTGCTGCCGCGCGCCGTCGGCCAGAGCATGGCCGCCGAGATGGCCTTCACCGGCGACCGGCTGGATGCCGAGGCGGCGCTGGCCTGCGGGTTGATCTCCCGCGTCGTGCCGGACGAAGAGCTGCTGCCCGCCGCCCGCGCCTTGGCCGGCCGCATCGCGCGCAACCCGCCGCAGGCGCTGCGCATGACCAAGCGGCTGCTGCGCGAGGGTCAGCACATGCGGCTGTCGTCCCTGCTGGAGCTCTCTGCCGCCTACCAGGCGCTGGCGCATTCGACCGAGGACCACCGCGAAGCGGTGGATGCCTGGTTCGACAAGCGCCGCCCCGACTTCAAGGGCCGCTGAGCATGTCCGCAGGCGTCGGGACATTGCCGCGGGTCGTCGCGCTGCAGGGTGCCTCGAACCTGCGCGACCTGGGCGGCTATGCGACGGCCGACGGGCGGCGCACGCGCTTCGGCTTGGTGTTCCGCTCCGCCGCGCTGGGGGGGCTGACCGAGGACGACCTGGCGACGATCGGCGCGCTGAAATTGAAGACCGTCTGCGACCTGCGCGGCCTGCATGAGGCTGAGCGTGCGCCGAGCCGCCTGCCGCCGGGCGCGGAAATCCTGCCGATGCCGATCGAGCCCACCGTGGGCGCCTCGCTGCGCGACATCCTGGAGCGCGGCCAGGCGACGGGCGAGGATGTCCTTTCGCTGCTGGCGCAGGCCTACGCGGCCTACGCGACCCAGAAGCTGCCGGTCTATCGCGCGCTCTTCGCGACGATGCTGCAGCCCGGGCGCCTGCCGCTGCTGTTCCACTGCTCGGCGGGCAAGGACCGCACCGGCTTCGGCGCCGCGCTGCTGCTGACGCTGCTGGGCGTGCCGCGGGCGACGGTGATGGAAGACTATCTGGCGACCAACGGGCTGTGGCGCAGCGAGCGCGTCTTCCCGCCCGGCACTGCGCCGGAGGTGGCGCAGACGCTGATGCGCGCCCATGCGCCGCTGCTGGAAGCGGCGCTGGAACGGGCGCTGACCGGCCACGCCTCGATCGACGACTTTGCTGACGCCGCGCTGGGCCTCGATGCGACGCGCCTGCGCACCTTACGCGAAAAGATACTCGAATAACGGAGCGGATCGCCACGCAGCGGCCCGCCCACAGGGAGGAGAGAAAAGGATGCTGAGGAGGACGCTGTTCGCGAGCCTGGCCGCCCTGCTGCTGGCCCTGCCCGCCGTCGCCGCCGAGAATTTCCCGACGCGGCCTGTCACCATCATCGTGCCCTTCCCGCCGGGCGGGGCCACCGATGTCGCAGCCCGCATGATGGCCGAGGGCATGGCGCCGCTGCTCGGCCAGCCGGTGCTGGTCGACAACAAGCCCGGCGCCCAGACGGTGATCGGCGCCGAGGCCGTGGCGCGCGCCCAGCCCGACGGCCACACCATCCTGATGGCCTCCGGCACCACGCTGACGCTGAACCCGCTGCTGCCCGACCGCCTGCCCTACAAGGCGGAAGACTTCTCGCCGATCGTGCTGGTGACCAAGCTGCCCTTCGCGGTGGTGGTGCGCAACGGGCTGCCGACCAACATCGCCGACTTCGTCAAGCTGGCGCAGAGCCGCAACGGCTCGCTGAACTACGGCTCGAACGGGCCGACCAGCTTCAACAACCTGGCCGCGGTCGCCGTGCTGGAAGGCATGAAGATCCGCATGCAGGAGATCACCTATCGCGGCGATGCGCAGCAGCTGAACGACCTGCTGGGCGGCACGCTGGACGCCATCGTCGTCGGCGGCAGCTCGGGCCTGGCGGCGCATCGCTCGGGCCGCGGCCGCATCATCGGCTGGACCGGCGAGGAGCGGCTGGCGGTGACGCCGGAGATCCCGAACTTCTCCGAGCTCGGCCCCGACATGGTGGTGCAGACCTGGTTCGGCCTGCTGGCGCCGGCGCGCACGCCGCAGGCCGCCATCCTGCGCCTGAACGCCGCTGCCGCCCGCGCCCTGCAATCGACCGAGCTGCGCGACCGGCTGCTGGCGGAAGGGCAGTTCGTCGCCGGCGGCTCGCCGGACGATTTCGCCACCTTCCTGGCGCAGCAGGCCGAGCGCTGGCGGCCGGTGGTGGCGCGGCTGGCGGGCAAGCGCGAATGACCATGCGCGTCCTGGTCGCCGGCGCGCTGGGCCTGGTCGGCCGCGCCGCGCTGCACCATTACGAGGCCGCCGGCGTCGAGGTCATCGGCCTGTCGCGCCGCGCGCCGGACTTTCCGTCGAAAGCGAAGTTCCTGTCCGTGGACCTTGCCGACGCGGCAGCGACAAAGGCCGCGCTGTCCGGCCTGGGCATCACGCATCTCGTCTATGGCGCATTGCAAGAGATGCCCGACTTGCGCGGTGGCTGGCTGGCCACCGAGCAGATGGCGGTGAACCGCGCCATGCTGCGCAATTGCCTCGACGCGCTGGAAGGGCAAGGGCTGCGGCATGTTGCGCTGCTGCAGGGCACCAAGGCCTATGGCGTGCATCTCGGCCAGATGCCGATCCCGGGCAAGGAGGATGCGCCGCGCCACATCCATCCCAACTTCTACTGGGCGCAGGAGGACGATATCCGCGCGCGCCAGCCTCAGGGCGGCTGGGACTGGACGATCTTCCGGCCGCAGGCGGTGATCGGCTTCGCCCTTGGCAGCGCGATGAACCTGCTGACGGCGCTGGGCGCCTATGCCGCGATCAGCCGCGAGCTCGGCCTGCCGCTGGTCTATCCGGGCAAGGGCGACCGCATCACCGAGGTCACCGATGCGCGCATCCTCGCCGCCGCCATCGCCTGGGCGGGTGCGACGCCGGGTGCCGCGAACCAGATCTTCAACGTGACCAATGGCGACGCCATGACCTGGCGCGGCCTCTTCCCGGTGGCGGCCAAGGTCTTCGGCATGGAGATGGGCGCGCCGCAGCCCATGTCGCTGCCGGTGATCATGAGCGACAAGGCGCCGCTCTGGCAGCGCATGGTCGACCGCCATGGCCTGGCGCCGCACAGCCTGGACGCGCTGGTCGGCGCCTCCTGGCAGTTCGCCGATTTCGCCTTCAGCCGCGAGGACCAGGTGGCCTCGCTGGTCAGCACCATCAAGATCCGCCAGGCCGGCTTCGGCGACTGCATCGACAGCAGCACCATGCTGGAATGGTGGCTGCGGCATCTGCAGGAGACGCGGATCCTGCCGCGCTGAGGAAGAGGATTGCCACCCGCGCCCCCCGCGCGGCACGATGAACCACAAGCGAACCGAACTGACAAGAAGACGGTCGCGCAGGAGGAGGTTCTGAGGATGACGTCTCGCAGGCAGTTGCTGCGGGCGACGGCGGTTGGCGCATTCGCGCTGGCGGCCCCCGCCCGTCTCCGTGCCGCCGATCCGATCAAGGTCGGCGCGCTGTTTCCGCTGAGCGGCGGCGCCGCGCCGCAGGGGCAGCACGTGACCCAGGCGATCGAGATCGCTGCCGCCATGGTCAACGAGGCCGGCGGCGTGCTCGGCCGGCCGGTCCAGATCATCAAGCGCGACGATGAATCGACGCCCGCCGTCGGCGTCAGCCGCGCCAACGAACTGATCGCCGAGGGCGTCGCCGTCATCATCGAAGGCTGGAACAGCCCGGTGACGCTGGCGACGCAGACGGTGATCGCGCGGGCCGGCGTGCTGGACATCACCGCCGTGTCCAAGGCCGATCCGATCCTGACCGGCGGCGGCAACCCGCTGGCGGTGCGGCTCAACTCCTCCAACGCGCAGGACGGCCGCGTCATCGCGGAGCATCTGAAGGCGACGGGCGCGAAGCGCATCGCCTTCCTCACCCAGAACGATGCCTATGGCAACGGCGCCCAGGCCTCGATCGAGGCGCAGCTCAAGGCGGTGGACCACGTCTGGGAGAAGGTGGGCGAGGAGAAGTTCCCCTTCGCCCAGGCCGATTTCCGGGTGGCCCTGACCAATATCCGCGGTGTCAATGCCGATGCGGTGGTGGCGATCAACGCCAATGAGGGCTCCGGCCTGCCGGCGCTGATCCGCCAGGCGCGGCAGATGCGGCTGCGCGGCGAGTTCGTCACCGCGGTCGGCACGGTGGCGCCCAGCGTCATCAGCGTCGCTGGCGAGGCCGCCAACGGCATCATCGGCGCCGATATCTACTTCCCGAATGTCGAGCCCTTTGCCTCCAACCCGGTCAACCAGCAATTCGTCAAGCGCGCCGAGGAAGGCATCAAGTACACGCCCGACAAGTTCATGGCGCTGGGCGCGGCCGCGCTGCAGGTCTGGGCGGCGGCGGCGAACGAACTGAAGACGCTGGAGCGCGAGGCTATCGCGCGGCGCATCCGCGGCGGCAGCTTCAAGGGCACCGTCTTCGGCGACGTTTCCTTCGCGGCCGACGGGCAGATGCAGTCCAGCCATCACCTTTTCAGCGTGAAGGACGGCAAGATCGAGGTCCGCACGTGACCGCCGCCGGCACCGCGGATCCGCTGCTGCGGGTCGAGGGGCTCGGCGTGCGCTACGGCGCGCTGGTGGCGCTGCAGGATGTCAGCTGGCAGGTTTCCGCCGGCGAGATCCTCGGCATCATCGGCCCCAACGGTGCCGGCAAGAGCTCCTGCTACGACGCGGCCACGCATCTGGCGATGCGCAGCGGCCGCGTCTGGCTGGAGGGCGAGGAGGTGACCGCCGTGCCGGCGCATGGGCTGGCGGCACGCGGGCTGAAGCGCGCCTTCCAGCAGAATGCCTTCTTCGCCGGGCTCAGCGTGCGCGACAACATGGTCGCCGTGCTGCAGCGGGATGCCGGCAGCGGGCTGCTGGCCAGCCTGCTGGCGCCATGGCGCGAGGCGCAGGCGCGCGCTGCCCTGGAAGCCGAGGCCGCGACGCTGCTGGAAGAATTCGGCGTGCCGCACGCGATGCATGATCTGCGCCCGGGCAACATCCCCTATGGCAGCCAGCGCATGTTGTCCATCGCGCTGGCCTGGGGCCGCGGCGCGCGGGTGCTGATGCTGGACGAGCCGGCGGCCGGCCTCGGCGGCGCCGACATGGCGCGGCTGGCGACGCTGCTGCGCTCCTTGCGCGACCGGGGCGCCGCGCTGGTGGTGATCGAGCACCATATGGACCTGATCATGCAGCTGGCCGACCGCATTGTCGTGCTGGAGCAGGGCCGCATGCTAGCCAGCGGCACGCCGCGCGAGATCCAGGCCGATGCGCGCGTGCTGGAAGCCTATCTGGGCCGCGCCGCATGACGCCGCTGCTGGAAGCGCGCAACCTGCGCGTCGCCTATGCCGGGCATCGCGCGCTGGAGGTGCCGCATCTGCAGCTGGCGCCAGGCGAGCTGGTCGGCGTGGTCGGTGCCAATGGCGCGGGCAAGTCGACGCTGGTCAATGCGCTGCTCGGCTGGTCGCGCGGGCATCCGCGCGTCGACGGGCAGGTCTTCGTCCGTGGCGAGGATGTCTCCGGCATGGCGACGCATGCGCGGGTGGCGCGCGGGCTGTCGCTGGTGCCGGAAGGCGGCGCCGTCTTCATGCGGCTGACGGTGGAAGAAAATCTCGCGGCGGCCGGCCCGCTAGACGGCAGCGACCGCCCGGCGCATTCGCTTGATGAAATCTACGCGCTGTTCCCGCGGTTGAAAGAAAGACTGCACCACCTGGCCTCGGCGCTGTCGGGCGGCGAGCGGCAGATGCTGGCCATCGCCCGCGCGCTGCGCCTCGGCCCCTCGGTGCTGCTGCTCGACGAGCCATCGATCGGCCTGGCGCCCAAGCTGGTGACCGAGGTGCTGCGCCAGGTGCGCAGCCTGGTCGGCCCGAAGCTTTCTGTTCTTCTGGTCGAGCAGAATCTGCGTGCGGCCATCGAAGTGGTGGATCGACTGGTGCTGCTGGAACGCGGCCGTATCCTGGCGGAAGGTCCCGTCGCCGCCATGCGCGACGATCCGCGTATCCTGCAGGCCTATCTGGGGGAGGCCGTGGCATGAACCTGCTGCAGCACCTGATCAACGGGCTGATCCTCGGCCACGCCTATGCGCTGGTCGCCATCGGCTGGACCGTGCTGCTCGGCGTCGCGCGGCTGGTCAATTTCGGCCATGGCCAGATCTACATGCTCGGCGCCTTCGTCACCTGGTGGGCGGTGGCGCGGCTCGGCCTGCCCTATCCGGTGGCCATCGGCTTCGCCATAGGCGCCGGGCTGCTGCTCGGGCTGATCATGCAGGCGGCGATGCTGCGCCTGACCTTCGAGCAGGACCTGGTCTCCATCATGATCGTCACGCTGGGCTTCGGCCATGTGATGCGGGGCGTCGCCGGCCTGGTCTTCGGCGGCAACCCGCAGGTGCTGGAAACGCCGCTGAGCTATGTCGACTTCGAGCTCGGCGGCGCCTGGATCACCGGGCAGGACGTGATGATCGTCGTGGTGGCCATCGCCGTCTTCGCCCTGCTGCGCTTCGGGCTGGAACGCGGCGCGCTGGGCCGCACCGCGCGGATGGTGGCGGAGGATCCGAAGCTGGCGCAGCTGGCCGGCATCGATGTCCGCCGGGTGTATTTCTCCGTCTTCGCCTTCGAAGGGGCGGCGGTCGCGCTGGCCGCCGCGCTGGTGGCGCCGCGCACGCCGATCCTGACCAATATCGGCTTTGAGGAGGTGATCATCACCTTCGTCGTCGTCGTGCTGGGCGGCATTGGCTCGGTCGGCGGCTCCTATGTCGCGGGCGTGGCGCTGGGGATGTTCACCGCGCTGTTCGGCGGCTTCGTCTCGCCCGCCTATGCCAGCACCGCAGCCTTCGGGCTGCTGATCCTGGTGCTGGTGCTGCGCCCCGGCGGTTTCGCCCTGGGCGCGAGGGCGGGGCGATGACCGGCGCGCTTCGCCTCGCGGCGCTGCTGGTGTCCGCCGTCGTCGTCTTCCTGCTGCCGGCGCAGGTGCCGGCGCTCTATGGCGCCTTCACCGTCATCGCCATCCTGGCCGTCGCCGCCTATGGCCTCGACATCGTCCTGTCCGATCTGGGCGAGGTCAGCCTGGCGCATACCGTCTTCTTCGCGGCCGGCGCCTATGCCACGGGGCTGCTGGCGACGCGCGCCGGCGCGGGCTCCTGGGCGACGTTGGGCGCGGCGCTGCTGGCCGGCGTTGCCATCGCCCTGCTGCTCGGGCTGATCACGCTGCGGCTGCGCGAATTCGTCTTCTCCCTCGTCACCTATGCGGCGACGGTGGTGGCGGCGGCGCTGGCGCATAACTGGAACTTCCTGGGCGGCTCCGATGGCGTCTCCGGCATCCCGACCTTCGACCTGTCGATCGGGCCGCTGGCGCTGACGGCGCGCAACGATGCCGAGCTCTGGCCCTTTGCCTTCGCGCTGCTGCTGGTGACCCTCTACGCGGTGCGGCAGTTCCGCCGCTCGCGCCCCGGCGCGATGGCGATGATGGTGCATCTCAACCCGCGGCTGGCGACCATGTCGGGCATCGACGTGCGCCGCGTGCGGCTCGGCATCTTCGTCCTCTCGGCGCTATTCAGCGCGGCGGCCGGATGGCTCTACGCCTATCAGCGCGCCTATGTCGGGCCGGATCTGTTCGAGACCTATTTCCTGGTGCTGATGCTGACGGCCGTGGTGATCATCGGCAAGCGGCTGCTGCTCGGGCCGCTGCTCGGCACCGCGCTGATCATCGGCCAGGAGCGCTTTCTGTCGTTCGGCGGCGACGTCAACGCCGTCATCCTGGGCGGCGCGCTGATCGTTGCCCTGGCCTTCCTGCCGGGCGGGCTGGCCTCCGCCTTCACCGGGCTCGCTGCCAGGGTGAGCACCAAGAAGGATCCCCGTGAGGATGTCGTCGATGCCTGACAGCCAGCCCGCGCCGCGCCGTGCCCTCTATCGCCATGCCGATCTGCGCGCGCTGCTGGATCCGCAGAGCATCGCCATCGTCGGCGCCTCGGCCCGGGCCGGCTCCTTCGGCGAGCGCACGCTGCGCAACCTGTCCGGCTTCGCCGGCCGGCTGCACCTGGTGAACAGCCGCTACGACGCGATTGGCGAGCATCCCTGCCACGCCTCGATCGCAGCGCTGCCCGAGGTCCCCGACCTGGTCGTCGCCGCGACGCCGATGGAGGCGGCGGAGGGCGTGCTGCAGGATTGCATCACGGCCGGCGTCGGCGCGCTGCTGCTCTATGCCGCGGGCTTTTCCGAGACAGGCAGGGCGGAGCGCATCGCGCTGCAGACCAAGCTGACGGCCATGGCGCAGCGCGGCGGGGTGAAGCTGGTCGGGCCGAACTGCATCGGCCTGGTCGATTACGCGCGCGGCGCCAGGATCAGCTTCGTCGCCGTGCCGGAAGCCAAGGCGCCGCCGTCGCGCCCGGCCATCGGCATTGTCAGCCAGTCGGGCAATCTCGGCTTCGCGCTGGCCCAGGCGGTCGAGGCGGGGATGTCGATCGGCCGCGTGCTGACCTGCGGCAATTCCGCCGATGTCGATGTCGCCGATCTGGTGGCGGCGCTGGCCGAGGACCCCGCCTGCTCGGCCATCGCGCTGGTCTTCGAGGGCATGGCCGAGCCGCGCCGCCTGATCGAGGCGGCGGACATCGCCTGGGCGCAGGACAAGCCGCTGGTGGTCTACAAGCTGGCCACCGGCGAGCAGGGCGCGCAGGCGGCGCTGTCGCATACCGGATCGCTGGCCGGGTCGGACGCCACCTATCGCGCCGCCTTCGCCCGCGCCGGCATGGTGCTGGTCGAGGGCTTCGAGGGGCTGCTGGAATGCGCCAGCTTCCTGGCCAAGGCGCCGGCGCCCAAGGCCGCCGGCGTCGCGGTGGTCTCGACCTCGGGCGGCTCGGCGATCATGGCGGCCGACCGGGCGGAGGCGCGCGGCGTCGCCCTGCCGCAGCCCGGCGCCGAGGCGCAGGCGGTGCTGGTGGCGCGCATTCCGGATTTCGGTTCGGCGCGCAACCCTTGCGACGTCACCGCGCAGGTGCTGAACGATCCGGAATCGCTGCGCGCCTGTGCCGGCGCGCTGCTGGCCGATCCGGCCTATGGCACGCTGATCCTGCCCAATGGCTATGCCTATGACGTGGCGACGCCGCGCTTCGCCATGCTGAGCGCGCTGGCGGAGCAGCATGGCAAGCCGGCCTGCGTCGTCTGGACCACGCAATGGCTGGAGGGCCCCGGCGCGCGCGAGGTGGAGGCCGAGCCGCGCGTGGCGCTGTTCCGCTCGATGGACCGCTGCCTGGCCGCCATCGCCGCCTGGCAGGCCCGCGCGGCGCTGCGCGCCGAAGGGCCGCGCCCGGTCGAGCGTGCGGCGGCGCCGGAGGCCGCGGCCCGCGCTGCCGCCCTGCTGCAGGCGGCCGGCCCCGTGCTGACCGAGCGAGAGGCCAAGGCGGTGCTCGCCGAATACGGCGTTCCGGTGGTGCAGGAGCTCCTCGTCGCCGACGCGGAGGAGGCGGTGCGGGTCGCGGAACGGATCGGCTATCCGGTGGTGATCAAGGTCGAAAGTCCGGCGCTGCCGCACAAGACCGAAGCCGGCGTCATCCGCCTCGATCTGCGTGACGCCGCGGCGCTGCGGACGGCTTTCGCCGAGGTCATGGCCAATGCGCGCCGTGCCACCAGCGACGACCGGATCAACGGCGTGCTGGTGCAGCCCATGGTGCCGCAGGGCATCGAGATGGTGATCGGCGCGCGGCGCGATCCTTTGTTCGGTCCCACGGTCGTGGTGGGCCTTGGCGGCATCCTGGTGGAGCTGCTGCGCGACAGCGGCGTGGCGCTGGCGCCGGTGACGCGGGCCGAGGCGCGGCGGCTGATCGAGGGGCTGCGCGGCGCGGCGCTGCTGCGCGGCTTCCGCGGCATGCCCGCGGTGGATATCGAGAGGCTCGCCGAGGTGGTGCAGCGGGTCGCCGAGCTCGCCGCCGACCAGGCCGGGCAGATCGCCGAGATCGATGTCAATCCGGTGATCTGCCACGGCGCCCGGCTGCTGGCTGTGGATGCGCTTATGGCGCGGTCGGCGCCGCATGGGTGAGCAGCACCAGCTTGCCGGTCGCCTGCCGCGCCGCCAGCCGCTCGAGCGCTGCCACCGCCTGCTCGAGCGGGAAGCTTTCCGAGACCAGCGGCACGAGCTTGCCCTCCGCCACCCAGTCGAACAGCCCGGCGAGCAGCGCCAGCTGCGCTGCCTTCTCGCGGCGGGCGAAGTCGCCGTAGAAGACGCCGGTGACGCTGCAGCCTTTCAGCAGCGCCAGGTTGAAGGGCAGGCGCGGGATCTCGCCGCTGGCGAAGCCGACCACCAGGTAGCGGCCGCGCCAGGCGATGGAGCGCAGCGCCGGCTCGGCGACCGTCCCGCCGACGGGGTCGAAGATGACGTCGGGGCCGCGGCCCCCGGTCAGGCCGCGCAGCGTCTCGCGCCAGTTCGGGTCGGTGTAGTCGACGGCGGCATCGGCGCCGGCGTCGCGGCAGGCCTGCCGCTTGGCCTCGCTGCTGGCGGCGGCGATGACGCGGGCGCCGAGCAGCTTGCCCAGCTGGATCGCGGCCATGCCGGTGCCCCCGGCGGCGCCCAGCACCAGCAGCGTCTCGCCCGGCTGCAGCGCGCCGCGGTCGCGCAACCCGTGCAGCACGGTGCCATAGGCGAGACACACTGCGGCGGCGGCGGCGGGCTCGACGCCCTCGGGCACGGGAACCAGGCGCTCGGCGTCCAGCACCACTTCCTCCGCGAAGCCGCCATAGGTCATCAGGGCGGCGACGCGGCTGCCGATGGCGGGCGCCAAGACGCCTTCGCCCAGCGCGGCCACGGTGCCGCAGATCTCGCCGCCGGGCGCAAACGGCAAGGCGGGCTTCTGCTGGTACTTGCCTTCGACCAGCAAGATGTCGGGGAAGTTCACGCCGCAGGCCTCGACGCGGACCAGCACCTGGCCGGGGCCCGGGACGGGGCTGTCGATCTCCTTCAGCACCAGCTGGGATGGCGGGCCATAGGCCTCGCAGAGAATGGCTTTCATGACGGGGTTCCTCCGGCAGGAACCCTGGCGCCGGCTTGCCATCCGGCGCAAGCCCGTGCAGCACTGCATCGACAATGAAACCGGCTGGAGGAAGACGGGCATGGATTTCAGCTACTCGCCGAAGGTGGTGGCGCTGCGCGAGCGCCTGCAGGCCTTCATGGACGAGCACATCATCCCCAACGACCATCTGCATCACGAGCAGCACGCGGCCATGCCGGACCGCTGGCAGCCGGTGCCGATCGTCGAGACGCTGAAGCCGAAGGCGCGCGAGGCCGGGCTGTGGAACCTGTTCCTGCCGGCCTCGCATCACGGCGCCGGGCTGACCAACCTGGAATACGCGCCGCTGGCGGAGATCATGGGCGCCTATCCCTGGGCCAGCGAGGTGTTCAACTGCTCGGCCCCCGACACGGGCAACATGGAGACCATCGAGCGCTACGGCACCGAGGCGCACAAGGCGCGCTGGCTGACGCCGCTGCTGGCCGGCGAGATCCGCTCCTGCTTCGCCATGACCGAGCCGGACGTCGCCTCCTCGGACGCGACCAACATCCAGACGCGCATCACCCGCGACGGTGACCATTATGTGATCAATGGCCGCAAGTGGTGGTCCTCGGGCGCCGGCGATCCGCGCTGCCAGGTCTTCATCGTCATGGGCAAGACCGATCCGGATTCGCCCGACAAGCACCGCCAGCAGTCGATGATCCTGGTGCCGCGCGACGCGCCGGGGCTGGTGATCAAGCGCATGCTGCCGGTCTTCGGCTTCGACGATGCGCCGCATGGCCATGCCGAGCTGCTGTTCAACGATGTCCGCGTGCCGGTCGACAATATCCTGCTGGGCGAGGGCCGCGGCTTCGAGATCGCGCAGGGGCGGCTCGGTCCGGGACGCATCCACCATTGCATGCGCGCCATCGGCCTGGCGGAGCGCGCTTTGGCGATGATGTGCAAGCGTGCGCTGGAGCGGCGCCCCTTCGGCAAGCCGCTGGCCGACCAGGGCGTGATGGTCGACCGCATCGCGCAGTCGCGCATCCTGATCGACCAGTGCCGGCTGCTGACGCTGCATGCCGCCTGGCGCATGGACACGGTGGGCAACAAGGTGGCCCGCACCGAGATCGCCGAGATCAAGGTGGCCGCCCCCGACATGGCCTGCCAGGTGATCGACTGGGCGATCCAGGCGCATGGCGGCGGCGGCGTCACCGAGGACTTTCCTCTCGCCTACATGTACAAGATCGCCCGCACGCTGCGCATTGTCGACGGGCCGGACGAGGTGCATCGCTTCCAGCTCGGCCGCATGGAGCTCAACAAGCACCGGCCGCCGCGCAACGCCGGTGTCGGGCAGGGGGTCTGAGGGATGGAGCGCTCGCTCTTCGACCTGACGGGGATGGTCGCCATTGTCACCGGCGCCTCGCGCGGCATCGGCCGCGCCATCGCCGAGCGCATGGCGCAGCAGGGGGCGAGGGTCGTCGTCTCCTCGCGCAAGATCGAGGCCTGCCAGGAGGTGGTCGACGGCATTTCTTCCCGTGGCGGCGAGGCGATCGCCGTCGCCTGCAACATCGGGCGCAAGCCGGAGCTGCAGGCGCTGGTCGATGCGACGTTGCAAAAATGGGGGCGGATCGACAGCCTGGTCTGCAACGCGGCGATCAACCCCTATTTCGGCCCGGCCATCGACATGCCGGACGAGGCCTTCGACAAGATCATGGCCTCCAATGTCAAGTCGAACCTCTGGCTGGCGCATATGGCGCTGCCCGGCATGGCGGCGCAGGGCGGCGGCAGCGTCATCATCGTCTCCTCCATCGGCGGGCTCAGAGGCTCGCCGGTGCTGGGCGGCTACGGCATCTCCAAGGCGGCGGACATGCAGCTGGCGCGCAACCTGGCGGTGGAATGGGGCCCGCGCAACATCCGCGCCAACTGCATCGCCCCCGGCCTGGTGCGCACCGACTTCGCCCGCGCGCTGTGGGAAAATCCGGAGATCTACCGCAAGCGCACCCGCGACACGCCGCTGCAGCGCATCGGCGAGCCGGACGAGATCGCCGGCGCCGCGGTCTTCCTGGCGTCCCGCGCCGGCAGCTTCATGACCGGCCAGACCATCGTCATCGATGGCGGCATCATGGCCGGGCCGCCCATGGTGGGGGAGGATTGAGCATGGCCGAAGCCGGCGCGCCGGCCCTGGTGCCGGTGCTGGAGAACCACCGCTTCGACGAGGCTTCTTTCAGGGCCCATTTGCGCGGCAAGCTGCCCGGCTTCGACGGGCCGGTCACCATCCGCCAGTTCCAGGGCGGCCAGTCGAACCCGACCTTCCATGTGGCGACTGCGGCCGGCGACTACGTGCTGCGCAAGAAGCCGCCCGGCAAGCTGCTGCCCAGCGCCCATGCGGTGGAGCGGGAATTCCGCGCCATGCAGGCCCTGGCCGGCAGCGGCGTGCCGGTGCCGCGGGTGCGGCTGCTCTGCGAGGACGAGTCCATCATCGGCACGTCTTTCTTCGTCATGGACCATGTGCCGGGGCGGATCTTCGCCGATCGCGTCATGAAGGAAGGCACGCCGGCAGAGCGCGCCGCCATCTATGCCGATCTGGCGCGGGTGCTGGCGGCGCTGCACCAGGTCGATTGGCAAGCGGCGGGGCTGGGTGATTTCGGCAAGCCCGACCGCTACATGGAGCGCCAGGTCGCCCGCTGGACCCGGCAATGGGAGGCGGTGAAGGTCGAAGAGATGCCGGCGATGGACAAGCTGGCCGAATGGCTGCCGCGCCACCTGCCCGCGGAGGAGGAAACCGCCATCGCGCATGGCGACTACCGCCTCGGCAATGTCATCCTGCACCCGAGCGAGCCGCGCATCGTCGCCGTGCTGGACTGGGAGCTGGCGACGCTGGGCCATCCGCTGGCCGATCTGGGCTATGCCTGCCTGACCTACCACATGGCACCGGGGCCGAGCGGGGTGACCGGCCTGGCCGGCACCGATTTTTCCCAGACGGGCATTCCCGACCAAGCCGAGTTCGTCCGGCTCTATTGCGCGGCGGCGGGGCGGCCGGCGCCGCAGGGGCTGGAGGTCTTCGTCGTCTTCTCGATGTTCCGCCTGGCCTCGATCGTCGCCGGGGTGTGGCGGCGGGCGTTGGACGGCAATGCCGCGGACCCTCGGGCCATCGGCTATCGCGAGCGGTATCGTGGCATGGCGGAGACCGCGTGGAGTATCGCTCAGCGCATCGAAAAGGGGGGCGGCTAGCCAAGCCGCCGGGGAAAACCACCAGAAACGGTCATTAGAAATTGACCGATCGGTCATCGGGACCTTAGCCTGCGGCCTCGACCTGCCGCAGTCCAAGGATGTCCAATGATTCCCATGAAGCGCCGCAGCCTGTTCGCTGCCGGGGCCGCCGCCCTCGCCACGCCGTTGGCCGGGCCTGCCCTCGCCCAGTCGCCGTCGCAGCGGGTGCTGAAGTTCATCCCGCAGGCCGACCTGGCCTCGCTGGACCCGATCTGGACCACGGCCTATGTCACCCGCAACCATGGCTACATGGTCTTCGACACGCTGTTCGGCATGGATGCCGATCTGCGCCCGGTGCCGCAGATGGCCGAGGGCGCGGTGTCGGAGGCCGACGGCCGCGTCTGGACCATCCGCCTGCGCGAGGGGCTGACATTCCATGACGGCAGCCCGGTCCTGGCCAAGGATTGCGTCGCATCGCTGAAGCGCTGGGGCAAGCGCGACGCCTTCGGCGCGGCCTTGTTCGCGGTGACCGAGGAACTTTCCGCCGTCGACGACCGCACGCTGCGCTTCCGGCTGAAGACGGCCTTCCCGCTGCTGCCCTATGCGCTGGGCAAGGCGCCGTCGCTGATGCCGGCGATCATGCCGGAGCGGCTGGCGCTGACCGACGCCTTCACCCAGGTGACCGAGATGGTCGGCTCCGGCCCCTTCCGCTTCAAGGCGGATGAGCGGGTGCCCGGCGCGCGCGTCGTCTACGAGAAGTTCGCCGAGTACAAGCCGCGCGAGGACGGCAAGCCGGGCTGGACCGGCGGCCCCAAGGTCGTGCATTTCGACCGCGTCGAGTGGAACGTGGTGCCGGATGCCGCGACGGCGGCCGGCGCGCTGCGCAGCGGCGAGGCCGATTGGTGGGAATACCCGCTGCACGACCTGCTGCCGATGCTGAAGCGCGGCCGCGACGTGAAGGTGGAGATCACTGATCCCACCGGCATGATCCCGACCATGCGCTTCAACACCACGACGACGCCTTTCGACAATGCGGCGATCCGTCGCGCGCTGCTCGGCGCCGTGGTGCAGAAGGACTATATGGAAGCCCAGGTCGGCAACATGCCCGACATGTACCGCACCGGCGTCGGCGTCTTCTGCCCGGGCACGCCGATGGCCTCCGACGCCGGGATGGAGGTGCTGAACGGCCCGCGCGACCTGGCCGCCGTCAAGCGCGCCATCGAGGCCGCCGGCTACAAGGGCGAGAAGGTTGTCCTTCTCGCCGGCACCGATGTGCCGAACGTCAAGAATGCCTGCGACGTTGCGGCCGACATGATGCAGAAGGCGGGGCTCAACGTCGACTACCAGGCGCTGGACTGGGGCACGGTGATCCAGCGGCGCGGCAACCGGGAGTCGACCGACAAGGGCGGCTGGAGCGCCTATTGCTCCAGCTGGGGCGGCATGGACCATCTGGATCCGGCCGGCCACCTGCTGCTGCGCGGCAATGCCAGCTTCTTTGGCTGGCCGAAGAGCGACCGCCTGGAAGAGCTGCGCAACCAGTGGTTCGCCGCCCCCGACCTGGCGGCGCAGCAGAAGGTCGCCGCCGACATCCAGCGCCAGGCCTTCGTCGACGTGCCCTATCTGCCCTTCGGCCAGTATATCCAGCCGACGGCCTTCCGCTCGAGCCTGACCGGCGTGCTGCCCGGCTTTGCGACCTTCTGGAACGTGAAGCGGGCTTGAGTTGGTGATCCCTGCCGCCATCGGCGGCAGGGCTTTGCAGAAGAAGATGAGGGAGGTCTGGAGGGAGAATTCCTTCTCCCTCCATGCTTTCTTGCCTTATGCCGCCCAGCTTCTGCTGAGTTCGATCGCCCGGGCGAAGCGCTGGTGCAGCGTGTTGTCGAGCGGCGTGGCGTCGACGATGCGGCTCGGCGGCGGCGGGACGTCGGCCTGGCACAGCCGCAGCATCCCCAGCGCCGTCATGTCGGCCGAGCCCGCCACCTCGATCGGCCGGCCGATGGCGGCGGCGAGGAAGCGGGTGAAGTGGTTGCTGCGGCTCAGCCCGCCATCGATGGCGATGCGCGGGGCGGGGCCGAGGCGGGCCTCGAAGGCGCGCACCAGCTCGCCAGCACGGAAGGCGATGCCCTCCAGCACGGCGCGGCGCAGCAGTGCCTTGTCCGTCTCCAGCCCGAGGCCGAGGAAGCAGCCGCGCGCCGCCCGGTCCCAATGCGGGCAGCCGAGGCCGGCCAGCGCAGGCACGAAGGCGATGCCGCGCTCGATAGCATGCGGCCCGTCGAAGCCGTCCAGCCCGGCATGGCCGCCATCGAGCAGGCCAAGACCGCCCAGCCATTCCACCGCCGCTCCGGCCGTCAGGATGCCGCCATCCAACGCGTAGCGCGGCTTTTCCCCGGCGACCTGCCAGGCCAGCGTCGGCAACAGCCCGTCGGGCTGCCCGGCCTCCGGCACCGCATCGGTCAGGCCGAGGGCGAAGGCGCCGGTGCCGAAGGTTATTTTCAGCTCGCCGGGGCGGTGGCAGCCATGGCCGTAAAGGGCGGCCTGCTGGTCGACCAGGCTGGCGGTGACGGGGGTGCCGTTGGCCAGCGTGCCGAAGTGCCCGGCGCTGGGGCGGATGTCGGGCAGGCACTCCATCGGCACGCCGAAAGCGGCGCAGAGCTCGGCATCCCAGGCGCCGCTGCGGAGATCCATCAGGCTGGTGCGGGAGGCCGTCGCGATGTCGGTCGCGGCGACGCCCGTCAGGCGGGCGAGGAAAAAAGCATCGCTGGTGCCGAGGCGCAGGCGGCCCTGGCAGAGCAGGTCCCGCGCGCCCTCGGCATGGTCGAGCAGCCAGCGCATCCGCGCCCCGGCGAAATAGGGGTCGAGCGGCAGGCCGGCGCGGGACAGGGTCAGGGCTTCCAGCCCCTCCGAGCGCATCGCCTCGATCTGCGGGGCGGTGCGCTCGTCCTGCCAGACGATGGCGTTGTGCAGCGGGCGGCCGGTGGCGGTATCCCAGGCGACCACGGTCTCGCCCTGGTTGGCTAGGCCGGCGGCGGCGCAGGGGCCGGCGGCCTCGATCAGCGACTGCAGGTGGCCGAGGATCTCTTCGGCATCATGCTCGACCCAGCCGGGGGCCGGGCGGATCTGGCGGTGCTGCTGCTGGCCGACCAGGCGCAGGGCGCCGTCTCGCCAGAGATAGGCGCGCGACGAGGTGGTGCCCTGGTCGAGGGCGAGGATGCCGTCGCTCATGCCAGCTCCAGCTCCACCCGGCAGATCTTTTTCAACGCGCCCTCCGGAATGGTCAGGGTGATCCGGCGTTCGGGCAGGGCGTCGATGCGGCGCTCGACCAGGGTTCTTCCCTCGGCCTTCAGGCGCAACGTGCCACGGCAGGCTTGCGACGCCCGGGCATAAAGCGTGATGGCGCCGGCATCGCGGAAGACGCGCTGCGGATAGACATAGCGCAGCGCGCCGGCGGGGGTGACCGGGATGGCGTCGGCCGGGGCGGGCAGGGTGCCGGCCAGGTCGCGCAGCATGGCGGTGGCGGCAGCGGCGCCCTCGGCGGCGGCCTGGCCGGAATGCTCGACCGGGCGCAGCACGTTCCCCGCCGCGAAGATCGCCGGGTCGGAGGTCCGATAGAAGGAATCGATTTGCGGGCCGCCGGTGGCGGGGTCCAGCGCCAGGGGGCCGCCGCGCAGCAGGGCGGCCTCGGGGGCGAAGCGGCCGGTGACGATGACGCCGTCGCAGTCGATGCGGCGCTGCATGCCGTTCTCTTCCACGATGACGCCGTCGACGCGGGACGTGCCCTCGATCGAGACCAGTTTTGTCCGTGTCAGCACCGGCACGCCCAGGATGTGGCGGGCGAAAAGGTCGCCGAGGCGGCGGGCGGTGATGCGCGCGGCTTCCTCGATCATGGCGACGGGGCGGATGCCGGCATGGCGGGCGGTGAGCAGGGCAGAAAAACTGACCAGCTCGGTGCCGAGCACCACCGGGCGGCGGAACGGCATTTGGCCGCCGGCATAGACCATTTCCTGGAAGGCGCCGGTGCTGACCACGCCCCAGGGGCGGGTGCCGCCGATCAGCCGGGCGGCGCGGGTCGTCTCGCGGATGCCGGCGGCCAGCAGCACGGCGCGGGGCGTCAGGGTCTCGCGGCCTTGCGGCGTCGAGATTTCCAGCACGCCGCCCGGGCCGAGCGACGTCACCGAGACATTGGTGCGGAGGGTGGCGCCGCGCGCGTCCGCGACCAGCCGGCGGGCATAGGCCGGCCCGCTCCAGATGCGGTGATAATCGAAAAAGCCCCAGCCGAGATGGCCGCAGAAGCGCGGCAACCCGCCGGCTTCCGGGTTGCGCTCCAGGATGGTGACGTCGGTGACGCCGCCAGCGATCAGCGTGCGGGCGGCGGTCAGGCCGGCGGGGCCGGCGCCGATGATGACGGTGGTGGCCATCAGCGGGCGCCTCCGAGAGGGCTGACCAGATCGGGCAGGTGCGGCGCGGCGATCTCCATCACCCGGCGGAAACAGTAGAAGCCCTGGCAACGGCCCATCATGCAGCGGCTGCGGCGCTTCAGCCCGCCCAGGTCGCCGGCGGGGAGCGGACCGTCGAAGGCGGCCGCGATCTCGCGGCGGGTGACCATCTCGCAGTGGCAGATGATCTCCTCGCGGTGGTCCTCCTGCCAGGGGCGAGGCAGCTCTTCGGTCAGGTTCGGCATGACCGGGCCCTCGGGCTCTTCGAAGGCCGGCAGCGTGGCGAAATGGGCTTCGTAGAGGCGACGGGCATGGGCGGCGATGCCGAGCGCCGCGGTGAGCCCGGTGGAACGGATGCCGCCGATGCTGATCCAGCCTTCCTTCGGCAGAGCCTCGATCTGGTAGTCCTTGAACTGGGTCGCCGGCCGCAGCCCGGCATAGGCGGTGGTCACCGTCTCCTGGGCGATGGCCGGGATCATGCGGCGGCCCTGGGCCAGCAGGGATTCCAGCGCCGCGGTGTCGGTGGCGGCGCGCTCGCGGTCGGGCTGCTCCTCCGCGGTCGGGCCGACCAGGAGATTGCCGAAGGCGGTGCGGCTGATCACCACGCCCTTGGTGCGCTCGTTCGGCACCGGCAGGATGATGGCGGTGGCCAGGCGATAGGCGGTCTTGTCCAGCACGACGAACTGGCCCTTGCGCGGGCGGATCTCGAAGGGGCTGGGACGGGCGATGGCCTCGACGATGTCGCCCTGGTTGCCGGCGCAGTTGACGACGAGGCGGGCGGCGACCGGGCCGACCTCGGTGTCCAGGCGCCAGGTGCCGGCCTCGTCGCGTGTCCCGCCCCGGACCCCGGCGCGGCGCAGCACCCGGCCGCCGGCGGCGATGCCCTGCAGCGCATAGCCCAGCGGGGCGGACCAGGCGTCGATCACCGATTCCCCGGGCACCCAGACGCCGCCGCGCGCCTCGGGTGCCAGATGCGGCTCCCTGGCGCGCAGTTCGTCCGCCCCCATCGGCCGGACGTCGTGGACGCCGTTGGCATGGCCGCGCTCGAGGATGCCGGGCAAGGCGGCTTCGTCGGCCGCGTTCCAGGCGACGACCACGGCGCCGGTGGGCAGCAGCGGCAGTCCCATCCCCTGGTGGATCCGGCGGTAGCGCGCGGCGCCTTCCTGCATCAGCCGCGATTCCAGGCTGCCCGGCACTGCGTCGAAGCCAGTGTGCAGCAGGGCGCTGTTCGCCTTGCTGGCCCCCGACAGGATGTCGGCGCCGCGCTCCAGCAGCACCACCCGCAGCCCGCTGAGGGAAAAGTCGCGGAAGACGGCGCAGCCGACCACGCCGGCGCCGATCACGGCGATATCGTAGGGGACATCGGGGGGCAGGGTCATAGGGCAAGGTATATGACCGTTCGGTCAAAACGCATGCCCTAAAAATGCCTGTTCAGTCGATTTTGGCTGATTTTCGGTCAGGGGCCAGCAGCACGGCCACTCCCGCCTTGGCCAGGGCCTCGGCCAGGGGGGGCGGCGGCGGCCGGTCGGTGACCAGCCGGGCAATCGCCTCCAGCCCGCACAGGTGGAACAGCGCGTCGCGGCCGAGCTTGGAGGCATCGGCCAGCACCGTCACCTCTACAGCGCGGGCGATCATGGCGCGGGCGATCTCGGCCTCGGCCAGGTCGAAATCGGCGATGCCCTGGGTGCCGATGCCGCCCACCGTCAGCACCGCATGGCGCGGGCTGAAGCCGGAAATCTGCTGCAGCACCAGGGAGCCGACATTCTCCCCGGCCTCGTGCCGGTGCTCGCCGCCCAGCAGGTAGGTCGGGTTGGCGCCGCTGCGCGAGACGGCGGCGGCGATGCCCACCGAATTGGTGATGACGGTGACGTCGCTGGCCTGGGCCAGCTCGCTGGCGAAGGCGATGGTGGTGGAGCCGGTATCGACGAAAAGCGAATCGCCCGGCGCGAACAGCGCGGCGGCGCGGCGGGCGATGGCGCGCTTGGCGTCCAGGTTCTCGACCATGCGGCTGCGGAAGGCGCCCTCGCCCAGGCTGTCGGGCAGGGTGGCGCCGCCATGGAACTTGCGCAGCCGGTTGCGCGCGGCGAGCTCGGTCAGGTCGCGGCGGATGGTCTCCTGCGAGGCCTCCAGCTGTTGCGCCAGCTCCTCCACGGTCATCCGCTGGTGCTGCATCAGCAGCTCGACGATGCGGTCGCGTCGTGCAGTCAGGCGCATCGCTGGCCGGTCTCCTCGCTGGGCTCCGCTGCCGTTCTGCCAGCTTTTGCGCGGATTGCCATGGGGTGGCCGGGCAGGGGAGAATGGCGGCCTGGGCAGCACCGGCGGATCGGACGGATGGCAGGCAGGGAAATCGGGCGGCGCGGGATGCTGGTGATGCCCTGGCTGCTGCCAGCGGCGGCCGAGGCGGCCAGCTTGACGGTGGGCGAGACGGCGACGCTGCGGCTCGAGGCCGGCGAGCGGCGCGAATGGCTGCTGCCGCTGGAGGCCGGCGACTACGTGGCCGGGCTGCTGACCCGCGGCACCGACCCGCTGGTCGAAGGGCCGGGGCTGGAGCTGCTGGCCCCAGGCGCCGACGCCCCGCTGCGCCGCCTGGCCATCCCCGGCGGCGGGCCGCTGCCCTTCCAGTTCGTGGCGCCTGCCGCCGGCGCGTTCCGGCTGCGGCTGTTTGCCGGCGCTGCGGCCGAGGTGGGGCTCGGCATCACCCGCATTCTGCCACGGGCCCAGCAGGTGGCGCCCGACCCGGCCGCCGCACCGCTGGACAGCCCGCGGCTGCAGGCGCTGCGCCAGGCCCTGCGC
This sequence comes from Teichococcus deserti, assembly GCF_001982615.1. Taxonomy (GTDB): domain Bacteria; phylum Pseudomonadota; class Alphaproteobacteria; order Acetobacterales; family Acetobacteraceae; genus Pseudoroseomonas; species Pseudoroseomonas deserti. Next base: position 6,828 of record NZ_MLCO01000316.1, on the reverse strand, counting down.
GACGGCGCCGACGCGCCGGCCGAGATGACCCGCTTCTGGGCCGAGATCACCCGGCAAGGCGCGCCGCTGATCGAGAAGCGACCGGATGGCGCCCTGGTCTCCTTCCTCTGGCGCGGCGCCACGACGCGGAACGTGCGGCTGATCGGCGGGCCGAGCCGTGACCTGCCGCCGCTGGCGCGGATGCCGGGGACCGATCTGTGGTTCCTGACCGCCGCCGTGCCGCCCGGCACCCGGCTGACCTATCAGCTGGCGCCCGACGTGCCGGAGCTGCCGGATGACGCGGAAGCCCGGCAGATGGCGGTTTTTGCCACCGCCCAGGCCGATCCGCTGAACCCCCGCCCCTGGTGGCCGGCCGATCCGCGGCGCGACCGCTATACGTCGTCGTCCGTGCTGGAGCTGGAGGATGCGCCGGCCTCGCCCTGGCTGGCGCGCCGCCCGGGCGTCGCCGAGGGCCAGGTCTGGCGCCGCCGCTTCACCAGCCCGACGCTGGGCAACACCCGGCTGCTGGCGCTCTACAGCCCGGGCGTGACGCCGGCCACGCCCTTGCCGCTGCTGGTGATGTTCGACGGCGACGCCTATCTGGACATCGTGCCGACGCCGACCATCCTCGACAACCTGATCGCCGCCGGTGAGATCCCGCCGGTGGCGGCGCTGTTCGTCGGCAACGGCCCGGGCGATGCCCGCGACCGCGAGCTGCCGCCCAATCCGCGCTTCGCCGCTGCCCTCGTGCAGGAAATGCTGCCCTGGGCGCGGGCGCAGCTGCGGCTGACCGAGGATCCGTCCCAGATCGTGGTGGGCGGCGCCAGCTATGGCGGCATCGCCGCCGCCTTCGCCGCCTTCCGCCACCCCGAGGTTTTTGGGAATGTCCTGAGCCAGTCCGGCAGCTTCGGCTGGTCGCCGGAGGGCGCGCCGCCGGAATGGCTCATCGAGCAATATGCGTCCTCGGCCCGGCTGCCGGTCCGCTTCTACCTGGAGGCCGGCAGCTTCGAGCGCGGCCGCCCCGGCCGGGTCAGCCTCTTCGACAGCAACCGCCACATGGCCATGGTGCTGCGCGCCCGCGGCTACGGGGTGACGCATCGCGAATGGTCGACCGGACACGACTATATCGCCTGGCGCAGCAGCCTGGCCGAGGGGCTGCAGGCGCTGTTCCGGCCGTGAGTCGCGCTTCATTCGGAAACGCCGAACTATTTTGCGGTGCAGCATGAATGACGGCGGCGTGACGGCCGTGCTTTGATCGCGATGCGCGGCCGGCAAGGCCGTCGCCATGATCGGGAGAGAGGCGGCCGGTATTCCCCAGGACCCTGCCCCGCATGTCGCTCTCGACCACCGCCGCCGCCCCGATCGCCGCCACTCCCCCGGTCGAGACCCCCTATATCCAGCAGGGCACGGCGGAGTTTGCCCGCACCAGCATCGCCCTGCTCTGCGCCGGCTTCGCCACCTTCGCGCTGCTCTATTGCGTGCAGCCGCTGCTGCCGGCCTTCTCCCAGGAATTCGGCATCGGCGCGGCGGTGTCATCCCTGTCGCTGTCGCTGCCCTCGATCGCGCTGGCCTTCGGCACGCTGATCGCCAGCAGCCTGTCGGAAGCCTTCGGGCGCAAGCCGCTGATGGTGGGCGCGGTCTTCGCCTCCTCGGCGCTGACGCTGGCCTCGGCTTTCGCGCCGTCCTGGGAAAGTTTCCTGGTGCTGCGCACGCTGCAGGGGCTGGCGCTGTCGGGGCTGCCCGCTGCCGCCATGGCCTATCTGGCGGAAGAGGTGCACCCGCGCTCGATCGGCCTGGCCATGGGCCTCTATATCAGCGGCAACGCGCTGGGCGGCATGGCCGGGCGCGTCGGCGTCGGGCTGGTGAGCGACCATTATTCCTGGCACCACGCCATGGGCTTCATGGGGGTGCTGGGGCTGATCTCGGCGGTGCTGTTCCTGGTGAACCTGCGGCCGTCGCGCCACTTCACGCCGCGGCCGCTGAACATCGGCGCGCTGGCCGGCGGCTTCGCCACCCATCTGCGCGAGCCCGGGCTGCGCGTGCTGTTCCTCGAGGGCTTCCTGATCATGGGCGGCCTGGTGACCCTGTACAACTACATCGGCTACCGGCTGCTGGCGCCGCCGCTGGGGCTGAGCCAGACGCTGATCGGGTTGATCTTCACCGTCTATATCGTGGGCATCGGCAGCTCGACCTTCGTGGGCGCGCTGGGCGACCGGCTGGGGCGGGCGCGGCTGTTCTGGATCGCGCTGGGCATCGCCATCCTGGGCCTGGCCGTGACGCTGATCCCGACGGTGACCGCGGCGGTGGCGGGCCTGGCCATCACCACCTTCGGCTTCTTCGCGGCGCATAGCATGGCCAGCGCCTGGGTCGGCCGCCGCGCCATCCGCGCCAAGGCCCAGGCGTCTTCCCTGTACCTGTTCTCCTGCTACATGGGGGCCAGCGTGCTGGGCTCGACCGGCGGCTGGCTGTGGTCGGGCTGGGGCTGGGATGGCGTCGTTTCCCTGATCGCCGGCGGCATGCTTCTGGCCATCGGCTGCGCGGCCTGGCTGTCGCGCTTGAAGCCGGTGCCGCAGCCGACGGTCTGACGGTATCGCCGTGCAATCCTGGCGCCGCGCGCAGCAAGCTTGACAAGCGGCGCGCCGCTTGCGCATCGCGCGGCGCGTGGCAGGATGGTCCCTGACGACCGCCGAAGGAGCCTGCCCGGATGTGCGACACCATGGTGGCCCTACCGCCCGTGACCCTGTCGGGCAGCGTCATGTTCGCCAAGAACAGCGACCGCGAGCGCAACGAGGGCCAGCCCTTCGCCGCCTTCCCCCGCGCGACGCATGCAGCGGGCAGCCGGCTGCGCTGCACCTATATCGACATCCCGCAGGTCGCCGAGACCAACGCCACGCTGCTCAGCCGCCCCTTCTGGTGCTGGGGCGCGGAGATCGGCGCCAATGAGCATGGTGTGGTCATCGGCAACGAGGCCATGGTCGCGACCATCGCGCCGGGTGTCGAGAAGAAGCTCATCGGGATGGATCTGGTGCGGCTGGGACTGGAGCGGGCCGCGACCGCCGCCGAAGCCATCGAAGTCATCACCAGCCTGCTGGAAGCGCATGGCCAGGGTGGCCCCTGCGGCCACCTGCACGAGCATTTCTACGACAACGGCTTCATCATCGCCGATCGCCGCGAGGCTTTCGTGCTGGAGACGATCGGGACCTTCTGGGCGGTGGAGCGGGTGTCGGGCTTCCGCGCCCTGTCCAACGCTTTCTCGATCGGCCGCGGCGCCATCCGGCGCGCCGGCGGCGGGCTGCTGGAGCATGCGCGCGCCGCCGGCTTCTGCACCTCGCTCGAGGATCTGGATTTCGCGCAGAACTACCTGAGCCTCGAGCGTGACGCGATCAGCCAGGGCCGCGCCCGCTGCAGCCGCGCGACCGAAATCCTGGGACGCCACGCGCCGCGGCTGACGCCCGCGCATCTGATGGCCGCGCTGCGCGACCACGGTGCCGCGGCGGAGGCCGACCCGCGCTGGCACCCGGCGCATCTGCAGGGCCGCAGCATCTGCATGCATGCGGGCGAGGGCCTGCGGCGGTCGCAGAGCACCGCCTCCCTGGTCTCCGAGCTGCGCGGCGACGGGCGTGTGCTGCATTGGGTGACGGCGAGCGCAGCGCCCTGCCTGTCGATCTTCAAGCCGGTGCTGCCCGGGCTGGTGGTGCCGGCCGAGGCGGCGCGCGCCGGCGACAGCTATGACGCCGCCAGCCTGTGGTGGCGCCACGAGATGCTGCATCGCGCCGCCGAGCGCGGCGACTACGCCGCCGTCATCGCCGATTTCGCGCCGCAGCGGGATGCGCTGGAAGCCGATTCCCGCGCCCGCATCGAGGCCGTGCTGGCCGCGCCCGCCGCCGAGCAGCAATCGGTGATGGATGCCTGCTGGGCCGAGGCGGCGGCGCTGGCGGCGCGGGTGACGGCGTCGCTGCCTGCCATGCCGGATGCCGATGCGGCCCATGCCGGCAGCTGGCGGGAGCTCGACCGTCGTGCCGGGCTGCCGCTGGTCTGCGAAGCGGCCTGACCACGCGGGGCTTGCCAAGCCGGTGGAAGCTGCGCTCTTCTGCGCGCCAGATTACATCACGGATAGGAGAGCCTCATGCTGCATCGCCGAAGCCTGCTGGCGGGCGCCGCCGCCGGTCTTGCCGGCAGCGCGGGGCTGTCGCGCGTCGCCATCGCCCAGCCGGCGCGCAACCGCGTGCTGAAGCTGGTGCCGCAGGCGAACCTGACCAGCCTGGATCCGATCTGGACGACGGCGAACATCACCCGCAACCACGCCTACATGATCCATGACACGCTCTACGGCATGGACAGCAGCTTCGTCCCGCGGCCGCAGCTGGCCGAGGGCGTGGTCGAGGAGAATGACGGCAAGTTGGTGACGCTGACGCTGCGCCAGGGCCCGAAGTTCCATGACGGCGAGCCGGTGCGCGCCGCCGACGTGGTGGCCAGCCTGCAGCGCTGGATGAAGCGCAGCCCGGTCGGCCAGAAGCTGGCCACCTTCGTCGAGGAGCTGTCGGCGGTGGATGACCGCCGGGTGCGCTTCCGCATGAAGCAGCGCTTCCCCATGCTGCTGTCGGCACTGGCCCAGGTCAGCAACAGCCCGGCCTTCATCCTGCCGGAGCGGCTGGCCAAGACCGACGCCTTCACGCAGATCCGCGACACCACCGGCTGCGGCCCGTATCGCTTCAAGGCGGACGAGTTCAATTCGGGCAGCTTCGTCGCCTATGAGCGCAATGCCGATTACAGCCCGACCACGGTCGGCACGCCGAGCCTGACCGCCGGGCCGAAGCTGGTGCATTTCGACCGGGTCGAGTGGAACATCATCACCGACGCCTCGACCGCCGCCGCCGCGATGCAGACCGGCGAGGTCGACTGGTTCGAGCAGCCGCCGCCGGAGATCCAGACGCTGCTGAAGCGCAACCGCCAGCTGGCGATCGAGGAGATCGATCCGCTGCCGCTGGTGGGCGTGCTGCGCTTCAACCATCTGCACGGCCCCTTCAACGACAAGAAGATGCGCCAGGCGCTGCTGCCGGCGATCAGCCAGTCCGACTTCATGAGCGCGATCGTGGGTCCCGAGCCGTCGCTGTACAACGACGATGTCGGCGTCTTTACGCCGGGCACGCCGCTGGCGAACAAGGTTGGGCTGGAGCCGCTGCTGGGCGCGCGCAGCCTGGACCGCGCCAAGGCGCTGCTGAAGGAGGCGGGCTACACCAACCAGCCGATGCGGCTGATCGGCCCGACCGACATCCTGGCGCCGTCCGCCATGTCGCAGGTGGGCGCCGACCTGGTGCGGCGGCTGGGGATGAATGCCGACATCGCCTTCGGCGACTGGGGCACCGTGGTGCAGCGGCGCACCTCGCGCGAGCCGGTGGACAAGGGCGGCTGGAGCATGCTGTTCACCAGCTTCTCCTCCTTCGACTTCGTCGATCCGTCCTGCCATTTCCCGCTGCGCGGCAATGGCGCGCAGGCCTGGGTGGGCTGGCCCGAGGTGCCGCGGCTGGAGCAGCTGCGCGACGAGTGGTTCCTGGCGCCCGACCTGGCCGCGCAGAAGACGATCGCCGAGGACATGCAGCGCGTCGTCATGGACGAGCTGCCCTACATCCCTGTCGGCGCCTACAAGAGCCTGACCGCCGTGAACCGCTCCCTGAAGGATCGCGTCGGCGGCTTCGCGATCGCCTGGAACATCAAGCGCGCTTAAACGGATAGAAAAAAGAAGGGGTCCAGGGGAATTCATTCCCCTGGCCTTTCTTATTCTGCCTTGATGTTGGCTTGTTGCGCCGTGGCTTTCCAGCCTTCTATTTCCTTGTTCAGTCGTTGGGTGGTCTGTTCCGGCGTGGCGAAGCTGACCAGCGACCCGGCCTCGAAGGCGCGCCTCCTGAGGTTCTCGTCCTGCAGGGTTTTCTGCAGCGCATTGGTGAGCTGCTGCCGCGTTTCCGCGGGCACGTCCTTCGGCGCGAAGAGCGCGAACCAGACATTCAGCGGCAGGTCCCTGAACCCCGCCTCCGCCGCGGAAGGCAGCTCCGGCAGCCCCGGATGCCGCTCGTTCGAGCTGACGCAGAGCCCGCGCACCTTCCCATCCCGCAGCAGCGCCACCAGCGGCGGCGGCGAGTTCATGTAGAACTGCACGCGGCCGGCGATCAGGTCGCTGATGGTCTCGCCGGTGCCGCGATAGGGCACGTGCAGCATGTCGATGCCGGCGCGCGACTTCAGCAGCTCCGTCCCCAGATGGTGCATCGAGCCGCTGCCGGCCGAGGCGTAGCTGATCTTGCTAGGATTGGCCTTGGCATAGGCCACCAGCTCCGGCAGCGTCTTCACCGGCAGGGACGGGTGGGACACGATCAGCTGCGGCGTGTCCGACACCTGGCCGATGGGGAGAAAGTCGTTGGTGGTGCTGATGCCGCCGGTGCCGCCGATGGCCGCGCGCCCGGCCATGGTGCCGCAATAGCCCATCAGCAGCGCATGCCCGTCCGGCTGCGCCCGCGCAACCGCCATCAGCCCGACGACGTCGTTGCCGCCGGGACGGTTCTCGACGACGACGGGCTGGCCGAGGATCTGGCCCAGCGGCTCGGCGATCAGCCGCGCGGCATAGTCGGTGCCGCCGCCCGCCGGGCTGGGCACGGTGATGGTGATAGGACGACTGGGGAAACGCGGCTGGGCCAAGGCGGGCATCGCCAGGCCAAGGCCAGCCAACGCCAGAGCGCGGCGCTTCAAATCCATCGTGACACTCCTCCTTAAGGCCCGCTCTGCGGCAGGTCCAAAGGGAGAGTGCAGGAAGAAAGGAAGGCCAGGGGAATGAATTCCCCTGGACCCCTTCTTTTTTCT
>NZ_MLCO01000315.1 GCF_001982615.1 Teichococcus deserti | reverse complement strand
CGGCCGGCGCTGCTGCTCTTCGAGGCGCCCGACCGGCTGCTGGCCCATCTCTCCGTGCTGGACCCGTTGACCGGCGCGGTGCTGGAGCGCCGCAGCGGCGCGGCGGCGCAGTTCGACGCCACCACCGGCGCGCTGCAGCGGCCGCACGACCTCTTCGCCGACCTCGCCCGGCTGGGTGCCGGAGCGGGGCAGGCGGTGCGGCCGGACCAGCAGATGGTGGCGCAGAATGTCGGCCCGCCCGACCGCGAGAGCGTCGCCGTCGCCCTGATCGACCCGCGCAGCCAGCAGGTGGAGCGTGTGCTGGTCGGCCGCCTGGGCGCGCCCGACACCCTGCCGCGGCTGGCCTGGCGCAGCGACGGCGCCTGGCTGGCGGGGCGCTTCTCCGGGCTGAAGCCGGGGCGGCTGACCGGCTTCGGCGGCGTGCGCCGGCGCGCCGCGGTCTTCCTCTGGCCGCTGGAGGGCGGGCGGCCGCTGGCGCTGCGACAGATCGACACGCTGCGCCACTTCGCCTGGAGCGGCGACAACCTGGCGCTGAGCTTCGTCGACGGCGATTCGACTCGGATCGCGCTGGTGGCGCCGCGGCCGCGCTAGAACGGTTTGCCTGCGGCAGGACGCAGGCAGCCCGTTCCAGCGTTGTGTTGGTCGCGTGATCCGGGCTTTCCGGTGTTGCCACCTCAAGCCAGCACGCTCTAGACGGAGTCGCCCGCCGCCCAGCCGCTGGCCCAGGCCCATTGGAAATTGTAGCCGCCAAGCCAGCCGGTGACGTCCACCGCCTCGCCGATGACATGCAGCCCGGGCACCGCCTCGGCCGCCATGCTGCGCGACGACAGGCCGGCCGTGTCGACGCCGCCCAGCATCACCTCCGCCTTGGCGTAGCCTTCGGTGCCCGCGGGCGTCAGCGACCAGTGCGACAGGGTCTGGCCGACCCGGCGCAGGTCGCGGTCGGTCTGCCGCGCCATCGGCGCATCGGGCAGCCAAGCCGCAGCCAGCGCCTGGGCCAGCCGCGCCGGCAGGACCTCGCCCAGCACGGTGCGCGGCTCCGCCTTGTGGCGGGACTGCTTCTTCTCCACCAGCAGCGCCTGGACGTCCTGGCCGGGCAGCAGGTCGAGGGCGATCGCCTCCCCCGGCTTCCAGGCGGAGGAAACCTGCAGGATCGCCGGCCCCGACAGGCCGCGATGGGTGAACAGCACCGCCTCGGGGAAGCGGTGGCGGCCGGCGCGGGCCACGGCGGGGACGGCCAGGCCCGAGAGCGGCCGCATCAGCTCCAGCAGCGCGCCATCGAAGGTCAGCGGCACCAGGGCAGGGCGGGTTTCCGTCAGCGCCAGGCCGAAGCGGCGGGCGATGTCGAGCGACAGCCCGGTCGCGCCCATTTTCGGGATCGACAGCCCGCCCGTCGCCAGCACCAGCGCCGGTGCCGAGAAAACGCCACGATCGGTGGTGACGGTGAAGGCGTCGGCGCGGGCGACGTCGGTGATGCGGTGGCCGAGGCGGAGCTCGACGCCCACGGCCGCGCATTCCGCCAGCAGCATGGCGACGATCTGCCGCGAGGAGCCGTCGCAGAACAGCTGGCCGAGCGTCTTCTCGTGCCAGGCAATGCGGTGCTTCTCGACCAGCGCCAGGAAGTCGGCGGGGGTGTAGCGCTTCAGCGCCGACTTGCAGAAATGCGGGTTGGCCGAAAAGAACCGCTCGGGCGTGGTGCCGGTGTTGGTGAAGTTGCAGCGCCCGCCGCCGGAGATCAGGATCTTCGAGCCGGCCTGCGGCGCATGGTCGAGCACCAGCACGCGCCGTCCGCGCTGCCCGGCGCGCATCGCCGCCATCAGTCCGGCCGCTCCGGCCCCCAGCACCACCGCGTCGTAAGTCTGCATGGGCCGGCTTTACCCGACCGGGCCGGGGGAGCGCCAGAAACTATCCCCAGAACAGGTGGACGAAGCTGGGGATAAGCCGCCGGACTTCATGGGGACGGCGCTTGAGCCTTTCCCGATGTTTCTGTTGCCGACAGGGGAGGGCGCGAAAGGCCCCGGGGCGATGTTGCGTTGCCGCACCGTGCAGGGGGGCGTGATATCCCATCACGCACAACCTGGAAGGCGACCTAGAAAAAACCCTTGAGGCGGGCCATGGCGATGGCGGCCAGGCTGGGGGCGTCGACCAGCACGTCGTCGCGGATCATCGCCTCCACCTCGGCCAGCGGGAAATGGCGGCAGACCAGATCCTGCTCGGTGGCCTCGCGCTGATGGTCCTGCTGCGTCAGTTGCGAGGCCCAGAAGATGTGCCCGCGCTGGTTGCAGTAGCCGGCGCCCTGCAGGATTCCGCCGATGCGCACGAGGTTCCGGGCGACCAGGCCGGTCTCCTCGCGCAGCTCGGCGGCGGCGAGCTGGGCCGGATCGGTGTCGGGCGCGGACTCCCAGGTGCCCATCGGCAGCTCCCACTGCCGCTGCCGCACCGGGTAACGATATTGTTCAACCAGCGTCAGCCCGCCGTCATGCCAGGGCAGCAGCACGACGAAATCGCTGCGCTCGACGACGCCATAAAGGCCGTCGGAGCCGTCCGCGCGGCGGATAATGTCCTCCCGCACGCGCAGCCAGCGGTTTTCATAGGCGACGCGGCTGGAGACGGTCTCGATCTCTCTCGTCATGCACACAGATCCTTACGCAACCGGTTTCAGGAAACCTCTGGCCGCGCCGTCGGTTGTCCTGCCGCACGAAGCGAAGCAAAGGAGAAACGCCAATGGCTGTCTATATCGGTACCGCCGGTGACGATCGTCTGGTCGGCACGAATTCCGATGACACCTTCGCGGGCGCCGCCGGCAACGACTTCATCGAGGCGCGCGGCGGCAACGATCTGATCGACCCGGGCACCGGCAATGACCGCGTCGAGGGCGGCGATGGCCGTGACACCGTCAAGGTGATGGGCGACCAGCAACAGTACCAGGTCTTCCGCTATGACAGCGAGGGTCTGGTGCGCGGCCCCGACGGTGTCGACACTCTGCTGGACGTCGAGGCGGTGCAGTTCACCGGCGTCGGCGGCACGCTCGACCTCAAGGACGTGAACGAGTTCTTCGCCTATTCCTACATCGCCTCCCATAGCGACCTGACCCAGGCCTTCGGTGCGAATGCCGGCGCCGGCTGGGCGCATTTCCGCGATGCCGGCGCCATCGAGGGGCGTGAGATCACCTTCGACGGCAATGCCTATCTCGCCGCCAACACGGACGTGCTGGCCGGCTGGGGCGCCAATGCCGATGAATCCGGCGCGCGCCACTACCTGGAGTTTGGCCGTGCCGAGGGCCGCGAGACGGACTTCGCCGGACTGTCCTACATCGCCAGCTATGACGACCTGCGCAGCACCTTCTTCCTGAACGAGGATGCGGCGACGCAGCATTTCGTGCAGGACGGCTTCAAGGAAGGCCGCAGCGTCACCTTCAGCGGCCTTGAGTATGTCGCGTCGCAGTCGGATCTGCGCGACCTCTGGGGCGGCCTCGACCAGAAGCAGATCGAGGACAAGGGCGCGCAGCACTTCATCGAAGCCGGTGCGGGCGAGGGGCGTCAGACGAGCTTCGACTCCCTGCAGTACCTGGCGAGCCATCGTGACCTGATCGATGTCTATGGCCAGGCGAGCACCACCGGTCAGATGGAGGATCTCGCCGCCATGCACTACATCCAGTACGGCGCCGAGGAAGGCCGCACCACGGATCGCTTCAACGAGCAGTCCTATGCCGCGGTCAACACCGACCTGGCCGGGCTCAGCGCCGACCAGCTGGCGCTGCACTGGATCCAGTACGGCGTCGACGAGGGCCGCACCGGCGCCTACGACCCCGTCATCGCCTGACGACAGCACCGGCCCGGCGGACTGCTCCGGGCCGGCCTTCGCGGCGTGGCCGGGTTCGCCCCGCCGCCTCGCGCCGATCACGAACGAAACGCCCCGGTGCAGGCCGGGGCGTTTTTTCATGCCTGCCGCGCCGAGGCCCGGCCTGACCGACCGGCGGGAAATTCATGTGGAAATCGCAACGAGATGAGGGCCGGACTTCGCGAAGGCCGCCGCCGACGGGCCGCCTTACCTTGGCAGCTGTCCCTTCACGGGCCTGGGCCGCACCTATGACGGGCGGCACTCCTCGGCCAGCAAGGCTGGATGGATGGCATTCGTGCTGTGCGAGCAGGCAAGGATGGCCGTCGTCGCAGCGCACCGTCCGCAGGACTTCTGCCACAGCACAGCGGCGCCCTGAGCCGGAAACCATCGAATTTCAGGGGGGAGAATGGTGCCCAGAAGTGGAATCGAACCACCGACACTGCGATTTTCAGTCGCATGCTCTACCAACTGAGCTATCTGGGCCCATAGTGCAGCGCCTCGAGAGGCGCCGTCGGCAGATGGCGGGGAAATACCGGACGCCGTGGCGCTTGTCCAGCGCCCAAAGCCGATTGTTTTGCAAACGCGTGAAATGGCCGCGTCAGGGCTGATGCCTCAGGGCTGGTCCTCGGGATCCTCGTCCTCGACCGGGCGGCCCGGGATGGCATAGCCGCCGTTCAGCCAGCGGCCGAGATCGACCTGCTTGCAGCGATCGGAGCAGAAGGGACGGTGGGCCGGCTCGCTCGCCCTGCCGCAGACCGGGCAGCGCGGGCGGGGCTTCGGCGTGGTGTCACTCGGCATGGACATGTTCCTGGCCGGGGGGGCAGAGCGGGTCGGGGCGCAGCGCCAGGGCGCCGGCGCGTTCGGTGAAATCGTCCAGCGCGCCGGGGCAGTCGGCCAGCGCCGCCAGCACGGCGGGCGAGGCGGTCAGCGCCAGCCGGGCGCCGGGGCGGCGAGTGGCCTCGGCCAGGCCGCGGCGAAGCGCCGCCAGGCCTCGGGTCAGCGGCGAGGGCGGGTCGCCCAGGATCTCATGCAGCGGCGTGTGGACCCGGCGGCGCTGCAGCTCGATCAGGCCGAGGCCGGTCAGGCCCATCAGCTTCAGCGCGGGGTCGGCGGCGACCAGCGGCGCCAGGCCGGGCAGCAGCTCGCGGCGGCGGGCGATGGCCATGCCGGCCATGTCGACCAGGATGGCGCCGGCGAGGTGGCGCAGGCGGATCTGCCGCAGCGCCTCGGCCAGGGCGGCGGCGTTCAGCGCCTTGTGCGCTGTGGCGTCGCGCCCGCCGGAAACGGCGCCGGCATCGATGTCGATGGCCAGCAGGGCCGGGGTCGGGTGCAGCGTCAGCCGCCCGCCGCCGGGCAGCGCCACCGCCATGCCGGACAGCAGCTCGAATTCCTCTTCCAGCGCGTCGTCGAAGGCGGGACGCGCCGAAAGCTCGATCCGGGCCGTGCCCAGAACCCCGCGCAGCCGGGCGGCGGTCGCGGCGTGGTCGGTGACGATCATCGCCTCGGGGTTTTGCGCGGCCAGGCGAAGGGCCGCTTCCGGCCCGCGGGACAGCAGCCGGACCGGGCCGGTCACCGCCTCGGGCGAGGGCCGGGCGGCCAGGCGCGGTCCCTTGCCGCCCTGCGCCGCGCGGGTGACGGCGGCGCGCAGCCAGTCGCCTTCGCCGCGGCCCTTGCCGCCCTCGGAATCCGGCAGGAATCCGGTCTCGCCGCCGGTGAGCGCCAGGAAGACGCCGCCCATGGCCGGGGCGCGGGCAGCGACACGGGCGACATGGAGATCGCCCAGCCCCTCCGGCCGGTGCGGCCGCTCGACGAAGGCGGCGTCCAGCGTGTCGCCCCGGCGCAGCGCCACGCGCCGCTCGCCGGGCGACACCGACAGGACGATCAGGGGCGCAGCCACCCGATGCCCCGCAGCAGCTGGGCGGTCTCGTGCAGCGGCAGGCCGACCACGTTGGAATGGCTGCCCGAGAGGAAGCGCACGAAGGCCTCGGCCGATTCCTGGATGGTGTAGCCGCCGGCCTTGCCCTGCCATTCGCCGCTGGCGAGATACGCCTTGGTCTGCGCCTCGGTCAGGCGCTGGAAGCTGACGACGCTTTCCACCACCCGGGTCAGCAGCCGCCCGTCGGGCAGGCCCAGCGCGACCCCGGTATAGACCCGGTGCCGCCGGCCGGAGAGCAGCGCCAGGCAGTCGCGCGCCTGCTCGATCGTCTCGGCCTTGGGCAGAATGCGGCGGCCGACGCCCACCACCGTGTCGGCGGCCAGCACCAGGCCAGAGGGCTCGGCGGCCATGACGGCGCGCGCCTTGGCCTGGGACAGGCGGCCGGCCAGCTGGCGCGGCAGCTCCTGCTTCAGCGGCGTCTCGTCGATGTCGGGGGGGCAGACGCGCGCCGGCACGACGCCGATCCGCCTCAGCAGATCCAGGCGGCGCGGGCTGCCGCTGGCGAGCACCAGCGGCGGACGGGCATCAAGCAATTCGGGGGCCGCGAGGCCCGCCACGGACATTACTTGAACCGGAAGGTGATGCGGCCCTTGGTCAGGTCGTAGGGCGTCATCTCGACGTTGACGCGGTCGCCGGCCAGGACGCGGATGCGGTTCTTGCGCATCTTGCCGCTGGTATGGGCCAGGACCATGTGCTCGTTGTCGAGCTTCACCCGGAACATCGCGTTGGGCAGAAGTTCAACGACCTGGCCGCTGAACTCGATCATATCTTCTTTCGACATCAGACCTCTTCATTGCGGCAGGCGACGCGGGTTGCGCCGGACATCTCCGCTTCGGACGTGGGGGAACGGCCGCCGCAGAACCTGCGCCGGGGCATTCGTGGCCAGAACATGATGGTCTGGCCGCGGCTGGTCAAGGACAGCCCGCGCGCGGCAGCCCAGGCCGCGGCGCGGGGGATGGTGCCGCGCCGCAACGACCTGGCCTGTTCATCGCGTGACCTGCAGTCGGCCGCAGGCCGGCTGAGGCCGCGAAGGCGGCCCGCGCCGCATGGCGCGCCAGCCACGCCCGCGGAGACGGGCGCCGGCGCCTGAGGCCAATCAACCAAGCCGCAGGCTGATGCTGCGGGCATGGGCGGACAGGCCCTCGGCCTCGGCCAGCGCCACCGCGGCGGGGCCGATGGCCTCCAGCCCCCGGCGCTCGGCGCTGATCCAGGTCGTCCGCTTCAGGAAGTCATAGACGGACAGGCCGGAGGCGAAGCGGGCGGTGCGGCCGGTGGGCAGCACGTGGTTCGGGCCGGCCACGTAGTCGCCCAGCGCCTCCGGGCAATGCGCGCCCAGGAAGGCGGCGCCGGCATGGCGGATGCGGGCGAAGAGGGGGCCGGGCTCGGAGACCATGATCTCCAGATGCTCGGGCGCCAGGCGGTCGACCAGCCGGGCGCCTTCCTCCCAGTCGTGGACCACGATGATGGCGCCGTGGCGCCGCCAGCTCTCGCCGGCGATTCCCGCCCGCGGCAGGGTCAGTAGGGCGTCCTGCACCGCATGCTCGACGGCGTTCGCCATCTGGTGGCTGGTGGTGATCAGGATCGACTGGGCGCTTTCGTCATGCTCGGCCTGGGCCAGCAGGTCCATGGCGATCAGCGCCGGGTTCTGGCTGGCGTCCGCCAGCACCACCACCTCGGAGGGGCCGGCGATGCTGTCGATGCCGACCCGGCCGAAGACCTGGCGCTTGGCCTCGGCGACATAGGCATTGCCCGGGCCGGCGACGCGGTCCACGGGCGCGATGGTCGCCGTGCCCCAGGCCAGGGCGGCGATCGCCTGGGCGCCGCCGATGCGGAAGATCTCGGTCACGCCGGCGCGGTGGGCGGCGGCCAGCACCAGGTCGTTGAGCACCCCGTCGGGGGTGGGGACGCACATGGCGATGCGCGGCACGCCGGCGACGCGGGCCGGGATGGCGTTCATCAGCACGGACGACGGATAGGCCGCCTTGCCGCCCGGCACGTAGAGGCCGACCGCGTCGATCGAGCCCCAGCGCAGGCCGAGCGTCAGGCCGAGCGGATCGTCGAGCTCCACGTCGCGCGGCAGCTGCGCGGCGTGGAAGCGCTCGATCCGGGTGGCCGCCAGGTCGAGCGCGTCCAGCAGCTCGGGGGCGCAGCGGGCGCGGGCGGCGTCGATCTCGGCCTCGGTGACGCGCAAGGCCGCGGCGTCCGCCGGCGTCCAGCGGTCGAAGCGGCCGGTCAGGTCCAGCAGCGCGGCATCGCCCCCGGCGCGGACCTCGGCGATGATGCTGGAGACGGCGGCGTCGACCTTGGTCGTGGTCTCCCGCGCCTGGTCCAGCAGGGCCAGGAAGCCGGCCTCGAAGCCGGCATCGGCGGTGTTGAGGCGGATCATGCGGCCACCTTGTCGAGCGCTGCGCGGAAGCGGGACAGCCAGTCGCCGATCGCCTCGGGCCGGGTCTTCAGCGCCGTGCGGTTGACGATCAGGCGGGAGCTGATCTGGGCGATGACCTCGGTCTCGGCCAGGCCATTGGCCTTCAGCGTCGAGCCGGTCTGCACCAGGTCGACGATCAGCTTGGCCAGGCCCAGCGAGGGGGCCAGCTCCATGGCGCCGTTCAGATGCACCACCTCGGCCTGGATGCCTTTGGTCGCGAAATGCCGGCGGGCGATGTTGGGGTACTTGGTCGCGACGGCGACGCGGGAGCGGCGGCCGAGCGTCTCGGTCTCGCTCTCGCCCACCGGCTCGGCCACCGAGACGCGGCAGCGGCCGATGCCGAGGTCGAGCGGCGCGTAGATCTCGGGGTAGTCGAACTCCATCAGCACGTCGGCGCCGCAGATGCCGATCTGGGCGGCGCCGAAGGCCACGAAGGTGGCCACGTCGAAGGAGCGGACGCGGACCACGTCGAGCGCCGGGTCGTTGGTCTCGAAGCGCAGCCGGCGGCTGGAGCCATGGAAGTCGGCGGCCGGCACGATGCCGGCGGCGCCGAGCAGGGGCGCCAGCTCGTCCAGGATGCGGCCCTTGGGCAGGGCCAGGACGAGGGGCTGGTCACCCGCGAAGGTGCCCCGGTCGGGGCTGGCGAGGGGCTGGTCCATGGCGGGTTGTATCACCGGAAGGGTGCCATGGCCATGTCAGCCTGGCATGCGTTCGATGTCGGCGCCGACGGCCGCGAGCTTTTCCTCGATCCGCTCATAGCCGCGGTCGAGGTGGTAGACGCGGTTGACGATGGTCTCGCCCTCGGCGGCCAGCGCCGCGATGATCAGCGAGACCGAGGCGCGCAGGTCGGTGGCCATGACCGGGGCGCCGGACAGCTTGGCGACGCCGCGGACGATGGCCGAGGACCCGTGCGCATTGATCCGGGCGCCCATGCGGGTCAGCTCGGGCACATGCATGAAGCGGTTCTCGAAGATGGTCTCGGTGATCATCGAGGCACCGTCGGCCACCGCCATCAGCGCCATGAACTGGGCCTGCATGTCGGTGGCGAAGCCGGGGAAGGGCTCGGTCATCACGTCGACGCCGTGCAGCCCGTTCAGGCGGCGGCAGCGGACGCCGTCCTCCTCCTGCAGCATCTCGACGCCGGCCTCGCGCAGCGAGCGGGTGCAGGCGCCGAACAGCTCCAGCGTCATGCCTTCCAGCAGCAGCTCGCCGCCGGTGATGGCGCCGGCGCAGGCGAAGGTACCGGCCTCGATGCGGTCGGGCAGGATGGCATGCGTCGTGCCGTGCAGGCTGTCGACGCCATGCACCGTCAGCCGGTCGCTGCCCTCGCCCTCGATCTTTGCCCCCATCGAGACCAGGCATTTCACCAGGTCGGTGATCTCCGGCTCGCGGGCGGCGTTGATCAGCTGGGTGGTGCCCTCGGCGAGCGTCGCCGCCATCAGCAGGTTCTCGGTGGCGCCCACCGAGACCTGCGGGAAGATGATGCGGGCGCCCTTCAGCCGGCCCCCATTCTCCCCTTTCGGCACGTGGGCGTTGATATAGCCGGCCTCGAGGTCGATCACGGCCCCCATCTGCTCCAGCCCCTTCAGGTGAAGGTCGACGGGGCGGGTGCCGATGGCGCAGCCGCCGGGCAGCGAGACGCGGGCCTGGCCGAAGCGGGCCAGCAGCGGGCCCAGCACCAGGATCGAGGCGCGCATCTTGCGCACCAGGTCATAGGGTGCCTCGAACTGGGTCGCTGCGCCGTCCAGCAGGATCTGCCGGGTGGTGGTGTCGTGCTCGACCTTCAGCCCGTGCTGCGCCAGCAGGTTGCCCATGGTGGCGACGTCGGCCAGGGCCGGGGCGTTGGTGAGCACCACAGCCTGCTCGGTCAACAGAGAAGTGGCCATCAGCGGCAGGGCGGCGTTCTTGGCGCCGCCGATGGCGATGCGCCCATCGAGCCGGCGGCCGCCCTGGAGGCGGATGCGATCCATCAGGTGAGCCCCTTACAGCCGCGGCAGCGCGACGCCGCGCTGGCCCATGTATTTGCCGCGGCGGTCGGCATAGGAGATCTCCGGCTCGCCGGCGCCCTGCAGGAACAGGAACTGGCAGATGCCCTCATTGGCGTAGATGCGGGCCGGCAGGGGCGTGGTGTTGCTGATCTCGATGGTGACCTGGCCTTCCCATTCCGGCTCCAGCGGGGTCACGTTCACGATCAGCCCGCAGCGGGCATAGGTCGACTTGCCCAGGCAGATCACCAGGACGTCGCGCGGGATGCGGAAATACTCGACCGTATGGGCCAGCACGAAGGAGTTCGGCGGGATGATGCAGGTCTCGCCCTTGCGGGTGACGAAGCTATCATCCGAGAATTTCTTCGGGTCGACGAGCGCGTTGTCGACATTGGTGAAGACCTTGAACTCGTCGGCCACCCGGGCGTCGTAGCCGTAGGAGGAGAGGCCGAAGGAGATAACCCCCTCGCGGCGCTGGCTCTCGACGAAAGGCTCGATCATGCCGTGCTCCGTCGCCATGCGGCGGATCCAGTGGTCGGGCATGATGGGCATGGCGAGGGGACTTCCAGGGCTGCGGCGTTGGGCGGCCGGGATAGCCCAGTGGCCCCCCGGCGGCAACCGGAGCCTTGCCGGGACGCCCTGCTGGGGACGCTTAGTCGGGGGTGTCCTGCGGCGCCGGCCTGGCTGCGGCCGCTTCCTCCTCGGCCCGGCCGCGGCTCTGCGCCTTGCGGCGGCGCAGATTCTCGCGCAGCGCGGCGGCGCGGCGGGCGTCGCGCTCCTGCTGGGCGGCGCT
>NZ_MLCO01000314.1 GCF_001982615.1 Teichococcus deserti | reverse complement strand
CAGCCTGAGTGACCACGGCAACCAGCAGGAGGAAGCTGCCATGATCCCGCCCGAAACCCCGTCCCCGCCGCCAGCCTCCCCGGCGGCGGATGATGCGCGGCAGCGCATGCAGGACGCTGCCCGCACGCTGAAGCGCGAAACCCGCGAAGCCGCCCACGACACCGCCCATGGCCTGCGCGAGCAGGGTGCCGCCGTCGCCGACGCGCTGCAGGGCGAGGCGGCGCAGCTGGCGCAGAAGGCGCAGGACACCGCCGCAGAACTCGCGGAGAAGGGCCGCGAGGCCGGCGCCGCGCGGGTCGAGGGCCTGGCCGGCGCCGTGCAGAACATCGCCGACGACCTGCAGGACCGCGCGCCCGAGATGGCGAACTATCTGCGCCAGGCCGCGGATTCGGTCGGCGGCATGGCCGGCAGCCTGCGCGAGCGCAGCCTGGGCGACCTGCTCGAGGATGCGCGCAGCCTGGCGCGCCGCCAGCCCGCCGCCGTGTTCGGCGCGGCCGCGCTGGCCGGCTTCGCCCTGGTCCGCTTCGCCCGCAGCAGCGCCCCCGCCGGGACCAGCGCGGCGACGCCGGTCTCCACCGGCAACAAGGCGCCCGGCTGGTCGGCGCCGCAGCCGGATGCGGCGCCGCGACCGCTGACCCTGCCCGCCGCCACGCTGGGCGGCGCCGCCGCGCATCGCCCGGGCCAGGCGGCACCCGGCAGCATGCCCGTCACCCCGCAGGGAGGTTCCGATGCCCTCTGACAATGCCCGCGGCCTGCCCGACCTCGTCGGCAGCCTGCTCGAGCAGACCACCACCCTGCTGCGGCAGGAAATCCAGCTGGCCCGCGCCGAGTTCAGCGAGAAGCTTGGCCGGGTCGTCCAGGCCGCGGTCGCCATCGGTCTGGCCGCCGCCATGCTGCTGGCGGCCGTCGTCATCCTGCTGCAGGCGGTGGTCGCCGCCCTGGTCGACAAGGCCGGGCTGCAGCCCTGGCTGGCCGGGGTGATCGTCGGCGTCGTGGTGGCGCTGATCGCCTGGCTGATGCTGCGCAGCGGCCAGGCCCGCCTGCGCGCCGCCAGCCTGGTGCCGGAGCGCACCACCACCCAGCTGTCCCGCGACGCCAGCCTGGCCAAGGAGGCCGTGCGATGAGCCAGACCACCGATCCCGCCGGCCGTTCCGCAGCCGAGATCGAAAGCGAGGTGGAGCGCAGCCGCGAACGGCTGGGCGCCACCATCGAGACCCTGCGCAGCAGCCTGTCGCCCGGCCAGCTGGTCGACCAGGCGATGGATTACGCGCGCGGCTCCGGCGGCGCCGACTTCGCGCGCAACCTGGGCGGTGCGCTGCGCGACAATCCGCTGCCGGTGATGCTGATCGGCGCCGGCATCGGCTGGCTGCTGCTGTCCGACCGCAGCAGCCAGGCCGGCACGACGGCCGTGCATCGCGCGCCGATGGGGCCGGCCCTGCTGCCGCCGCCGGCGGGGGATGACGCGCCGGGCGTGGCGCAACGCCTGGCGGCGGGGGCCGGCTCGCTGCGCGACCGCGCCTCGGATGCCGCGGACAGCGCGACGGCAGGCCTGTCTTCCGTGGCCTCCAGCCTGAAGCAGGCCGGCCAGAGCGTGGTTGATACGGTGGCCGGCGGGGTCGAGGCCGGGCGCGATGCCCTGCGCTCCGGTGGGGACCAGCTGCGCGACAGCGCCGGGCAGCTGCGCCAAGGGGCCCAGCAGGCGGCGCAGCGGACCAGCGCCGCCGGCAGCCAGGGCTATGCCCAGGGCCGCGCCGGGCTGGACGCGGCGCGCGACAGGCTGCGGCAGGACTGGGACCAGCTGGGCGATGCCCGGCCGCTGCTGCTGGGCGTGCTGGGCCTGGCCGCCGGCGCCGCGCTCGGCGCCCTGCTGCCGCGCAGCGAGGCGGAGGACCGGCTGATGGGCGAGGCCAGCGATGCCGCCGCCCGCCAGCTGAAGGAGACGGTTGGCGAGGGCGTGGCGGAAGCCGGCGCGGTGCTGCGCGACGAGGCGGAGAAGCTGCAGGACCGCGCGGCCGAGGCCTATGACGCCGCGCGCGGGCAGCTCGATCGCGACGGCGCCTCGCCGCACGCGCTGGGCAAGGCCGTGCAGGTCGCCGCCGGGCATGTCGCCGAGGCCGGCGCCGAGGCGGGGTCCCGGCTGGCCGATGCGGCCGATCGCGGCATCGACCGCGTGGCCGAGCCGGCGCGGGAGAAGGACGCCGACGCCACGCCCCCGACGACGCCGTCAACGACGTCGCCGACCACGCCGGGCGCGCCGCGGCCGGACGGGACGCGCTGAACCGACCGCGCTGGCGGTCGGCGGATCGGGCGGGCGGGGTCGGACCCCGCCCGCCCTTCGCGATTCAGGGACGCGCCGGCTGCAGCGCCGAGAAGTGGCGCGCCACGGCCGCGATATCCTCCGGCGAGAGCCGGGCTGCGATGCCTTCCATCACCTCGACCGTGTCGTTGCGCCGGCGCTGGCCGCGGAAGGCGTTCAGCTGCGACACCAGATAGGCCTGCGGCTGAGCAGCCAGCGGCGGCAGCATGACGCCCTCGCCGCGGCCGCGCAGCCCGTGGCAGTTGCCGCAGCCGGGCACGCCCAGGGCATTGTCGCCCACCTCGTCCAGCATCCGTCCGCGCGCCTGCAGCGCCGCGGCCGAGAGCGCCGTTTCCGGAGGCTTCAGCCCCGCGACATAACGGGCGACCGAGGCGCGCTGCCCGGCATCCAGGGCGCGGGCGATCGGCGTCATCTGCTCGTTCAGCCGGATGCCGGCGGCATCATCCTCGAGCTGCTTGGCGACATGTTCGGCCGACTGGCCGGCCAGCCGCGGATAGGGCGGCGGCCGCCAGGCCGTGTGGGGCAGCAGAGCAGCGCAGGCCGGAACGCGCCTGCCGGACCCTGGCGGCAAGACCGAAGCGGGGGCATGGGCAGGTTTCCTCAGGGCGAGCGGAGCAGGCTCGGCGGGGGCCGGGCTTTCCATACCGACTGCGAAACCAGCCAGCGCGGCGTAGGGTCCCCGAAATTCCTGAAGACGACGGGGACTAATCGCGGCGGCGGCTCAGATGGAAGAAGAAGATCCTCCTGAAAGGACGAAATTAACGCGCCGCGTCATCTTGCCCTTGATCAGCGAGACGGATGGGACGGCCGCAACAGAGACTTGAGCGTCATCGTTCCTGACCCCCCGTATCCCGCCTTGCGGCGCCAGGCCGCCGGGAAGGCCAGCGCTGCCGTCAGTCCGGCGCGAAGCCCGCCTGACGCCGCACCGTGGCGAGAACCTCTTTCAGCGCGCTCTCAGGATCCGCGCAGGGTGGCGAGGTCGCCTCGACATTCTGCCCGGTCGATTTCACCGTCAACACCGCGGTCCGGATCCATCGCCCGCTCTCGTCGCGGGACGGCGCGGAAATCCTGACATCATGGTCGGAGCGGATGAGAAGCTGCGGCATGGCGGCCTCCTACACCATGGAGGATCGCCTTCATTATCCCATGTTAAAAACCTGGCCGATTCCTTTGGCAATTCCGGCTCCCAGCGGCGCGGGCGCATCGAAGACCAGCCCTCGCCGCGGCGCGCAGCAGGCGGCGCATCATCACCTGCAGAACGACGTCGGAGAGGGGAGAAGCAGCGCAGTCCGCGTGTCGCGCAGGCAGCATCCACACGCTGCCGGACGAGCAGCCGCAGCGCCGCCAAGGGGGTCGTGGCGGCGGCGAATGTCCAGTCCTGCTCCACGATCAGGACACGGCCTCGACGACGTTGAGACCCCGACCAGTGACAGGCCCGGCCCTTCCAGGCGCTCAAAGCGACAGGATCGATCGGCGGGCTGAAGCTTGGCCGTCGCCACCGCTGGCGATGGCGTGACCCGACGATTTGCCGTATCGGACGTTGTCGTTCGTCACCTGGAATCCGCGATGCCTGCCACCTCCGACCATGCCGCTGCGCCTGAGGGCCGCCGCACCAAGATCAGCACGGGCGTGCCGGGGCTGGACGATATCCTGGGCGGCGGGCTGGCGCCGAGCCGCCTCTACCTGACGGAGGGCATGCCCGGCTCGGGCAAGACCACGCTGGCGCTGCAGTTCCTGATCGCCGGGCGGGATGCGGGCGAGCGCTGCCTCTACATCACCCTGTCCGAGACCCAGGAGGAGCTCGACGCCGTCGTCGCCTCGCATGGCCTCTCGCTCGAGGGCATCGACGTCTTCGAGCTGGGCTCGGCCGACACGCCCTTCAGCCCCGACCGCGAGATGACCCTGCTGCACCCCTGGGAGGTGGAGCTCGGCGAGACGATCAAGGTCATCACCGACCAGATCGAGCGGATCAACCCGGCGCGCGTCGTCTTCGACAGCCTGTCGGAAATGCGGCTGCTGGCCCAAGACGCGCTGCGCTACCGGCGCCAGATCCTGGCGCTGAAGCAGTTCTTCGCCGGCCGGCGGGCCACGGTGCTGCTGCTCGATGACCTGACCGGCGGCGGCGGGGTGCAGGACCTGCAGCTGCACAGCATCTGCCACGGCGTGATCACATTGGAGCGGCTGACGCTCGATTTCGGCCCGGCCCGGCGCCGCATGCAGGTGCAGAAGATGCGCGGCAGCGATTTCCGCGCGGGCTACCACGACCTCGTCATCCGGCAGGGCGGGCTCGACATCTTCCCCCGCCTGGTCGCCGCCGAGCATCATGCGCCCTTCAAGGGCGATCCGGTGCCGAGCGGCCTGCCGGAGCTCGACGCCCTGCTCGGCGGCGGCCCGCTGCGCGGCACCTGCACCCTGATCACCGGCCCGGCCGGCGCCGGCAAGACCACCATCGCACTGCAATACATTGCCGCGGCCGGCGCCCGCGGCGAGCGCAGCGTCCTCTACGAGTTCGACGAGCGCATCGGCACGCTGATGAGCCGGGCGGCGCAGCAGGGCATCGACCTGCAGGCGCTGATCGACAGCGGCCAGCTGCTGCTGCGGCAGATCGACCCGGCCGAGGTCTCGCCCGGCCAGTTCTCGGCGATGCTGCGGCGCGAGGTCGAGCAGGAAGATGTCCGTCTCGTCGTGCTCGACTCCCTCAGCGGCTACGAGTCGGCGATGCCGCAGGAAAAGCAGCTGATCCTGCAGATGCACGAGATGCTGTCCTACCTGAACCAGCAGGGCGTGGCGACGCTGCTGATCAGCCCGCAGCAGGGGCTGGTCGGCGGCATGCACACCAACCTGAACATCAGCTACATCGCCGATGCCGTGCTGCTGCTGCGCTTCTTCGAGGCCGAAGGCGAGGTGCGCAAGGCGCTGGCGGTGCTGAAGAACCGTGGCGGCGCGCATGAGCATGCCATCCGCGAGCTGCGCATCGACCAGACGGGCCTGCGCATCGGCGCGCCGCTGACGGCGTTCCAGGGCATCCTGACCGGCACGCCGAGCTATGTCGGCCAGGCCGGCCCGCTGCTGGCGGAGCGCCCCCCGGGTGGATGACCGGCGCGGGGCGCCGGCCGCGGGGCCGGTGCTGATCCTGACGCCGACCGGGCGGGACGCCGAGGGGGCCGCCTGGCTGCTGGGCGGCGAAGGCATCGACTGCGCCATCCACGCCTCGCTCGGCAGCCTCGAGGCGGCGCTCGACGACGGCGCCGGGCTGGTGCTGCTGGCGGATGAGGCGCTGTTCAGGGCCGATCTGGACGGCCTCGCCCAGCGGGTGGCGCGGCAGCCGCCCTGGTCCGACCTGCCCTTCATCGTGCTGACCCAGGCGGGCATCGCGGCGCGGCGGCAGATGGCGGCGATGAACCTGGCCGAGCGCCTGCGCAACGTCCTGCTGCTGGAGCGGCCGCTGAACGCCGTCGCCCTGATCAGCGCGGTCAGGTCCTCGCTGCGCGCCCGGCAGCGGCAGCGACAGCTCGGCGCCCATATCCGGGCGGAAGCCGAGACCGCGGCGCGCGCCAAGGCCGAGCTCGAGGCGCGGGTGCGCGAGCGCACGGCGGCGCTGGAGGCGGCCGAGGCGGAGCGGCGCGAGATCGCCGCCGCGCTGGCCCAGGCGCAGAAGATGGAGGCGGTGGGCCAGCTGACCGGCGGCCTCGCCCACGACTTCAACAACATGCTGGTCGGCATCTCGGGCAGCCTGGAGCTGCTGCAGCGGCGGCTCGACCAGGGCCGGCACGAGCAGCTGGGCCGCTACGTCGCCATGGCGCAGCAGGGCGCCGAGCGGGCGGCGGCGCTGACCCACCGCCTGCTGGCCTTCTCCCGGCGGCAGACGCTGGATGCCCGGGCGACGCCGGTGAACGCGCTGGTCGACGGCATGCTGAACCTGATCCGCGCCACGGTGGGGCCGGAGATCACCGTCGAGCGGCACCTGGCCAGCGACCTCTGGCTCACCCTCTGCGACCCGCACCAGCTCGAGAACGCGCTGCTGAACCTCTGCATCAATGCCCGCGATGCCATGGCCACGGGCGGCACGCTGACCATCGGGACGGCCAATCTCCGCCTCGACCGCCAGGAGGCCAGCATGCTGAGCGAGGCCCGCGCCGGCGACTACGCGACGCTGTCGGTCACCGACACCGGCACCGGCATGTCGCCCGAGGTGCTGGCGCGGGTCTTCGAGCCCTTCTTCACCACTAAGCCGCAGGGCCAGGGCACCGGCCTCGGCCTGTCGATGATCTATGGCTTCGTGCAGCAATCCGGCGGCCATGTGCAGATCGACAGCGCGCCGGGCCGCGGCACCACGGTGCGCCTGGCGCTGCCGCGCCATGAGGCGCGCGGGCCGCAACCCGCGGCCGAGCAGCAGGTCGCGGCCAGGCTCGACGGGCGCGACAAGGTCGTTCTGGTGGTCGATGACGAGGCGAGCGTGCGCCTCATCCTCGCCGAGGTGCTGGGTGATCTCGGCTACACCGTCATCGAGGCGTCCGCCGGGCATGAAGGCCTCAGCCTGCTGCGATCCTCGCCGCCGATCGATCTTCTGGTCACCGATGTCGGCATGCCCGGCGGCATGAACGGACGCCAGCTGGCCGATGCCGCGCGACGGCAGCGGCCCGAGCTTCCCGTGCTGTTCGTCACGGGCTTCGCGGCATCCGGCCTGGCGCGCGACGGCACCCTGCCCGAAGGCATGCAGGTGCTGGCCAAGCCCTTCCCGGTCGGCGAGCTGATCCGCAAGGTGCAGGAACTGCTGCCGGGCTAGGTCAGGACCTGTTCGATCCGGCCTTGCGCGCTGATGGTGCCGCGACGTCACCGCCGCCGGAGGTGCTGCCATGGCGGATTTGTTCTGGGTGACAGAGGCGCCGTCCGCGCGGATCTGGCCCTTCTTTCCAGGCTCGCATGAAGTGCCCCGGATGGATGATCAGAAGGTGGCCAGCAGGATCATCGAGGCCGTCCCAAGCGCCCTGCCTTGGTGCGACGCGCCTGCCGGGAGCGGCCCGCAGGTGACGCTCTCCGACCGCTGCATCCGCTGGAGCAGGATGGGCGTCTCAAGCCGGATCGTCTGATCGATGGCACGTGGGATGCGTCCCGCCTGGTCCACCCTCTGGAGGGGAGACTGCGCGTCAACGCCCTGCGCCGCCGCCTGCCCGGCGTCACCCGGCGCATGCTGACCAGCCAGCTGCGCGAACTGGCGCAGGGCGAACCGATCGCCCGCACCGTCTGCGCCCAGGTGCCACCCAGGCTGGGATACGGCCTTTCTGAACTCCGACGTTCATGACAGCCTGTGCCGGGCCTGCCGCAGGCGTGGGACGATGCGCCTCCGCGCCCTTTCCGCGCCGCCGCCTGATTGACCGCGGCCGCGTTCCGGCAAGAATACGTCGCAGGGAATGAGGAGGAACGTCGGATGCGGTTGATCGCTTTCGAGCAGGAGGGGGGCGCCCAATGGGGTGCCCGGGTCGGCGACGCGCTGGTGGCGCTGGCCGATGTGGTGCCTGGCCTGCCGGCCGAGCCCAATGCGGCGCTGGCCGCGCTGAACCTGCCGGCCGGGGCGCCAGCCCTGGCCGCGAAGCTGGCGGCGGCGCCGAAGCGCCCGCTGGAGGGCGTCAAGCGCCTGCCCGCCGTGCCGCGGCCGGGCAAGATCATCTGCATCGGACTGAACTATGTCGAGCATGCCAAGGAGGGGAACAATCCGATCCCCGACTATCCGGCGGTCTTCCTGCGCGGCGCGGCCTCTCTCGCGGCACATGGCAGCGCGCTGCTGCGGCCCAAGGCCAGCCACAAGTTCGACTATGAGGCGGAGCTCGCCATCGTCATCGGCCGCCGCGCCCGCCACCTGACCGAGGCGAATGCGCTGGACTGCGTCGCCGGCTATACCTGCATGAACGAAGGCTCGCTCCGCGACTTCCAGCGCAAGTCGACGCAGTGGAGCATGGGCAAGAATTTCGACCGTTCCGGCGGGCTGGGTCCGGAAATCGTCACCCCGGACGAGCTGCCGCAGGGTCCCAACGCGCTGCGGATCAGCAGCCGCATCAACGGCCGCACGCTGCAGGACAGCAACACCGCCGACATGATCTTCTCCGTGCCACGGATCCTTACGATCCTGACCGAGGTGATGACGCTGGAGCCCGGCGACGTCATCGCGACCGGCACGCCGAGCGGCGTCGGCTATCCGCGCCAGCCGCCGATCTTCATGCAGCCCGGCGACATGGTGGAGATCGAGATCGAAGGCATCGGCATCCTGTCGAACACGGTGGAAGACGAAGCCTGACCTTTGCCGCGCGGGGTGGCTGTCGCGCCGCCCCGCGCCATGCTTCCATGGCCGCTGCACAGGATGGAGCGACCCGGATGCAGCCGCATGCCCTGAACCTTCCCCCCGGCCGGCTGCTGCCCGGCGCCATCGGGCTGAACCGGGGCGTGGTGCGGCCGAACTACGCCTTCCTGCCGCCCGAGGGCGTGCTGAAAAGCCGTCTGCCCAGCTACGAGAAGACCGCCGCGCGCTTCCTGGCCGCGCCGGTGCTGGGCGCCCGCTTCGCCCAATTCGTGCTGGAGATCGAGCCTGGCGGCGGCAGCCTGCGCCCCATCGCCGAGGCCGGCATCCAGCATTTCTACTACGTGCTGTCGGGCGAGGTTTCTTTCAGCGTCGGCGACCTCGGCAGGAAGACCGTCGATGCCGGCGGCTTTCTCTACGCGCCGCCAGGCGTGCCGCTGACCATCCGCAACGAGGGCGCGGCGCCGGCCCGGGTGCTGGGCCTGCGCAAGCGCTACGAGGCGATCGACCTGCCGCCGCCGGCGCCGATCCTGTCCCATGCCCGCGACGTGCCGCGCACCAACCACACCGGGCTGGACGGCCGCGGCTTCCAGCATCTGCTGCCCTTCGGCGATCTGTCCTTCGACTTCGAGATGAACCTGATGTGGTTCGGCCCCGGTACCTTCTTCCCCGCCGTCGAGACGCACATCATGGAGCACGGCCTCTACATGCTGCAGGGCCAGGGCCTCTATCTGCTCGGCACCGAATGGCATGAGATCTGGCAGGACGACTTCATCTGGATGGGCGCCTTCTGCCCGCAGCAATTCTATCCGACCGGGCCCGACGAGGCGGCGTATCTGCTGTACAAGGACGTCAACCGCGACGTCGCGCTCTGATCAGCCGAAAAGATCGCTGTCCTGGCCAAGTTCCCCGGCCAGGACCTTGAGCGCCGCACGGGTGTCGTCCGGCAAAACGATGCCGTCACGCCGCTGCCGTTCCTCGGCGCGCGCCTCGATCTCGCCCGGGTGGAAGATCTCTTCGACGCCCTCGGCGCGCGGCACGGCTTTCAGCTCGGCCACCAGCGCCTGCATCCGGGCGAAAAAATCCTCCAGCGGCAGGAAGCGGGCAATGTCGAGCGCGATCATCAGCTGCCCGGCGCCGCTGCGGCCCTCGGCGCGATAGGGGCCGGTGACGCCGCTGCCGAAGACGCCGCCCGGCAGCACTCCCGCCAGCACATCCATCATCACCGCGATGCCCGAGCCCTTGTGCCCGGCCATGGGAAGGATGATGCCCTCGATGGCGGCAGCGGGGTCGGTGGTGGGGCGGCCGGCGGCGTCCAGCGCCCAGCCGGGCGGGATGGCCTCGCCGCTCTTCTGCGCCAGATAGACCTTGCCGCGCGCGACCCCGCCATTGGCGATGTCCAGCACCACCGGCGGCCGG
>NZ_MLCO01000313.1 GCF_001982615.1 Teichococcus deserti | reverse complement strand
GGCCACCGCCGGCCCGGGCCGGCGGTGGCCGGGGCTGGGCCGGAGGTGACGGCGCCGCCGCGGGCCGGGGCCAGGTCGTTCTGCGGCGCGGCGCCGGGGCGCGCGGCCGGGGTGGACAGTCCCTGCGGCACTGCCGGCGTGGTCGGCAGCGAGGGCGTCGTGGCGGAGGGCAAAGCGGGTGCCGGCACGGCGCCGGGGGCTGGCGTCGCCGGCGCCTGGGCCAGGGCCGCGGGGATGGAGAGAGCGAAAGCCACCGCCGCCGCTCCACCCAGCAGCGCGGTCCTCAGGGCGATCCCTGGACGGGTCCGGGGCTGCACCGCGGCTACTCCCCGCCGCCCTCGGCTTTCGCACGGCCGGCCTCGCGCAGCTGCTCCTCCATCTGGTCGAAGCTGGGCTGCAGCTTGGAGGGGATGGCCTGGCGGCCGACCTCGACGCAGATCTGCGGCGACAGGTTCTCCAGGTAGGAGGTGATGACGGCGCGGGCGACGTCCATCATCCGCTTCTCCTCCTCGACAATGGCCTTCAGCCGCGCCGCCATCGGCCCGATCAGCCCATAGGACAGGAAGACGCCGAGAAAGGTGCCGACGAGCGCCGAGCCGATCATCCCGCCCAGGATCTCCGGGCTCTCGCTGATGGCGCCCATCGCCTTGATCACGCCGAGCACCGCGGCGACGATGCCGAGCGCCGGAAAGGCGTCGGCCATCAGCTGGATCGCCTTGGCGGGCTTGAGATTCTCGGCATGGCGCTTGTCGATGGCGCCTTCCATCATCTCGCCGACGCGGTGCGGGTCCTTGTTGTTCAGGGTGATGGTGCGCATCGTGTCGCAGACCAGGCCGCGCAGCGCCGGCTCCTTGGTCAGGCGGGCGTAGCGGCTGAAGATCGGCGAGTTCTCCGGCTTCTCGATATGCTTCTCGAGCTTGGCCGCGCCTTCCTTCTGATGCGTGCGCAGCAGCAGGTAGAGCAGGCAGAGCAGGTCGGAGAAATCCTTCCGCTTCCACTGCGAGCCCTGGAAGACCTTGCCGAAGGACTTCATCGTCTTGGCGACCAGCGCGCCGTCGCCGCCGATCAGCATGGTCATGAAGCCGCTGCCGCCGATGATCATCATCTCCGGCCCGATGGCGTGCAGGATCACGCCCATCTTGCCGCCGGCGATCAGATAGCCGCCGAAGACGGCAACGAAGACTCCGAGGATTCCGGCGATCTGGATCATCGATTGGGTCGGCCCCGCAATGCCTGCGCTGGTGCGATGGTCGGGCCAGAACCTGGCCGGCGCTTCGCTCTTACCATTTCGCACCTTTCTGTGCTATGAGCATTTTTCGCAATAGCGACCGAGAGGACCAACATGCCCCTTCCCGTCGGTATCTCCGAAGGCGTCAACAAGGCCCTGGACCCGGCGCAGGACCGGATGGGCGCCGCCGCCGGTGCGGCCGCCGCCCTGCCGCGCAGCGAGCAGCTCGGCCGCTTCCGCGTCGATTCGCAGGTGGCCGGCGCGCTGCGCAATGCCGCCAAGGCGACTGGCCTGGGCTTCAACGTGCTGGCGGCGAAGGCGGCCATGGAAAGCGGCTTCCGCGCCGATGCCCAGGCCTCGACCTCCTCGGCGCGCGGGCTGTTCCAGTTCATCGACCAGACCTGGCTCGGCGTGGTGCAGGCGCATGGCGCCGAGCACGGGCTGGGCAACGAGGCCGCCGCGATCAGCCGCAGCGGCAGCCGGCTGATCGTCAACGACCCGGCGATGCGGACGCGGATCCTGGCGCTGCGCGACGATCCGGCAATCTCGGCCAGGCTGGGCGCCGAACACCTGAAGGACCTGTCCGACGCGCTGCGCCCGGCGCTCGGCGGCCGCGCGCCGGACCCGACGGAGCTCTATCTGGGCCACTTCCTCGGCCTGCGCGGCGCGACCGAGCTGCTGCGCGCCGCGGCCAGCGATCCGGCGCGCGCCGCCAGCGACATCCTGCCCGAGGCCGCCCGCGCCAATCCGGCAATTTTTCGCGGCGCCGACGGCAATCCGCTCTCGGTGCAGCAGCTGATGGACAGGCTGCGGGCCCGGGTCGGGCAGATCTACGCCTCGCTGGGGATGGCGGCCCCGTCCGGCCCGGTCGAGCTGGCCCCGGGCGCCGCCGTCGCCGTCATGGCCAGCCAGCCGGCGGCCCCGGTCGCGAGCGAGGAGCCGCTGTGGTGGGGCCGCGGCAATCCCGCCCGTATCCTGCATCCTTCCGAGCAGGCCATGGCCTCCAGCCTGGTCGAGGTCTTCAGCCGGATGAACCGCGCCGCCACCCAGCGCGGCCGCGACGACGCGCCAGGCGAGTTGCCGGGGCGGGTGCTGGAGGCGCTGCGCGAGCAGGCCACCACCCTGCCGGAGACCAGCATCGACCCGCTGGCCGAGGCCCGCCGCGCCTATCGGCCGGTGGAGATCTAAACGGCGCGCCGCCGGGCCTGCTCCAGCCGGACGTCCTGGCCATGGCGCAGCCCGGCGGCGTAGCACTGACCGAGCCCGGCCTGCAGCAGCGCCGGCGGCGCCGGCCAGGGGCCCGGCAAGGCGGGAGCGCGGTCGTGCAGCCCGGCCAGCCCGTCGCGCCGCCCCTGCGCCGTGGCACGGTCCAGCAGCCAGGGGGCGAGCGCCTCCCAGTCGGGCGCCGCCAGCGCGGGCTGTTCTTTTGTTTCCATTTTTCGCATTCCTGTGTTCATGCTGGATCCTGGGATGGGCCGGGCGGGCCATCGAAGCTGCGGACCCGCCGGGCGAAGCCATGCAGCGGCAGCTCCAGCAGCGCATCCGGCAGCGCCACGCGCAGCGCCGCCGCCGGCCGGCCCTCGTCGAGGGTGGCCACCACCTCGCCCTCCCGCCCGTCGGCCAGCACCAGCCGGGCGCCGCGGAAGCCGAAGCGCACCACCCGGGCGTTCAGCTGCGGCAGGCCGAGCAGCCGCGTGGTGCAGCCCGGCACCCGCTGGGCCACCGCCGGCAGCCGCCCGGGCGCCACGATC
>NZ_MLCO01000312.1 GCF_001982615.1 Teichococcus deserti | reverse complement strand
AGGCCCGTCCGGCCCGCGCCACCGCCGCCGCCAAGCCGGCCCGCAGCGCCGCGCCGAAGTCGGAGGCCCGTCCGGCCCGCGCCTCGGCCGCCGCCAAGCCGGCCCGTGCCACCGCCGCCAGGCCCGCGACCCGCAGCGCCCCCGCCATCCGCCAGATCGCGGCGAGCAAGGCCAGCGCGTCCAAGGCCGCCGCGGCCCAGGCCAAGCCGCCGGCCCGCAAGGGCGCCACGGTCAACCCGGCCGCCGGCAAGCCCGTCGCCAAGCCGGCCAAGTCGGCCAGCAAGACCGAGAAGCCGGCGGCCACCCGCCAGCCGCGCAAGGTGCCGCAGCGCGCCAAGCTCGACCCAAGCCAGATCGAGCTGCTGGTCAAGGCCACCGTCGCCAGCCTGGAGGATGACAAGGCCGAGGATGTGGTGGTGCTCGACATCGCCAGCCGCTCGGCCTTCGCCGACCGCATGGTGGTGGCGACCGGCCTGGCCGACCGGCAGATCCAGGCGATGGCCGCGCATCTGGACAAGGTGCTGGCCGAGCACGGCATCCGCCGCATCCGCACCGAGACCTCGCCCGACTGGGTGCTGCTCGATGCCGGCGACCTGATCGTCCATCTCTTCAAGCCGGAGGCCCGCGCCAACTACCGGCTGGAGAAGATGTGGGGCCCCGACAGCCCGCCGCCCGGCGAGGAGGACAGCCTGGCCGGCGACGACGCCCCCCTGCCCTCGCTGACCGCCGCCGACTACGCGGATGACGAGGACGATCTCGACGGCGACGCCCTCGACGGCGGCATGGACGAGGACGATGGCGACGGGGAGGGCCGCGGCTGAGCCGCGCGCCGCTTCTCGTCGCCGTCGGCCGGATCAAGCCCGGCCCGGAGGCGGATCTCTTCGCCCAGCACAATGCGCGGCTGCGCCCGCCCCTCGGCGTCAGGGAGATCGCCGAGGGGCGCGGCTCGCCCGCGGAAGTGCGGCGGCGGGAAGGCGAGGCCCTGCTCGCCGCCCTGCCCGCCGGCGCCCTGGTTGTGGCCATGGATCTCGGCGGCCATATGCCGGACAGCGAAGGGCTGGCAGCCCTGCTGACCCGCTGGGAGGAGTCCGGGAAGACGCTGGCCTTCGTCATCGGCGGCGCCGAAGGGCTGGACCCGTTGGTGCAGGCGCGGGCGGATCAGCGCCTCTCCCTCGGGCCGATGACCTGGCCGCATTTCCTGGTGCGCGGGATGCTCGCCGAGCAGCTCTACCGGGCCCAGGCGATCAGGGCCAACCATCCCTACCATCGCGGCTGGCGGCCCTAGCGGCGTCTACAGATAGCCCCAGCGGCGCAGCAGCGCGCTGAAGGGCTGCATCAGCATCGCCGTCAGCGCGATCCGCACCAGGTGGAACGCCACCACCACCGGCACGTCCAGCAACAGGATCTTCGCCGTCAGCGACATCTCGGCCACCCCCCCGGGGGCGGTGGCCAGCACCATCGTCGCCAGGTCGACGCTGGAGACCAGCGTCAGCGCCGCGCCCAGCGCCGCGCAAAGCCCGGTCAGCAGCAGCACATGCAGGATCGCCGCCCCCAGCAGCCGGCCGCTGCCCAGCAGCGCGGCGCGCTCGAACTGGGCGCCCAGCTGCGCCCCCATCGCCACCTGGGCGATGGCGGTGATCCAGCTCGGCACGCCGGTCAGCGCATGGCCCGTCGCGGTCAGGCCCAGGCTGACGAACAGCCCGCCCAGCAGCCAGGCATTGCGTACGCCGATCCTGATCAGCAGCCAGGTCGCCAGCACCGAGGCCAGGATCAGCGCCAGGAAGCCCAGCGGCTCCAGCGGCCGGGCCAGGGCGGCCGAGGGGATGTGGCCGGCAACCCCCAGGGCGGCGAAGGTGCTGGGCACCAGCACGACGACGCCGACCACGCGCAGCAGCTGGATGATGGCCACCGCGATCGGCTTGGCGCCGTAGGATTCGCCCAGCACGCTCATCTCGGCGACGCCGCCGGGGATCGAGCCGAACAGCGCCGAGGGCCGGTCGAGCCGCCCGAGCCGCGCCAGCAGCGGCGACAGCAGCACCCCCAGCGCCAGCGTCGCCAGCGCCGCCCCGACCACCAGCGGCGCGCGCTGGGCAAGATGCCCGGCCGCCTCCGGCGTGAAGAACAGGCCGAGCGCCGCGCCGATCACCAGCATGCCCAGGTTGCGGGCCGGCCGCCAGGCGGCGAGCTTCAGCCCCGCCAGCTGGCCCAGGGCGACGAACAACATTCCGCCCAACAGCCAGGGCAGCGGCGTGCCGAGCTTGAAGAACACCGCGCCGCCCAGCCCCGACAGCGCCAGGCACAGCAGGTGGGACAGCACGACACGGGGCGCGAAGGCAGGGATTCGCATCGCGGCCAGCCTAGTGGCTGGCTCGCCGCTGGCAACGTGCTGCAATGCACAACAACCGGACGTGGTTTGCGCCTGTAACGCGGTTAATTTCCGCCCTGGCCGCAGCTGTGCTAGGGCCGCCAGCGTGACGAACCGCGATGCCCCATGTTCCGCAAGCTGATCCGCCACCCCCGGACGCAGACCGCGCTGGCCCGGCTGCTCAGCGCCTATCTCGGCTTCTGCTACCGCACGACCCGCTGGTCGATGGTCGGCGCCGAGCATATCGAGGCCCATGCCCGCGCCCAGCGGCCGGTGATCATCACCTTCTGGCACGAACGCCTGCCGATGATGCCGATGCTCTGGACCGCGACCCACAAGCTCTTTCCCGAGGTCGGGCACTGGCAGCCGCATGTGCTGGTCTCGCAGCACCGCGACGGCCGCTTCATCGGCGAGGTGGTCTCGCGCTTCCGCCTGGTGATGGTGCATGGCTCGACCTCGCGCGGGGGGGCTGCCGGCATGCGCAGCCTGCTGCGCGTGCTGAAGGGCGGCAGCCCGGTGGCCATCACGCCGGACGGCCCGCGCGGCCCCCGTCGCAAGGCGGCCGAGGGCGTCGCCGTGATCGCCGCCGTGGGCGACGCGCCGGTGCTGCCCACCGCCGCTGCGACCACGCGCCACCGCCTGCTGCCCAGCTGGGACCGCATGATGCTGCCGCTGCCCTTCGGCCGCGGCGTGCTGGTCTGCGGCGCCGCCATCACCGTGTCGCGTGACAATCCCACCGGCTCCATCCCCGCCATCGAGGCCGCGCTGAACGCCGCCTGCGACACCGCCGATGCCTGGGCCGCCGGGCAGCCGATGGAGGAGCGGCGCCTGTGAGCCTGCTCGGCCGCGCCACCGGGCTGCTGGGGGCCGGGCTGGCGCCGCTGCTGCCGCATTGGCTGCAGCTGCGCGCCCGCCGCGGCAAGGAGGTGCCCGAGCGCCTGGCCGAGCGCCGCGGCCTGGATGCCGACCGCCCGGCCGGCCCGCTGCTCTGGCTGCATGGCGCCAGCGTCGGCGAAACCCTGTCCCTGCTGCCGCTGATGCGGGCCCTGCTGGAGCGGGCGCCGGCGCTGCACCTGCTGGTCACCACGGGGACCGTCACCGCCGCCACCATGCTGGCCCAGCGCCTGCCGGAGGAGCTGGCGCCGCGGGTGATCCACCGCTTCGCGCCGCTCGACGTGCCGCGCTGGGCCGAGGCCTTCCTCGACGGCTGGCAGCCGGACGGCGCCGTCTTCGTCGAGAGCGAGCTCTGGCCGAACATCTCCGCCGCCCTCGCCCGGCGCGGGGTGCCGGCGGCGCTGATCAATGCACGGATCTCGCCGCGCTCGGCCCGGCTGTGGCGCTGGGCGCCGGGGCTGGCGCGCGAGATGCTGTCGCGCTTCCGGCTGGTGGTGGCGCAGAGCCTGGACGACGTGGCGCGCCTGAAGGCGCTGGGCGCCGCCGGCGCCGTCTTCTGGGGCCAGCTGAAGGCCGCCGCCGAGCCCCCGCCGGCCGACCCGGCCGAACTCGCCCGGCTGCGCGCGCTGATCGGCACCCGCCCGGTCTTCTTCGGCGCCAGCACCCACCAGGGCGAGGAGCCGGCGGTGCTGGAGGCGCACCGGAGCCTGCGCGCCCGCTTCCCGGATCTGCTGACCATCATCGCGCTGCGCCACCCGGCGCGGGCGGCCGAGGTGCTGGCGCTGGCCGCGCCCTTCGGCAAGGTGGTCCAGCGCAGCGCCGGCGGGCTGCCGGGGCCGGATTGCGACCTGTATCTTGCCGACACGCTGGGCGAGATCGGGCTGTTCCTGCGGCTGTCCGGCGTCGCCTTCGTCGGCGCCAGCCTGGTGCCCAAGGGCGGGCACAACCCGCTGGAGGCGGCGCGGCTGGGCTGCCCGATCCTGATCGGGCCGCACACCGAGCATGTGCGCGAGCTGACCGAGGCGCTGATCGCCGCCGGCGGCGCGCGCCGGGTGCATGACGGCGCCACGCTGGCCGAGGCCGCCGCAGACGTGCTATCGGATACCGGTTGCGGCCAGGCCATGGCCCGGGCCGCGGCGATGGTCGCCGAGGATGCCTCCCACCTGCCGGGAAAACTGGCCTCTGCGATCCTGGACATGCTGCCTCGTGGCACCGGCGCCCTGCCGGTCGCCCGCGAAGCTTAGTTGGCTGCTCGCGTGATCCTGGCTTTTCGGTGATTCCACCTCAAGCCATCACGCTCAAGAGAGAGGACAGGTCTCAACCGGATGCGCGCACCCGACTTCTGGAGCGGGGGCAGCGGGGGAATTGCGCCCCTGCTCCTGTCCCCCATCGCCGCGATCTATGCCGCCGCCACCGCGCGGCGGGTGGCCAAGCCGGGCTGGCAGGCGCCGGTGCCGGTGATCTGCTGCGGCAATGCCACGGCCGGCGGCTCGGGCAAGACGGTGGTGGCCCTCGACCTGGGGCAGCGGCTGTCGAATCGCGGCGTGGCGACGCATTTCCTGACCCGCGGCTATGGCGGCAAGCTGAAGGGGCCAGTGCTGGTCGACCCGGTGCAGCATGATAGCCAGGCGGTGGGGGACGAGGCGCTGCTGCTGGCCGCTACCCGCCCGACCTGGGTGGCCGGCGACCGCGCCGCCGGCGGCCAGGCGGCCGTCGCCGCCAATGCCCAGGCGATCATCATGGATGACGGGCTGCAGAATCCCGGCCTGGTGAAGGACCTTTCCCTCCTGGTCGTCGATGGCAATTACGGCTTCGGCAACGGGCGGATCATCCCGTCCGGGCCGCTGCGCGAGCCGGTCCAGGCCGCGGCGGCGCGCTGCCGGGCGGCGGTGCTGATCGGCGAGGACGAGACGGGGGCGCTGGCCATGCTGCCGCCGGGGCTGCCGGTGCTGCGCGCCCGGCAGGTGCCGGGGCCGGAGGCGGAGCTGCTGGCGGGCCAGCCGGTCTTCGCCTTCTGCGGCATCGGCAATCCGCGCAAGTTCTTCGCCAGCCTGCAATCGGCCGGCGCGGTGCTGGCCGGCCGCATGGCCTATGCCGACCACTATCCTTTCGATGCCAGCGACCTGCGCGAATTGCTGGAGCAGGCCGAGGCGCTGCGCGCCATCCCGGTGACGACGACGAAGGATTACGTCCGCATCCCCCCCGCCTTCCGCAGCCGGGTGACCGTGCTGACGGTGAAGCTGGAATGGGAGCAGCCAACGGCGATCGAGACGCTCTTGGACCCGCTGGCCCAACGCGTCCCGGTCCCCGCCTGATTTCTTTCTGACAAAGATAGAAGGGGGTCTGGGGGGATACTTCCCCCCAGCCTTGCTTACCGCTCCCGCTTGATCCCCATGACCAGCGTCTGCTCATCCATGCGCGGCTCGTAGGTCAGCGGCCGGCGGGCGGCCCAGGCGGCCTTGAACAGGATCATCGGGATCAGCGCCAGGTCGTCGGTCGAGGCCTTCACCGCCGCCGCGATGCGCTGCTCGCGCTCCGCCGGGTCCATGGTGGAGAGGGCTTCCTCGATCTGCCGGTCCAGCGTCGGGTTGACGTAGCGGGTGTCGTTGCTGGAGCCCAGGCGGCGCGGCGCGTCGTAGCTGTGGACGATGTTCAGCAGCACGCTGCCGGCCTCGCCGGTGGAGCTGCCCCAGCTGTTCTGCACGATCGAGTATTCCTGCTTGGCCAGCCGGGTCAGGTAGGTGGCGAAGGGCAGGGTCTCGACGGTGGTGGCGACGCCGATGCGGCTCCACATCTGGGCCACGGCCTGGGCGGTCTGGCCATCGGCCGGGTAGCGGTCGTTGCTGGCGTGGAGCGTCAGGCGGAAGCCGTTGGGGAAGCCGGCCTCGGCCAGCAGGCTGCGGGCGCGGGCCAGGTCCTGCGGAGGGACGCCCACGGCCGGGTTGTAGCCGAAGGCGCCGGGCGGCATCCACTGGCCGGTGGGCTCGGCCATGCCCTGCTGGACGCGCTCGGCCAGGCCCTGGCGGCTGATGGCCAGCGACAGCGCCTGGCGCACGCGCAGGTCGCGCATCGGGTTGGTCGAGAGCGGCTTGCCGTCATTGTCGCTGATGAAGGGCGAGGCCCCTTCCCGGCTGAAATCCGGCGACAGGAACAGCGCGCGCGAGCCCTGGCGCTCGAAGATGCGGACATTCTGGTCCGAGCGCAGCCGCGGCAGGTCGGACGACGACGGCGCCGCGATCAGCTCGACATCGCCCGACAGCAGCGCCGCGGTGCGGGCGCCGGGATTGGGGATGATGCGGAAGGTGACCTTGTCCCAGTCCTGCTTCGGCCCCCACCAGGCCGGGTTGCGCTCGACCTCGATGGAGGAGCCGGCGCTGTAGCTCAGCAGGCGGAAGGGGCCGGTGCCGATGGCGGCCTTGCCGGCATTGTAGTCCGCAGTGGTCGCGCCTTCGCCGACATGGCGGGAGACGATGGCGATGGCGGTCAGGTCGATCGGCAGGTTGGGCGTCGGCGCCGAGGTGGTGATGCGCAGCGTCAGCGGGTCGACCACCTCGACCTTGGCCACGGTGCGCAGCGCGCCGCCGAAGCTGGCCGGGCTGTTCGGCACGCTGGGCGCGCGGTTGAAGCTGAAGGCCACGTCGTCGGCGGTGAAGGGCTTGCCGTCATGCCAGGTCACGCCGGGTCGGAGCTTGAACTCCCAGAGATTCTCCTCCAGCGCCGTCCAGGACAGCGCCAGGTTGGGCATCGGCCTTCCGTCGGGGCCGCGCACCACCAGCGGGTCGAAGATATGCCGCGCGAAGGAGGAGTTCGGCGTCGCATTGGCGAAATGCGGGTCGATCGAGGTCACCGGCGCCGACAGGCCGATGCGCAGGTCATCGGCGCGCGCCGGCGAGGCCAGGGCGATGGCCGCCAGGGCGGCGGCGATGAGGCGGGGGGTCATGCGGGCGCTCCGCTGGGGGGAGAGGATGGGCATCAGGCCTGCGCCTTGCCGGCCATGTCCAGCGGCGGCGGCACATCCCTGGGGATCGGGAAGACGTCGGGCATCTCGGCCGTGCGGGCGGCGTGGTCGGCCTGGGCGCGGGCCAGCAGGCCCGGGTCCTCGAAGACCTGGGCCGCGGTCGCCGCCATCACCTTGGCCACATGCTCCAGCCCCTTGTGGGCGGCGGGCGCCTTGCCCTGGGCGACCAGCTGCCAGGAATGGCCCGGCGTGCCGATGGCATAGGTGGCGCCGCGCGCCTGCACGGTGGGCACCTTCCAGCTGACCGTGCCGACATCGGTCGAGCCGATGCCGGCGGGCTCGGGCGCCGAGAGCGGCACCAGGCGCTCGGCCA
The DNA here is from genome assembly GCF_001982615.1 of Teichococcus deserti. Lineage (GTDB taxonomy): Bacteria > Pseudomonadota > Alphaproteobacteria > Acetobacterales > Acetobacteraceae > Pseudoroseomonas > Pseudoroseomonas deserti. The sequence goes on along the minus strand of NZ_MLCO01000312.1, from coordinate 436 downwards.
GGACCTCGCCGGGGACGGCGTCGAGGCCGGCGCGGCGATAGGCGGCATCGATCTCGGCCGGGGTCAGCGTCGCCTGGATCTGTCGCGCGAAGTCCTTGTCGGCCTCGTCGAAGCGCGGCGCGCCAAGGTGAAGGAAGGCATCCTCCATCGCCTGCTCCAGCGGCGGATTGGCCACCAGCTCGGCATCGGCGCTGAGCACGCGATGCGTCACGCTGGTCTCGGTCATCAGGCTGGCGCCCTGGGCGATCTTCTTCACCCGCTCCAGCAGGGCCAGCACCTCGGCCATGGTCAGCGAGCGCACCAGGTAGCGGACGCGCGCCTTCCCCTGGACCACGTTGGGCGCGATGCCGCCGGCATCCTGCAGCGCGTAGTGGATGCGGGCATGGCTCGGCATGTGCTCGCGCATGTAGTTGACGCCGACATTCATCAGCTCGAC
>NZ_MLCO01000311.1 GCF_001982615.1 Teichococcus deserti | reverse complement strand
AGCGGCGGATGGTGTCGAGCGCGGTCAGCATCCCGGCCAGCGGGTTGCGCACCTCATGCGCCAGGCTGGCGGCCAGACGCCCGAGCACGGCGGCGCGCTCGCGCTCGGCGAGGCTCGCGGCCAGCACCTCGCGCTCCTGCAGCCGGGCAGCCATGGTGTTGAAGCTTTCGGCGAGCCCCGCGGCTTCGGCATCGCGCCAGCCAGCGGGCAGGGGGGCAAAACCCCCTTGGCCGGCGCGCTGCAGCGCCTCGGTCACGGCCAGGATCGGCCGCATCATCCGCCGCGCGAAGAGCATCGACAGCCCGGCCGCCGCCGCCGCCAGCGCCGCATCCAGCAGGGTCAGCCGCCAGATCAGCCGGCGGTGCCGCGCCGCCTGCTCGGGGAAGGCGAGCTGCGCCGCGATCAGCGCCTCGACCTTGCCGTCCTCGCCGAGCTCCAGCTGCATCCAGGCGGTGTCGGCCTCCGGATTGGGCGACCAATGGGCGCGGGTCAGGCCGAAGGCCATCGGCGGCTCCTCGGTCGGCTGGCCGACGCGGGCGAGGGGCTTTCCGGCCGGGTCGGCGACGACGATGGCCAGGTCGCTGACGCCGCGCTGGAAGCCCATGCCGCGTTCCAGCGTCGCCTCCAGCCCGGCCAGGTCGCCGCTGCGGATCAGCGGCAGGGTCAGCCCGGCCAGGCTGTCGACATAGACGCCGGCCAGGCGCTGCGCCTCCTGGTCACGCTCGCGCTCGGTGATGCGCAGCGCCAGATGCGTGGTGCCGACAGCGGATAGAAAGACCGCCAGCCCGACCAGCAGAGGCAGGCGGACGGCAATGGTGGTGGGTTTCCTGAAGATCGGCCTCATGCGTCGGCGCGCGCGCTCCCTGGCTTGGCGCACGTCCCGTCGCGCGCCCTTGGCGCCGGAGATGGTGCCGCGCACCCGCGCGCGTCCACCCGTCGCGGGGCGACGGCGGGCAGGCGACAGGCTGGGCAGGACGGCAGGGCCGGTCATGCGCTGGCTTCAGCAAGCCGCTTGCCAGTCTTTGAGGTTTTGTTAATTGGCTGTTTCGAAAGGATTTACACGCCGTTCAGCTGACGGTGACGTTTAGCCCGGTGGACATGCCCACCTGCGGATGTCCGGCTTTCCGAACATCGCTTTCGACCCGCCGCGGTTTGCCGGGCCGGCCGATCGCGCGCAGGATGGCCGCAAGAACGCCGCCCCGAGGAACGCCGCCGCCATGACCGCCATCCCGCCCGCCCCGCTGCTGGCCTTCGCGACCGAGAGCTATCGCCGTGCCGGGCTGGGCGCCGAAGCCGCTTCCCTCTGCGCCGACACGCTGGTCCAGGCCGATCTCTGGGGCCACCAGTCGCACGGGGTGATGCGGCTGCCCTGGTATGTCGCGCGGCTGCGCAGCGGCGCCTGCCAGGCCGCGGCGGTGCCGCAGCTGGTGGTCGATGCCGGGGCGATCGCCGTGGTCGACGGCCATGACGGCATGGGCCAGGTGATGGCCGATTTCGCCGCCGAGGAGGCCGTGCGCCGCGCCAGGGCGCATGGCGTCGGCGTGGTGGCGCTGCGGCATTCCGGCCATTTCGGCACGGCGATGTATTTCACGCGGCGCGTCGCGGCGGCGGGCTGCATCGGCTTCCTGACCACCACCGCCAGCCCGTCCATGGCCCCCTGGGGCGGGCGGGAGAAGAAGGTCGGCAACAACCCCTGGTCCTGGGCGGCGCCGGTGGGCGAGGGCCGGCCGCCGATGGTGCTGGACATCGCCAATAGCGGGGTCGCGCGCGGCAAGGTCTATCTGGCGCAGAAGAGCGGCGAGGCCATCCCGCCCGGCTGGGCGCTGGACGCCGCCGGCCGCCCCACCACCGACCCCGCTGCCGCCATCGAGGGCATCATCCTTCCCATGGCCGGGCACAAGGGCTCGGGCATCGCGGTGATGATGGATGTGCTGGCGGGAGTGCTGCCGGGCGGCGTCTTCGGCAGCGGCGTCACCGGCCCCTATCGCGCCGAGGGCCGCAGCGGCGCCGGGCAGCTGATGAT
>NZ_MLCO01000310.1 GCF_001982615.1 Teichococcus deserti | reverse complement strand
CCGCAGGACAGGCCGGCCAGCATCAGCTCCAGCCGCTGGGCGCCGCCCTTTTCGGGGATGGCGAGCGCCGAGAAATCGGTATCCGGCAGCGCCTCGGCCGGGCGCAGCGTCCCGGCGGCGGTGCTTTGGCGCCGGTAGAAGGCGTCGAGGCCGAGCCCGGCCACCAGCCCCGCCGCCGCCTGGCAGCCGCGGCAGCAGAAGCGGCCGGCCTCGCTGCCCAGGACCCCGCTGCTCAGCGCGGCGCCGCAATGGGCGCAGGCCGCGGCGGTCTCGGCGGGGGCCAGCAGGGTCACGGCAGCACCAGCCGCCGGCGCAGGTCGAATTCGCGGCCGCCCGGCCCGGTCATCACCAGCCGCGCTTCCCACTGCCCGGGCCGCGGCACCGGGAGCGCCGCGCGGAACCGGCCCTCGCCCTGCGGCGTGAAGGCCAGCGGCAGGGTCGTGGCCTCCAGCGGCCGCAGCAGCACGCCGCGCAGCGAGCCCGGAACGGCGCGGCCGTCGCGGTCGGTGACGCTGACCGCCAGGCTGCCATCGGAGGCCAGGCGGACATCGCCCTGCCAGCCCAGCGCCGCTTGGCGCGCGTTCTCGGCCAGCACGTCGTTGTAGGCGAGGCCGCGGTCATAGGCCTGGCCCTCGGTGACGCCGGTGAAGGTGGTCAGCGCCGAGACGATCAGCACCCCGTTCACCGCGATCACCAGCAGCATGCCGCCGACGAAGACCCAGGGGATCCAGCCGCTGCGGCGTTCGGATGCAAGCGCGGTCATGGCGAGCCTCTTTCAGGGGCGAGGAAGACGCTGGATTCGTCGAGCTGCACCCGGCCCGCGGCGTCGCGCAGGCGGAAGCGGAGGGGGGTGCTGGCGGCGACCGGCCGGCCGGGCGGCAGGCTGACCAGCGCGCGCCATTCGGTGGTGCCGTCGGGGGCCAGGCGCAGCCGGGGGTGCCCGGCCTCGTCCAGCGGGGCTTCCTGCACCAGCAGCTGGAAGCCGGGCGGCGCCACCAGCTCCAGCGCCAGGGCCGGCTCGGCCAGGCGGCGATTGGCCAGCTTCAGCGTGTAGCCGTTGCGGATGCCGCCATCGGAGAGGCGCACATAGAGCGGCGCCCGGTCACGCAGGACGGACAGCGTCGCCGTCTCGCGCATCAGGAAGGCGCCGAGCATCACCGCGGCGACCAGGCCCAGCACGCCGGCATACATGACGCTGCGCGGCCGGGCGAAGCGCACCGGGGCGCGCGCCTTCATGCCGCAGAGCTGCCGCACCGGGCCGGGCGGCATGCCCATCGTCGCGGCGTCGCTGGCGGCCAGGTTGGCCAGGGTCTCGAAGGCGACCAGGCCGGGCGGGCGCTGCAGCTTGTGCATCACCTCGTCGCAGGCATCGATGCACAGCCCGCAGCCGATGCATTCCATCTGCTGCCCGTCGCGGATGTCGATGCCGGTCGGGCAGGCATGCAGGCAGGCGCGGCAATCGACGCAGTCGCCGATGCCGGCGGCGCGGGCCTTGCCACGGGGCTCGCCACGCCAGCCGCGATAGGTGACGACCAGCGACTGCTCGTCCAGCATGGCGGCCTGGAAGCGCGGCCAGGGGCACATATAGGTGCAGACCTGTTCCCGCGCCCAGCCGGCCAGCAGATAGGTGGTGCCGGTGAACAAGGCGAAGAAGACATAGGTCTCCAGCGAGGCGCTTCCGGTCGGGATGGCGACCACCCCCTGCCGCGCATCCTGGAAATAGAAGACGAAGGCGCCGCCGGTGGCCGCCGCGATGACGATCCAGGCGGCGTGCTTCAGCGCCTTGCGCAGCGCCTTGTCGCGCGAGATCGGCGCCGCGTCGCGCTTGATCCGCGTGTTGCGGTCGCCCTCGATCCAGCGCTCGACAAGAAGAAAGAGATCGGTCCAGACGGTCTGCGGGCAGGCGAAGCCGCACCAGACCCGGCCGAACAGGCTGGTCACGGCGAAAAGCCCGATCGCCGCCAGCACCAGCGCGCCGGTGAGGAAATAGATTTCCTGCGGCCAGATCTCGATGCTGAACAGGAAGATCCGGGCATTGGCGACGTCGACCAGCACGGCCTGGTTCGGCAGTCCGGGACCACGGTCCCAGCGCAGCCAGGGCAGCAGGTAGTAGAGCGCCAGGCAGGCGGCCAGCATCGCCCATTTGAAGCGGCGCACGGGACCGCGCACCGCCTTGGGATAGACCTTCTGATGCGCGGCATAGAGGGAAACGTTGCCGCTTCCCTCGGGCTTGGCGCGTGGCAGGGCGACGCGGCCCATGATGCGCTACTCCGCCTCGCCGCCGCCGAGGGCGTGGACATAGACGGCGAGCATCTTGATCACCGCCGTGTCCAGCCGCTGCCCCCAGGCCGGCATGACGCCGACGCGGGCATAGGCGATGCTCTGCACGATGGCGCGCTTGTCGCCGCCATAGAGCCAGACCTGGTCGGCCAGGTTCGGCGCGCCCATCTCGCGATTGCCGGTGCCGCGGTCGCCATGGCAGGCGGCGCAATTCTCGGCGAAGAGCGCGGCGCCGCGGGCCGCCGCCGCGCGGTCGGTGGCGCGGCCGGACAGGTCCAGCACATGCTCGGCGACGTCGTTCACCTGCGACGCCTTCAGCATGCCGTCGGCCAGGAAGCGCGGCATCATGCTGGTCCGCGCCTGATCGTCCTCCGGCGTGCGGATGCCGTGGCGGATGGTGGCCTCGATGGCGGAGAGGCTGCCGCCCCAGAGCCAGTCGTCGTCGGCGAGGGACGGAAAGCCGCCCGGCGCGCCCTGCCCGCCGGCGCCGTGGCAGGCGGCGCAGTTGTTGCCGAAGGCGACGCGGCCGCCGGCCATGGCATAGGCGCGCAAGGCCGGCTCGCTGCGGATCTCTTCCAGCGTCGCCTCGCGGATGGCGGCGAGCCTCGGCTCCTGCTCGGCGGCGTGGCGCGCCAGCTCCTCGCCGATGGAGCCGCGCGCGGTCCAGCCGGTCAGGCCGGTGCTGAAGGGCAGCGCCGGATACAGCACCACCCAGAGCGCCGCGAAGGCGATGCAGGCATAGAAGCTGTAGAGCCACCAGCGCGGCAGCGGCGTGTTCAGCTCGCGGATGCCGTCCCATTCATGGCCGGTGGTCTCGCGGCCGCTGACGGCGTCCTTCTCGGGGGTCGAGGCCATGTCACAGGCTCCGCTTGGGAGGCGCCGGGGGCGCGTCCTGCAGGGGAATATCGGCCATCGCCTGGTAGGCGCAGCGGCGGCCCGGCCGCAGCACCCAGACCAGGATGAAGCCGAACAGAAGGAAGAACCACACGACCCAGGCGGCCTTCAGCACGGGATAGGCTTGGAAGAGGTCCATGATCTGCCCTCCCTCACTGCTGCCGCACGCGCTCGGGCGTGACGTCGCCGAAGCGCACCAGCGTGCCGAGCATCTGCAGATAGGCGACCAGCGCATCCATCTCGGTCACCGTCCGGCCGTCGCCGTCGAAGGCCGATTGCCGCGCATTGGCATAGCGGCCCGCGAAGCCGGCGGGGTCCATCTCCGGCCGCGCCTGCGCCTCGAGGTCGGCCGCCGCATTGGCGATCATGGCGTCGGTGTAGGGCACGCCGACGGCGCGCTGGCCGCGCAGCGCGGCGGCGATGTCGCGATAGTCGAGCGGCCGGTCGAGGAAGGCATAGGGCGGCATCACGCTTTCCGGCACCAGGTCGCGCGGGCTGCGCAGATGCGCCGAATGCCAGTCGTCCGAATAGCGCCCGCCGACGCGGGCCAGGTCCGGCCCGGTGCGCTTGCTGCCCCATTGAAAGGGATGGTCGTAGAGGCTTTCGGCCGCCAGGCTGTAATGGCCGTAGCGCTCCGCCTCGTCGCGGAAGGGGCGGATCATCTGGCTGTGGCAGGTGTAGCAGCCCTCGCGCACGTAGATGTCGCGGCCCGCGAGCTCCAGCGGCGTGTAGGGGCGGATGCCCTCGACGCGCTCGATCGTGGTCTCCACGGCGAAGAGCGGCACGATCTGCACCAGCCCACCGATGGAGACGGTGATCAGCGACAGCACCCCCATCAGGATCAGGTTTTTCTCGATCAGCGCGTGGCTGAATTTCTTGAACATCTTTTCGGCCCTCACTCGGCCGCAAGGGGCTGGGAGGCGGGCAGCGCGGCGGGGGCGGGCCGCACGGTGCGCCACAGGTTGTAGGCCATCAGCACGGCGCCGCTGAGGTAGAGCACCCCGCCGAGCATGCGGATGACGTAGTAGGGATGCATCGCCGCCACGGTCTCGACGAAGCTGTATTGCAGGAAGCCCATGGCGTCGTAGCTGCGCCACATCAGCCCCTGCATGATGCCGGAGACCCACATCGCGGTGATGTAGAGGACGATGCCGAGCGTCGCGATCCAGAAGTGCCATTCGGCCAACTTCTTTGAATAGAGCTCGGTCTTCCCCCAGAGCCTGGGGACCAACCAATAGAGCGCGCCGAAAGTAATAAAACCGTTCCAGCCGAGGGCGCCGGAATGGACGTGGCCGATGGTCCAGTCGGTGTAATGCGACAGCGCGTTGACCGCCTTCACCGACATCACTGGCCCTTCGAAGGTGGCCATGGCGTAGAAGCCGACGGCGGCGACCGAGAAGCGCAGGCCGGGATCGGTGCGCAGCTTGTCCCAGGCGCCCGACAGCGTCATCAGCCCGTTGATCATGCCGCCCCAGGACGGCATCCACAGCATGATGGAAAACACCATGCCCAGCGTCTGCGCCCAGTCCGGCAGCGCCGTGTAGTGCAGGTGATGCGGCCCGGCCCAGATGTACAGGAAGATGAGCGACCAGAAGTGGACGATGGAGAGGCGGTAGGAATAGACCGGCCGCTCCGCCTGCTTCGGGATGAAGTAGTACATGATGCCGAGGAAGCCGGCGGTCAGGAAGAAGCCCACCGCGTTGTGGCCATACCACCACTGGATCATCGCATCCTGCACGCCCGACGCCAAGCCATAGGACTTGGCATGGCCGATGGTCAGCGGCAGCGCCACGTTGTTGCCGATATGCAGCAGCGCGACGGTGATGATGAAGGCCAGGAAGAACCAGTTGGCGACGTAGATATGCGGCTCGGCGCGGCGCAGGATCGTGCCGCCGAAGGCGACCAGATACGACACCCAGACGACCACCAGCCAGAGATCGACATACCACTCAGGCTCGGCATATTCCTTGCCCTGGGTGACGCCCAGCAGATAGCCGACCGCGGCCATGACGATGAAGAACTGGTAGCCCGCGAACAGGAACCAGCCCATCTCCTCGCCGCCGAACAGCCGCGCGCGGCAGGTGCGCTGCACGACATAGAGGCTGGTGCAGAGCAGCGCATTGCCGCCGAAGGCGAAGATCACCGCGCTGGTGTGCAGCGGCCGCAACCGGCCGAAGGTCGTCCATTCCAGGTCGAGGTTCAGCAGCGGAAAGGCCAGCTGCGAGGCGATGACCACCCCCACCAGAAATCCGACGATGCCCCAGAAGATCGTCGCCACCGCCATGGCGCGGATCGGGCCGTCCACATAGCTGTCCTGCCGCCAGCCGCCTGCCGCGGCGAGGCGCAAGGCCTGGCCTCCATCGGGCATCGCTTCCATTCTCCGGTCTCGGGGGGATCCGCCCCCGGCGGGCGCGGCCGGGCCCAGTGAAGGCATTGGGGCCGGTCTCGCGCGATTGCCCGGAAAGAAGCGCAACGACGCCGCCGCGTCCTTGATGCGGATCAAGTCGCGCAGCGCGCCGCCGCGCTAAGCCTGCCGCATCGGGAGGAAAGCCTGCATGACCTCAGCCACGGCGCCGCGCCGGGTGGCGCATGACCGGCCCTGGGCCTGGCTCGCCGCTGGCTGGCGCGATCTCTGGGCCGCGCCCGCGGTCGGCCTGGCCTATGGGCTGGCGCTGGCCGCCGGCGGCTGGACGCTCGCCTTGCTGGCGCAGCGCGCGGCGACGCTCTGGGCCATCCTGCCCGCGACGGCCGGTTTTCTGCTGATCGCGCCCCTGCTGGCCGCCGGCCTCTACGAAGTGTCCCGCCGCCGCGCCCAGGGCCTGCCCACCGACGTCCGCGCCATCCTGTCCCGCCTCGCCGAGCGCGGCACGCAGCTGGGCTTCCTCGGCGGCGCGCTGCTGCTGCTGCACCTGTTCTGGCTCCGCCTGGCCGCCCTGGTCTTCGCGCTGTGCCTGGGCACCGACTTCGCGCCACCCATCGATGGCCTGCCGCTGGCGATGCTGCGCGCCCCGGGCCTGATGCCCTTCCTGATCCTCGGCACCGGCAGCGGGCTGCTGCTGGCCGCCCTGGCCTTCTGCACCGCCGCCTTCGCCGCGCCCATGCTGCTGGACCGCGACGTCTCGGCGATCGAGGCGATCATCGCCTCCTGGCAGGCGGTGCTGCGCAACCCTCGGCCCATGGCGCTCTGGGCCGGGCTGATCGTGCTGTTCACAGGGTTGGCGCTGGTGCCGTTCTTCCTGGGGCTGGCGGTGGCCATGCCTCTCGTCGGGCATGCGACGTGGCATGCTTATGCAGACGTCTTTTCAGAGGAACAGGATTCCTAGAGAAGGCAAAGACAGGCCAGGGGAATGAATTCCCCTGGACCCCATCTTTTTTCTGTCTGTTGGCCGTTTGACGACCAGCGCTCAAACGGCACCGACACCAGGGCATCACGGCGGGACGCCAAATATGAAAACAGCGCGCCCTCAAAGGTCGCGCTGCCACCGGGCCGTTTCACGTACCGTCCCCACGTGGACACGGCAGTCACCCCAGAAAGAAGATGGGGGTCTGGGGGAATTCATTCCCCCAGCCTGCTTCAGACGCTTCTCTGAAAACCCTTACCGCATCGGCGGCGCATACTGCAGGCCGCCCTTCGTCCAAAGGTTGTTGATCCCCCGCTGCACGCCCAGCGGCGTGATGTTGCGGTCCCAGACTTCGGCGAAGTTGCCTTGCTGGGCGATCAGCTTCACCGCCCAGTCCGGCGCCAGGCCCAGCATCTTCCCCAGGTCGCCGCTGGCGCCCATGAAGCGCTGGATGTCGGGGTTGGTGTTGGTCGCGAAGCTCGCCACGTTCTGGCTGGTGATGCCGAGCTCTTCCGCCGTCAGCTGCGCGAAATGGGCCCAGCGGACGATGTCGAAGAACTTCCAGTCGCCCTTGCGCACCACGGCACCCAGCGGCTCCTTCGAGATGATCTCGGGCAGCAGCAGGAAATCGGCCGGCGTGGTCTGCGTCGCGCGGAACGAGGCCAGCGAGGATGCGTCGTTGGTATAGGCGTCGCAGCGGCCGGCCAGGAAGGCGGTGCGGATCTCTTCGACGCTCTCGATCACCACGGGGGTGAACCTCATGCCGTTGCTGCGGAAATAATCCGACAGGTTCAGCTCGGTGGTGGTGCCGGGCTGGACGCAGACGGTGGCGCCGTCCAGCTGCCTGGCCGAGGTGACGTTGGAGGACTTCTTCACCATGAAGCCCTGGCCGTCATAGAAGTTGATGGTGGCGAATTCGAAGCCAAGCGAGGCCTCGCGCGACAGGGTCCAGGTGGTGTTGCGCACCAGCATGTCCACCTCGCCCGACTGCAGCGCGGTGAAGCGGTTCTGCGAGGTGGTGTTGATGAAGCGCACCTTGTTCGCGTCGCCGAAGATGGCGGCGGCGACCGAGCGGCAGCTGTCGGCGTCGATGCCGCGATAGACGCCGCTCGCATCGGGCAGGCTGAAGCCGGCGACATTGCCGGCGACGCCGCAGTTCAACGCGCCGCGGGCGCGGATGGCGCCGACGGTGTCGGCGGCGGGCTGGGCGGCGGCCGGCGCGGCCAGGCCGAGGGCGGAGGCGAGGGCCAGGCCTGTGGCCCCAAGGGCGGCCGAAAGGGCGGAACGCGTCACGGTTGCTCTCCCAGTTCTGGCCCGGCGCGGCGCCGGGGAAGCCCAGAGTGTCCGGGAGCGCATCGACCCCGCGCAAGCCGCATGTGATGACGGATTCAGCATCCGAGACCATCAACGCCCATCGTTCAGGCAAGCGCGTTTGCCGTTGCCTGTTTTGCGGACATATATCTGCCAGGGCCTTGCACAGGAAGATGATGGCGCTGCATTACGCCTTGGGGCTGTGGCCAGGACTGCTGCGGTGCAATGCTGGGGCGCGGCGCCGGGCGCTTGTCGCCCTGGCCCCATCCCTGCATTGCCTGCCCCTCCCGGCGCCCCTGCCGACATCCCGGACCGCCCTCCCCATGCCTGCCTGGCTACCCCTGCTGCTCGGCTTCCTGACGGCTATCGGGCCGCTCTCGACCGACATGTACCTGCCTGCCTTCCCCGCCATCGAGCGCGACTTCGGCGCCCCGCACGGCTCCGCCGAGCTGACCCTGGCCGCCTGGTTCCTGGGCCTGGCCGTCGGCCAGCTGGTGCAGGGCACGCTGGGCGACCGCCTCGGGCGGCGGCGGCCGCTGATCGCCGGGCTGCTGGTCTATCTGCTGGGCACGGTCGGCTGCGCGCTGTCGACCGACATCCAGAGCCTGGCGATCTTCCGCTGCATCGCGGCCTTCGGCGGCTCGGCCAGCATGGTGCTGCCGCGTGCCGTGGTGCGCGACATCGCCGACGGCCATGCGGCGGCGCGGCTGATGTCGAAGCTGATGCTGGTGATGGGCGCGGCGCCGATCCTGGCGCCCAGCCTGGGCGGGCTGATGCTCGCCTTCGGCGGCTGGCGGCCGATCTTCTGGTTCGGCGCCTGCTATGCAGCGCTGTCGGCGACGCTGGTCTGGCGCTTTCTGCCCGAGACCCTGGCGCCCGAGCGCCGGCTGCGCCTCGGCCCCCAGGCGCAGCTGCTGCGCTACCTGCAGATCCTGCGCGACCGCAGCTTCACCAGCCATGTGGCGATGGGCTGCGCCAATATGTTCCTGATGTTCGCCTATGTCGGCGGCTCGGCCGCGGTCTTCGTCGGCATGTTCCGACTGGAGCCCGCGACCTTCGGCATCCTCTTCGGGATCAATGCGGCGGGCTTCATCCTGGGCTCGCAGCTGAACCCGCCGCTGCTGCTGCGGCTGGGCGCGGACCGGCTGCCGAAGATCGCGACGCGGGTGATCCTGGGGGCGGCGGCGGTGCTGGCGGCGATCGCCTTCGCCGGGCCGACGCATTGGGCGATGCTGCTGCCGCCGCTTTTCGTCTGCATGATGTTCAGCGCCTTCGTCATGCCCAATGCCGCGGTGGGCGCGTTGTCCCGCCAGGCGGCGCAGGCGGGCTCGGCCTCGGCGCTGATGGGCACGCTGCAGTTCAGCGTCGCCGGCACCAGCGGCATCCTGCTCAGCCATTTCGCCGACGGCACGGCGCGGCCGATGGCGGTGCTGATGCTGCTGGGCGCCCTCGGCGCCGTGGTCGCCGAGGGCTACCGCCGCCGCTAGCCCTTGGGCGCCGGCTTCACCGCGTCGAAGCTGGTCTTCACCACGACGAATTGCGGCCCCGGCGCCGCGATGATCGCCGGGATCTTCTTCAGTTCCTCGGCGGTCTGGATATGGGTGACGGTGGCGCCATAGGCGGCGCCCATCGCCAGGAAGTCGGGGTTCGAAAAACCGGTGCCGGTGGTGCGGCCCGGAAACTCCCGCTCCTGGTGGATGCGGATCGAGCCATAGACGCCGTTCTCCGCCAGGAACAGCTTGATCGGCAGGCGCCGCTCCAGCGCGACCGCCAGCTCCGAGCCGGTCATCAGGAAGCCGCCATCGCCGACGCAGCAGACCACGGTCCGCCCGGGCTCGCGCAGCGCCGCGGCCACGGCGGCGGGGACGCCGAAGCCCATGGCGCCCGAGATCGGCGCCAGCAGCCGCTGCGGCGGGGCGAAGGGGACGATGCGGTAGCAGGGGGCCGCGAAGCTGCCCGCATCCAGCGTCAGGATGGCATCCTTCGGCAGCGCCGCGCCGATCGCCGCCGCCACCGCCTCGAAGGCCAGGCCGTCGCTGACCTCGGGCAGCCGTGGCGCCACGATCTTGGCCCGTTCCGCCCCCAGCCGCTCCACCCAGCCGCGGCGGGCACCCGGCGGCGGGCGGTCCGGCAGGCCGACCGCATCGAGAAAAGCGCCGGCCGGGCAGGCCAGCGCCAGCGACGCCGGGAAGATTGGCCCGATGGCGTCCGGGTCGGCATGGACGTGCACCAGCCGCTGCCCGGGGACCGGGAAGGAATAACCCTGGCTGTTGATGTCCGACAGCCGGGCGCCCAGCGCCAGCACCAGGTCGGCCTGGCCCAGCGCTTCCATCTGGCTGGCCGGGTTCGACAGCCCCATATCGCCGGCATAGAGCCGGTGCCGGTTCGGCAGCAGGTCCTGGCGGCGGAAGGTGACGAGGGCCGGCAGCTCCCAGGCCTCGATGAAGCCGAGCAGCGCCTCGCGCTCGCCAGGGGCCGCGATGCCGCTGCCGGCCAGCAGCACCGGGCGCTCGGCGGCGGCCAGCCAGCCGCGCAGCCGGGCGAGCGCATCGGCCGGCGGCGCCGCCACCACCGGCGCCTGCGGGCCGGGCACCGGGTTGGCGCAGGCGGCGTTCAGCACGTCCTCCGGCACCGACAGCACCACGGGGCCGGGCGTGCCGGTGGTCGCCACCTGCAGGGCGCGGCGCAGCGTCTCGGCGGCGCGGGACGGGTCGGTCAGCTCGGCGACCCATTTCGCCACGCTGCCGAACATCTTGCCGTAGTCGATCTCCTGGAAAGCGTCGCGCCGCAGGTCGGCCGCCGCCACCTGGCCGATGATGAGAAGGAAGGGCACGCCGTCCTGCTGCGCCGTGTGCAGGGCGATGGCGGCGTTGCAGGCGCCGGGGCCGCGGCTGACGGCGGCGACGCCCGGGCGGCCGGTCAGCCGCGCATCGGCGAGCGCCATGAAGCCGGCGCCCGATTCATGCCGGCAGACCACGGTGTCCATCGCTGTGCGGTCATGCAGCGCGTCGAGCAGGCCGAGATAGCTCTCCCCCGGCACGCAGAACAGCCGGTCGATGCCCTGCGCCAACAGGGCCTCCACGATCATCTCGCCCACGGTCATGCGCCGTTCCCTCCGTTTTTTCTGGAGGGCAGTCTGGCCCGGCTGCCCCGGCCCGCGAAGCGCCGGGGCGCGGAAAGCAGCTATCCGCCGGGCTTATAGCCGGGGCGTCAGAAGTGCCTCGTCATGAACAGCAGGTCGAGCCAGCGCCCGAACTTCTGGCCGGTCTCCTTCAGCACCCCGGCCTCGACGAACCCCTCGCGCTTGTGCAGCGCGATGGATGCGGCGTTGCCGGCCTCGATGGCGGCGACCATGACATGCACGTCGCCGGCTTTTTCCGCGCGCGCGACCAGCGCCGCCAGCAGTTGCCGCCCCAGCCCTCGCCCCTGCGCCGCCGGGTCGACATAGACCGAATGCTCGACGGTGGCCGCGAAGCCGGCGAAGGGCCGGAACTCGCCATAGCTCGCAAAACCCTGCACCACCCCGTCCAGCTCGGCGACCAGCACCGGCCGCCCGGCGCCCTGGCGGTCGCTCAGCCAGCCGCGCCGCGCCTCCAGTGTCGTCTCCTGCACGTGCCAGACCGCGGTGGTCTCGCGGATCGCCTGGTTGATGATGGCCAGCAGGCGCGGCAGGTCGGCTTCCCCGGCGTCGCGGATCAGCAGGGTCTCGGTCATGGGCAGCGGGCCTCGCGGGGCGGTCATGCCGCGCATCATCCATTATGTTGGAAGTATGTCTACACTTACCGGCCCGCAGCCCGTTGACCGGGGCAGCCCGCCGGCTCAGTTTCGCCCGCCTTCGGCACCGGACCAAGCAACAAGGAAACCGCCATGCGCCAGGACATCCTGGAGGAGATCAAGGGCTTCGAGGCGGAGCTCATCGAGATCCGCCGCGACATCCACCGCCACCCCGAGACCCGCTTCGAGGAGGTGCGCACCGCCGGCATCGTCGCCGCCAAGCTGCGCGAATGGGGCCTGGACGTCGCCGAGGGCATCGGCGGCACCGGCGTGGTCGGCACGCTGAAGGGCAGCCGCCCCGGCCAGCGCGCCATTGGCCTGCGCGCCGACATGGATGCGCTGTTCATCCAGGAGGAGAACGAGTTCGAGCACGTCTCCACCATCCCCGGCAAGATGCATGCCTGCGGCCATGACGGCCACACCGCGATGCTGCTGGGCGCGGCCAAGTACCTGGCGCGGAAGCCGGATTTCGCCGGCACCGTGCAGTTCATCTTCCAGCCCGCCGAGGAGGCCGGCACCGGCGCCGACGCCATGCTGAAGGACGGGCTGTTCGACCGCTTCCCCGTCGACAGCGTCTACGGCATGCACAACACCCCCGGGCTGGCCGTCGGCCAGTTCGCGACGCGCCCCGGCCCGATCCTGGCCGGCGCCGATTTCTGGGGCGTCGAGTTCCACGGCACCGGCGGCCATGGCGGCGCCGCGCCCCACCTGGCGACCGACGTCACCGTGGTGCTGGGCCATTTCCTGCTGGCCGTGCACACCATCCTGCCGCGCAACCTGAAGCCCACCGAAAGCGCAGCACTTTCCGTCGGCCATGTCAGCGGCGGCACCTTCGGCTCGCCCAACGTCATGCCGGCCAAGGCCGTGGTGCGCGGCACCGCGCGCTACTTCCGCCCCGAGGCCCAGGCGATGATCCGCCGCCGCCTGCAGGAACTGGCCGAGACCCTGGCCAGCGCCCATGGCTGCACCGCCAGCTTCACCTATGACGTGCTGTGCCCGCCCACGGTGAACGCCGCCGAGAAGGTGCCGGTGGCCAATGCCGCCGCCGCCGCCCTGGTCGGCGAGGCCGCGGTCGGCGAGTTCCCGATGAGCACCGGCGGCGAGGACTTTGCGTATATGCTGCAGAAGAAGCCGGGCGTCTTCATGCGCATCGGCAACGGCATGAACGCCGACGGCAGCTTCCACAACGTGCACACGCCGAAATACGACTTCAACGACGAGGCCCTGGCGCTGGGCTCCGCCTATTGGGCGAGCCTGGTGCATGAAGAGCTGGGCTGGACGCAGGACGACCGCGCATGACCATTTTCTCGAAGATCACCGGCGCCGTCCTCGGCGCCACCCTGCTGGCCGGCACCGCCGGGGCGCAGACGCTGTCCATGGCGGTCTCCGCCCCCCCGGCCAGCATCGACCCGCAATACTACACCCTGACGCCGAGCATCATGCTGTCCGCGCATATGTTCGAAGGCCTGGTGCAGCGCGACGAGAACGCCCGGCTGCGCCCGGCGCTGGCGGCCTCCTGGCGCCTGGTCGACGACACCACCTGGGAGTTCAAGCTGCGCCCGGGCGCCACCTTCCACAACGGCGCGCCGGTGACCGCCGAGGACGTGGCCTATTCCGTCGCCCGCGTCCCCACGGTGCAGAGCCCGAGCTCCTTCGCCGTCTACACCCGCGCCATCACCGGCGTGGAGGTGGTCGACGCCGAGACCATCCGCTTCAAGACCGCCTCGCCCTATCCGCTGCTGGCCAACGATCTGGCGACGGTCTTCATCATGCCGCGCAGCCTGGGCGCCGGCGTCGCCTCGGCCGCCTTCGCCAGCGACAAGGTGGCGATCGGCAGCGGCCCCTTCCGCTTCGTCTCCTACGCGCCGAACGACCGCGTGGTGATGACGCGGAACGACAGCTACTGGGGCACCAAGCCGGAATGGCAGCGGGTCGAGTACCGCATCATCACCAATTCGGGTGCCCGCGTCGCCGCCCTGCTGTCGGGCGATGTCGCGATGATCGACAATGTGCCGACGCAGGACCTGGGCAAGCTGCGCACCGACAGCCGCATCACCATCGCCGAAGGCACCAGCCTGCGCCTGATTTTTCTCGGGCTTGACGTCTTCCGGGATGGCGCCACGCCGGACGTGACGGGCCCGAACGGCGAGGCATTGGACAAGAACCCCTTGCAGGACCACCGCGTCCGCGAGGCGCTGTCCATCGCCATCAACCGCCAGGCCATCGCCCAGCGCGTGATGGAGAATGCCTCTGTCCCCACCGGCCAGTTCATGCCGCAGGGCGCCTTCGGCTACGACCCCTCGATCGCCGTGCCGCGCTACGACGTCGACCGCGCCAAGAAGCTGCTGGCCGAGGCCGGCTACCCCAACGGCCTGACCATCACGCTGCGCGGTCCCAACGACCGCTACGTCAACGACGCGCAGATCCTGCAGGTCGTGGCGCAGATGTGGGCCCGCATCGGCGTCAAGACCGCGGTCGACGCCCAGCCGCTGGCCACGCTGATCGGCCGCCTCAACCGCTTCGAGGCCTCGGCCTATCTGCTGGGCTGGGCCAACAGCACCGGCGAGCCCTCGACCTCGCTGCGCTCCATCCTGGGCGGGCGCGGGCCGAACAACGGGCTCGGCCTGTCCAACTACGGCCGCTACGCCAATGCCGCGGTCGACGAGATCACCGCCCGCGGCCTCGCCACCATGGATGACGGCGCGCGCGAGAAGCTGCTGCAGGAAGCCATGCGCACCGCCATGCAGGACGTCGCCATCGTCCCGCTGCATATCCAGAAGTCGGTCTGGGCCACGCGCCGCGGGCTGACCTACACGCCGCGCGTCGACGAGCAGACGCTGGCGCAGGAAGTCAGGACGGCGAAGTAAGCAAGCAGGAAGGCCGGGGGGAGGAATTCCCCCGGTCCCCCATCTTGTTTCGGTTGTTCAAAGCCTGAAGCGCTTGCGGATCCGCTCCAGCACCTTCTCGCGGCGATGCCGCTCCACCATCGCCTCCATCAGCCGGTCGCCCCGCGCCACGAAAGCCTCCCGCGCCGCCGCATCGGCCGGCCGCCGGCCCAGCGCCGTCTTCGCCGCGGCATAATCCCGCGTCAGCCGCGCCACCACCGCCTCCCAGGACTGCAGCTCCTCCGTCGCCCGCCAGATCGTCTCCCTCTGCACGGCTGGGTGGCTGAGCGGCATGGCGATCTCCCGCAGGCACCGGCACGCCTGGATTGACAGGCCGGGTGGCAGGACAAGCTCAACATGAAGAAATTTTAATGTCGAGTGACGAACTGTGGCGCGCTCGGAACGGGTGCTGTCTCCGCTTGCGAGCTTCGCGCCGCTGCCGGCCTTGTCCGAGCCGAGGTCGCGGACCAAAGCGGGATCGGTCCCTTATCGCAATCACCGGCGCGTGATAGCGCAGACCCAAGGCGGATCGGTATCCGGGGATGCTGGCGCCTCTGACGGACGGAAGGTCACCATGGCGTCCTACACCACGCTCTACTACTACCAGGTCGGGTATGATGGCGGCAGCAACCAGTGGCTCATCCTGTCGGCCGCCACCGCCTCGACCAGCACGGCGGATGATGGGACCGGCGACAGCAGCTTCGACCTCGGCGACTACATCACCGTCCAGAACAGCAGCCTCGACGATCCGACGCTCGAATATCTCGGCCATTCCGGCGACGGCTGGATCGGTCATACCGCCGATATGATGGGTCGCGACGACACCTATTTTCTGTCGAATGACGGCAGCCTGGCCCTCAACACGCCCATCAGCCCGTTCAGCACCGCCGCGATGACCGTCTGCTTCCTGGCCGGCACCGCCATCGCCACGCCCGGCGGCCCGCGCGCCATCGAGACGCTGGCCATTGGCGACGCCGTGCTGACCGCCGCGGGCGAGGCCCGCCCGATCCGCTGGATCGGCCGCCAGAGCGTCGTCGCCGTCTTCGCCGACCCGGCGCGCGACGTCCCGATCCGGATCCAGGCCGGCGCCCTGGCCGAGAACCTGCCGCAGCGCGACCTCTATGTCTCGCCCGACCATGCCCTGGCGCTGGACGGGCTGCTGGTCCAGGCCGGCGCCCTGGTCAATGGCGGCAGCATCCGCCGTGTCGCCGCACCGGCGCCCCGCTTCACCTACTTCCACATCGAGCTCGACGACCACGCGCTGATCCTGGCCGAGGGCGTGGCGGCGGAGACCTTCGTCGACAACGTCACCCGCCGCCGCTTCGACAACCACGCCGACTATGTCGCCCGCTACGGCGCGGCGGCCGCCGCGACCGGCGAGCTGCCGGCGCCGCGCGTCAAGTCGTCGCGCCAGCTGCCCGCCGCGCTGCGCGCCCGGCTGCAGGCCCGCGCTGACCTGCTGCGGCCGACGGCCGCCGCCGCATGATCACGGGCTGGCGGGGGCGCATCGCCATCCCCGCCAGCCCGTGAT
>NZ_MLCO01000309.1 GCF_001982615.1 Teichococcus deserti | reverse complement strand
CCCCGGCCGTCCCCTCGGCCGTCGACGCGCTTCGCCGTCCTCCTTGCCGGTGGCGTCCTCGCCGCCACGCTGGTGACGCCGGCGGCGGCGCAGACCACCACCGCGACCAGCAGCTTCCAGGTGACGGCAACGGTGCTGAAGCTCTGCTCGGTTACCGCCACCAACCTGGCCTTCGGCGACTACACGCCGACCGCGGCCAGCGACCAGACCTCGACGCTGACGGTGCTCTGCACCACCAACACCCCCTACACCATCGCCCTCAACCTCGGCACCGCGGCCAGCGCCACCGCCCGCGCCATGACCAGCGCCGGCACCTCGACCACGCTGAACTACGTGCTGTATCGCGACGCCTCGCGCACCGCCGTCTGGGGCGAGACCACCGGCACCGACACCCAGGCCGGCACCGGCACCGGCACCAACCAGGCGATCACCGTCTATGGCCGGGTGCCCGCCAACCAGCGGCCGCAGCCCGGCAGCTACACGGACACCGTCACCGTCACCCTGACCTATTGAAGGGGGAGAGGACGCCATGCCCGGAAACCCCATCCTGCGCCCTCGCCGGCAGCTGCTGCTGCAGGCCGGCGGCGGCCTGACGCTGGCCGCGCTGGCCTGGGCGCCGCGCCCGGCGAGGGCCGGCGCCATCGAGGTCGCGCCGGTCTCCGCCGACCTCGCCCCCGGGCAGCAGGCCGGGGTGATCACGGTGACCAACCGCGACACCACGCCGACCTCGGTGCAGGTGCGCGCCTTCGCCTGGACCCAGGACGTGACCTCCGACCAGCTGACGCCGACCCAGGACCTGCTGGTCAGCCCGCCGCTGTTCCAGCTCGCCCCCGGCGCCTCGCAGGTGGTGCGGATGGTGCTGCGCGCCCCGGCCCAGGGGCGCGAGACCGCCTACCGCCTGCTGGTCGACCAGATCCCGGGGCCGACCGATTCCGGCCAGCAGATCCGCTTCGCGCTGCGCCTGTCGATCCCGGTCTTCGCCCAGGCCGCCGTCAATGGCCGCGCCGAGCTGGAATGGCAGCTGCGCCCGGGCGGCGAGCTGACCGTCGTCAACCGCGGCACCCGGCGGGCGCAGCTGGCGCAGCTGACCCTGATGCCGGCCGGGGGCCGCGGCCCGCTGGCGCTGACCGGACCGGAAAACCCCTATGTCCTGCCCGGTCAGGAGCGGCGCTGGCTGGCCCGCGGCGCGACGCTGCGCCCGGGCAGCACGGTGCAGGCCAGCGGCACCGGCGAGGCGGGCCGCTTCACCGTGGATGTCCCGGTCAGCCCCTAGGCCGGCGATGCGGGCGCGGCGCGCCATGCTCGCCCTGCTGGCCGGCATCGGCGCCTCCGGGACGGCGGCGGCCCCGGCGCAGGCGGCCGAGCGGACGCTGCTGCTCGACGTCGTGGTCAACGAGGAGAGCACCAACACCATCGGCACCTTCGCCGACCGCGACGGCGTGCTCAGCGCCCGGGCCGAGGACCTGCGCAGCCTGGGCATCGCCGTCTCGCCCGCCATTCCAGCGCGCACCATGATCCCGCTCGACCGGCTGCCCGGGTTGCGCTTCCGGCTGGACGAGGCCAATTCGCGCATCCTCTTCACCGCCGAGGACAGCAGCCGGGTTCCGGCCGAGCTCGGGGCCGCGGCGCGGCCGGACGCGCGGGCGCATTCGGAAAGCGCGCTGGGGGCGCTGCTGAACTACGACGTCAACGTCACCTCGGCGAATGGCCGGACGCTCGGCGCCGGCTATGCCGAGGCCCGCGTCTTCGGCCCCTTCGGCGTCGTCAGCAGCGACCTGCTGGCCTATACCACCGCTTATGCCGGGCAGGAATCGATCGTCCGCCTGGGCACCACCTTCACCCGCGACGACGAGGACCGGCTGCGCCGCTACCAGGCCGGCGACCTGATCAGCGGCGGGCTGTCCTGGACCCGGCCGGTGCGGCTGGGCGGGCTGCAGGTGGCGCGCAACTTCGGCCTGCGCCCCGACCTGGTGACCTTCCCGGTGCCGGTGGTGACCGGCTCGGCCGCGGTGCCCTCGACCGTCGACGTGCTGGTCAACGGCGTGCAGCAGCTTTCCACCACCACCGGCTCCGGCCCCTTCGTGGTGCGCCAGCTGCCGGTCATCACCGGCGCCGGCGAGGTCGCCGTCCGGGTCCGCGACGCGCTCGGCCGCGAGACCACCAGCACCCTGCCCTTCTACGCCTCCTCCGCCCTGCTGGCGCCGGGGCTGCTGACCTATTCGGCCGAGCTCGGCTGGGTGCGGCGCGACTATGGCCTGGTCAGCGACAGCTACGGCCCGCCCGTCGGCATCATCTCCGGCCGGTATGGCCTGACCAGCGCGCTGACCATCGAGGGCCATGCCGAGGGCGGCGCGGAACTGATGATGGGCGGCGCCGGCCTGGTGCTGGGGGTGGGCGCGATCGGCTCGGTCTCGCTCTCGGGCGCGGCCAGCCAGGCGCGGGCGGAGGATGGCGGCACACTGGACGGCTGGCAGCTCGGCGCCGGCTTCGAGCGCACCACGCTCGGCCTCAGCTTCGGCGGCTCGGTCACCTGGGCCAGCCCCGGCTTCGCCGATGTCGCGGCGCTGGACGGCGCCGACTATCCGCGGCGGATCCTGCGCGCCAGCGCCTCGCTGCCGGTCCTGGGCGGCGCGCTGTCCTTCGCCTATGCCGAGGTGAAGCGCGATGCCGGGCTGCGCCGCCGCCTGCGCGACCGCCCGGCGCTGGCGACGCTGCCCGACGCCTCGATCGTCACCGTCAGCTACACCCGCTCGCTGTCCGAGCGGACCAGCTTCTACGCCACCGGCTTCACCGACCTGACCGGCAACAGCGGCGAGGGGTTTCTGTTCGGATTGTCCTTCGCGCTCGGCGACCGGACCACGGGGGCGGCCAGCGCCTCGCTCGACCAGGGCCGCAGCTACGGCGCGCTGCAGGCGCAGCAGGCGGCGGTGGCGAATGGCGACCTCGGCTGGCGCGCCTATGCCTCGGAGGGCGGCATCCCGCGCTATCTGGGCGAGCTCGAATACCGCGGCGCGGCCGGGCGGGTGCTGGGCGGCGTCGACCGGCTGGGCGGCGACACCGCGCTGCGGGCCGAGGCGCGCGGCGCCATCTCGACGGTGGGCGGCGGCGTCTATCTGTCCAATCCGGTGCAGAACGCCTTCGCGGTGGTCGAGACCGGCCAGGCCGGCATCGGCGTGGTGCAGGAGAACCGCCCGGTCGGCGCCACCAACGCCCGCGGCCGGCTGCTGGTGCCGGATCTGCGCGCCTATGAGGGCAACCGCCTGGGCATCGCGCCGGAGGACGTGCCGGCCGATGCGGCGGTTGGCGACACCACCCGCATGGTCACCCCGCGCGAGCGCGCCGGCGTCGTCGTGCGCTTCCCCGTCACCCGCAGCGCGGCGGCGCGGCTGCGGCTGGTGGATGCCGCGGGCAAGCCGCTGCCGCTCGGCAGCATCGCCACCCCCGAGGGCGGCGCCCCCCTGCCGGTCGGCTATGACGGCGAGGTCTTCGTCACCGCGCTGCAGCCGCGCAACCGGCTGACCGTCGCCCTGCCCGAAGGGGGAGGCTGCCGCGTCGCGTTCGACTTCACCCCCACGCCCGGCGAGCTGCCGCTGATCGGACCCCTGCCATGCCGCTGAGAGCCCTCCTGCCCTTCGCCGGGCTGCTGCTGCTGCCGGCCGCGGCGCAGGCGGCCTGCACCGTGACCGCGACGCCGCTGGCCTTCGGCCACTACTCGCCGCGCGCGCCGGGCCTGACCAGCTCGGTCGGCACCATCACCCTGACCTGCGTGGCGCTGCTGGTGGTCAACCTGAACTATACCATCAAGCTCTCGGCCGGCGGCGGCGGCAGCTTCGCGGCGCGGCGGCTGACCAGCGGCAGCAGCCGCCTCGCCTACCAGCTCTACACGGACAATGCCGGGGCCGGCATCTGGGGCGACGGCACCGCCGGCACCAGCTTCGTCTCCGGCAATGCGCCGCTGTTCCTGCTGGGCGCCGGACGGGCCCATTCGGTCTATGGCCGGCTGCCGGCGGGGCAGAACGTGCCGCCGGGGACCTATATCGACACGATCCAGGTGACCGTGACCTATTGATCCCTAGTAGATGACGGTGATCAGCACGCCCTCGGCGAAGGCCGGGTGCGGCGCGGTGCCCTGCAGCACGGCAGGCCCTGCCTCCGACAGCAGCGAGACGGACAGGCTCGGCATGCCAGGCGCCGCGGAGTCATGCGCCGACAGGCTGGTGGCCTGGGCGACGAAGGAGACGGGGCCGGAGCAGCGCACCGCCAGCAGCTCGCGCGAGGCGACCGAGGCGATGCAGGAGGGCGACGGCACCACGGCGCCGACGGCGAAGGCCGTGGTGACGCGCTGCGCCTCGGCTGCGCCCGCGCCGAGCGCGAGCAGCGCCGTGGCTGCCAACAGGGGGGCGGTGCGCCGCCGCATGCTCTTCGACACCTTCTCGATCAGCCCAGGGCCTCAACGCGGCTTATGCCAAAGCGGGCGGCGCGCCGCAGCACATTTCTCGCAGCCGCCGTCGAATCATCCGGGCGGGGCAGCGGCGGCAGGGCGGCCGTTGCTCCGGCGTGCCGCGATCGGCTACAGCCGGCAGGTATCCAGGAGGCCAGCATGGCAGAAATGGTCCACCCGCAGGACGACCCCTTCTACGGGGAGCTGCGGGCCTTCGCCAATCGCGACGGCTTCGTCGTCATCGAGATGAAGGAGGAGGCGGAGGCGCCCTTCCTGGTGCTCAGCCCGCTCGAGGCGGCGCGGCTGATGGCGGCGATGCGCGCCGCCATCGCCGCCATCGATTCCGACGTGCAGAAGGCGATCCCGCCCGAGGATTGAGGGGCAGGAGGCCGGGCGCGGCGGCGGCGGCTCAGCCGGGCTCCGCCGCCCGCGCGCAGATCCGCAGCGCGACGCGGAAGGAATCGGCGAAGGCGCTGACCGGCAGGAACTCGAAGCGCGAATGGAAGTTCAGCGCACCGGTGAAGAAGTTCGGCGTCGGGATGCCGCGCGCCGACAGCGCCGAGCCGTCGGTGCCGCCGCGCATCGGGATCACCTTGGGCTGGATGCCGAGATCGCCCAGCGCCTGCAGGATCAGCTCCACCGGCCGGCGGTCGTTGCCCAGGCTTTCGGCGATGTTGCGGTAGCTTTCCTCGATGCGGCAGTCGATGCGGGCGCGCGGGAAGCGCTGGCGGATCTCGGCCACCGCCTGCTCGACGAAGGCCTTGCGCTGGTCGAAGCGGACGCCGTCGAAATCGCGGATCGACATGGCCAGGCGCACGCTGCTCTGGTCGCCGGTGATGCCGTTGAACCACCAGTAGCCGTCGCGGCCGTCGGTGTGCTCCGGCGTCTGCAGCGGGTCGAACAGCTCCATCAGCGCCCGCGCCACCAGGATCGGGTTGACCAGCACCCCCTTGGCCGACATCGGATGCGCGGTGACGCCGGTGATCTCGATGGCGACGCTGGCGGCGCTGAAGGTCTCGTAGACCACCTCGCCGCGCTCGCAGCAGTCGATGGTATAGGCAAAGGCGGCCGGAAACCGGTCGAGCTGCAGCACCTTGGCGCCGCGCAGCCCGATCTCCTCATCGGGGACGAAGGCGACCGCGATGTCGCCATGCCGCGGCCGCTCGCGCCGGAGCGTCGCCAGCAGCGTCATCACCACGGCGACCGCCGCCTTGTTGTCGGCGCCGAGCACGCTGGTGCCGTCGCTGAAGATGATCTCCTCCCCCGCATAAGGCAGGATCTCGGGGTGCTCGGCGACGCGCAGCCAGATGTCCTGCTGGGCATTGAGCAGGAGGTCCCTGCCCTCGAAGCGCAGGCGCTGCGGGTGGATCTGCGGCGACAGGCCGACATCGACCGTGTCGAGATGGGTGACGAAGCCGATGCAGGGCGCGTCAGGGACATTGCCCGGCAGCAGCGCGGTCAGGTTGCCGTTCTCGTCCAGATGGACGTCCTTCAGGCCAAGCGCCTCCAGCTCGCCTTGCAGCAGCTCGGCCAGCACCCGCTGGCCCGGGGTGCTGGGCAGCACCTTGGCGCGGGCATCGCTCTGGCTGGTCACCGCCAGGTAGCGCGTGAAGCGCTCGATCAGTTCCTCTTCGACAGGCATCGCCATCCCTCAGCCTCTTCTCCGACGTGGCCGACAGGATACCGCTGCTCGCAACGCAGCGCGAGGCGGGGGGCCGCAGCATGAAGTTCGGATTGCGAACGATTGTTGTCGTTCGTAAGACTGGGGCAGCAGTCTCTCGGGAAGGAAAGAACTCCATGGACATGACGCGCCATGCCGTGGTCACCGGCGCCAGCTCCGGCATCGGCGAGGCCATCGCCCGCCGCCTGCTGGCCGATGGCTGGCAGGTCACCGGCCTCAGCCGCAGCGCCCCGGCCATCAGCGGGGCCGGCTTCGCCCATCGCCCCGCCGACCTGGCCGATCCCGCCAGCCTGGAGGCGGCGCTGCAAGGGCTGACGGCCACCGCGCTGGTGCATGCTGCCGGGCTGATGGGTGCCCAGCCGCTGGGCAGCCTGGACCACGCCCGCGGCGCGACGATGTGGCAGGTGCATGTCCAGGCCGCCGCCCTGCTGGCCGACCGGCTGGCGCCCGCCATGCCCGAGGGTGGCCGCATCGTCCTGCTGGGCAGCCGCACCGCCAATGGCGCAGCCGGGCGCAGCCACTACGCCGCCAGCAAGTCGGCGCTGACCGGGCTGTCGCGCTCCTGGGCGGCCGAGCTGGCGCCGCGCGGCATCACGGTGAACCTGGTCTCCCCGGCGGCCACCGACACGCCGATGCTGCGCGACCCGGCGCGGGCCCATTCGGTGCCGAAGCTGCCGCCGATCGGCCGGCTGATCCGCCCCGAGGAGGTCGCCGCCACGGTCGCCTTCCTGCTGGCGCCGGACGCCGCGGCCATCACCGGGCAGAATATCGTGATCTGCGGCGGCAGCTCGCTGTGAGGCCGCGCGAAGCGATTGACAGGAGGCGGGCGCTGGCATGATGATCGAGCCCAACGAACAAGTGTTCGGATTCCGAACATGACAGAGGAAACGGTGACCCCCGTCCAGGCCGCCGCCGCGCCCCGCAAGGGGGTCGGCAATCCGAAGAACACCGTTCAGTCCGCGGCCAAGGTCTTCGCGGTGCTGAAGGCCTTCGGCCCCGACCTGCCCGAACTGACCCTGGCCGAGATCGCGGCGCGGGCCGAGCTCGACCGTGGCACCGCCTTCCGCCTGATCCACACGCTGGAGGAGCTCGGCTATCTCCGCGCCGTGCCCGCCAGCCGGCGCTTCCGCCTGACCCTGAAATGCCTGGAGCTCGGCTTCTCGGCGCTGGCCGCGCGCGGCCTGCCCGACCATGCCCGGCCGCTGCTGCGCGAGCTGGTGCCGGAGCTGGGCGATGCCGCCTCGCTTGGCGCGCTGGAGGGGGGCGAGGTGATCTACCTGGCCCGCATCCAGCAGGGTCTGGAGCGGCACGGGGTGCAGCGCCCGGCCGGCGCCCGGGTCGGCGCCTATGCCACCGCGCTGGGCCACGCCATCCTCGCCTTCCTGCCCCGCGACCAGCAGGTCTCTCACCTGGAGCAGCGCGCCCGGGTGAAGCTGTCCGAACGGACGCTCACGGAGATGGACGCGCTGCTGGCCCGGCTCGATGCGGTGCGGGCGCAGGGCTATGCCATTTCCGACGGCGAGAACGCCTATGGGCTGCGCACCGTCGCCGCGCCGATCCTGGACGCCGAGGGCCAGCCCTGCGCCGGCGTCAGCCTGACCATCGAGGCCAGCCGCGCGCCGCTGGAAAGCTTCGTCGCCGCCGGCCTGCCGCGGCTGCAGGCGGTGGTGGCCGAGCTGTCGGAGGCCGCCCGCCTGTCGCTCGGCGCCATCGCCCTGCCCTCTCGCCCATGACCTTTCTTCCCGTGGAGCCCGCCATGACCGGCCTGACCACCCCGATCGAGATCGCCCGCCCCGCCATCATCGAATTCGGCAGCGGGCTGGTGGCGAAAGCCGGCCACTGGGCGCGTGAGCGGGGCCATGGCCGCATCCTGGTGGTGGCCGATGCCTTCAATGCCGGGCGCGTCGGGCTGCTCGACCTGCCGGGGGAGGTCACCGTCTTCGGCGAGGTGAAGCCCGAGCCCGACCTGCCCAACCTGGAGACACTTCTTTCCGTTGCCGAGCAGGTAAAACCCGATCTCGTCATCGGCTTCGGCGGCGGCAGCGCGATGGACCTGGCCAAGCTGGTGGCCGTGTTGCCGGGCAGCGGCCAGTCCTTCGCCGAGGTCGTCGGGCCTGAGAAGGTCAAGGGCCGCAGCGTCGCGCTGTTCCAGGTGCCGACCACCGCCGGCACCGGCAGCGAGGGCGGCACCCGTTCGCTGGTCACCGACCCGGCGACGCAGAACAAGGCGGCGGTGCAGAGCCGCCACATGCTGGCCGATATCGCCATTGTCGATCCCGACCTGACGCTGACCGTGCCGGCCGCCGTCACCGCGGCGACGGGCGTGGACGCCATGGCGCATTGCGTCGAGGCCTTCACCAGCCGGAAGGCGCATCCGCTGATCGACGTCTATGCGCTGGAGGGCATCCGCCTGGTCGGCCGCTTCCTGAAGCGCGCGGTGGCTGACGGCAGCGACCGCGAAGCCCGCGCCGGCCTGGCGCTGGCCTCGATGTATGGCGGCTTCTGCCTGGGCCCGGTGAACACCACCGCCGGCCATGCGGTGGCCTATCCGCTGGGCACCCGCCACCACATCCCGCATGGCCTGGCCTGCGCCCTGGTCTTCCCGCACACCCTGGCCTTCAACGCGCCGGCCGCGCCCGAGAAGACGGCGCTGGTGCTCGAGGCGCTGGGCCTGCCCGCCTCCTCCGACGAGGCGACGGTGCGCGCGGCGACGCATGGCTTCTGCGCGGCGCTCGGCATCGAGATGAAGCTGTCCGCGCTCGGCGTGCCGCAGGACGACCTCGGCACCATGGCGGCCGAGGCGCATGCCATCCGCCGGCTGCTCGACAACAATCCCCGCGATCTGAGCCAGGCGCAGATCCTGTCGATCTACCAGGCCGCCTTCTGAAAGGACCCCCGCCATGATCAGCGCCGATCCCTCTGGCAAGCTGCTGCTCGGCGAGGCCGGCCATGTGCTGCCCGCTGGCGACGACCCCGCGCGCCGCGAATGCTACCTGCCGCCGGCGACGGTGCAGAGCCACGCCGCCAACCTGACGCCGCTGCCGGACGGCTCGCTCGGCCTGGTCTGGTTCGGCGGCACCCAGGAGGGGGTGCCCGACATCTCCGCCTATTTCTCCCGCCTGGAGGGCGACCGCTGGTCGGCGCCGGTCCGGCTGTCGGACGACCCGACCCGCTCGGAGCAGAACCCGCTGCTCTTCCCGGCGCCGAATGGCGAGCTCTGGCTGATCTGGACGGCGCAGATCTCCGGCAACCAGGACACGGCGATCGTCCGCCGCCGCATCTCCACCGACAATGGCCGCAGCTGGGGCCCGATCGGCACCCTGTTCGGCGAGCGCCCGGGCGGGGGCACCTTCATGCGCCAGCCGGTCACGGTGCTGTCGAACGGCGACTGGCTGCTGCCGATCTGGATCTGCGCCAGCACCCCAGGCCGCAAATGGGTCGGCGACGAGGATACCAGCGCGGTCATGATCTCCTCCGACCAGGGGCGGTCCTGGCAGGAGGTGGCGGTGCCCGGGAGCCTGGGCTGCGTGCACATGAACATCCTCGACCTGCAGGATGGCACGCTGGCCGCCTTCTACCGCAGCCGCTGGGCGGACAATGTCTATGTCTCGCGCTCGAGCGATCTCGGCCGAAGCTGGAGCGCGCCGGAGCCGACCGAGCTGCCGAACAACAACTCCTCGATCCAGGTGGCGCGGCTGGCCAACGGCCATCTCGCCATGGTCTTCAACGAAAGCAGCGCCGCGGATGCGACCGAGCGGCGCCTGTCGCTCTATGACGACATCGAGGACGACAGCGACGACGGCAAGGTGGTCGGCGCCATCGACACCAGCCGCCGCAGCACCTTCTGGGGCGTGCCCCGCGCGCCGATGACGCTGGCGATCTCCGAGGATGGCGGCCGCAGCTGGCCGCATCGCCGCAACCTGGAGACCGGCGACGGCTATTGCATGACCAACAATTCGCGCGAGGGGCTGAACCGCGAATTCTCCTACCCCTCGATCACCCAGACGGCGGATGGCCGGCTGCACATCGCCTACACCGTCTATCGCCAGGCCATCAAATACGTCTCGGTGGACGAGGCCTGGGTCAAGGAGACCGCCGCATGACCACCCCTGCCCTGCGTGGCCCGAGCGGCGTGTTCAGCGCCGCCCTCACCCCGCTTGATGCTCAGCTGAATCCCGACCACGCCGCCTTCGCCGAGCATGCCAAGTGGCTGCTGGCCGAAGGCTGCGACGGCATCGCCATGCTCGGCACCACCGGCGAGGCGAATTCCTTTTCCGTCGCCGAGCGGCAGGCGCTGCTGGAGGCGACCGTCGCCGCCGGCGTGGCGCCGGAAAAGCTGCTGCCGGGGACGGGCGTCGCGGCCTTTACCGAGACGGTGGCGCTGACCAAGCATGCGCTGTCCTGCGGCGTCACCACCGTCGTCATGCTGCCGCCCTTCTACTACAAGGGCGTCTCCGACGACGGCGTCTTCGCCGCCTATTCGGAGATCCTGCAGCGCATCGGCGACAGCCGGCTGCGCGTGGTGCTCTACCACATCCCGCAGATGTCGGCGGTGCCGATCAGCCACGCGGTGATCGAGCGCCTGCTGGCCGCCTTCCCCGAGACCATTGTCGGCATCAAGGATTCTGCCGGCGAGCTCGCCAACATGGAAGCCATGGTCGAGAAGTTCCCGGGCTTCTCGGTGCTGGCGGGGGCCGATCCGCTGCTGCTGCCGCTGCGCCGCAAGGGCGGCGCCGGCTGCATCACCGCGACCTCCAACCTGGTCGCCCGCGACCTGGCCTTCGTCTACGCCCATGCGGATGACGCGGCGAAGGCTGCCGAGGTCGACGCCGCCCAGGCCCGCATCGTCGCCGCCCGCAACAAGGCGTCGAAATATCCGCAGATGGCCTCGCTGAAGGCGATGACCGCGCATCGCACCGGCCAGGCCAGCTGGATGCGGCTGCGCCCGCCGCTGCTGCCGCTGACCGAGGCCCAGGCGCAAGAGCTCGCCCAGGGCTGATGCCTCCCGGCGCCGGCCCGTCCGGCGCCGTCCCACCGCAACGTCCAAGCCAAGAACCATCGGAACACAAGCCATGAACAGGCGTTCTCTGCTGCTCGGCACGGGTGCCGCCGCCGCCTCCCTGCTCGCCGCCCCGGCCATCCAGGCCCAGGAATCCTGGCCGCGCGGCAAGCAGATCCGCGTCATCGTGCCCTGGCCGCCGGGCGCCGCCAACGACACGCTCGGCCGGCTGCTGGCGCAGCGGCTGACCGAGAAGCTCGGCGCCACCGCCATCGCCGAGAACCGCACCGGCGGCGCCGGGCTGATCGGCACCAACGCGGTGCTGACCGCGCCGAATGACGGCTACACTCTCCTGGCCTCGGCCTTCAACACGGCGGTCATGCCGCTGGTGCTGAAGGGCGCCACCTTCGATCCGCAGAAGGATCTGGAGGTGATGGCGCGCACGGCGAAGGCCCCCCTCGTGATGGTCTCCTCCGGCACCCGGCCGCAGAAGACACTGCCGGACATCATCGCCGCGGCGAAGGCCAAGCCGCGCGAATGGAACATCGCCATCTCCTCGCTGGGCTCGGCCGGACACCTGGCCACCATCGAGTTCCTGCGCCGCACCGGGCTCGACCTCGACATGGTGACCTATCGCGGCACCCAGCCGGCGCTGACCGACCTGATGGGCGGCAGCGTGCAGCTGCTGATCGACCCCTGCTTCGCCCTGCTGCCGGCGCGCGGCGACGGCAAGATCAACGCGGTGGGCATCGCGACGGCGCAGCGCTCGGCGCTGGCCTCGGACGTGCCGACCATGGCCGAAGGCGGGCTGCCCGGCTACGAGTTCCAGTCCTGGTACGGCGTCTGGGCGCCCAAGGGCACCCCGCGCGAGATCTGCGAGCGGGTCAATGCGCTGATGCAGGAGACCATGCGCGAGCCCGCCATGGTCGAGCGCCTGACCCGCCAGGTGCTGGAGCCGGTGACCGAGAGCATCGAGGAGACGAAGCAGTTCATCGCCGCCGAGATCAACCGCGCCGGCGAGCTGCTGCGCAGCGTCAACTACCAGCCGGAGTAGTCTGGCAAGGCTGGAGGCGGGGCGTGGAAGCCTGTATGCCGCAGGCATGTCCACGCCCCGCCCGCAGCAGCGTTTCCTCTCCGGCCCCGCCGGCCAGATCCAGCTGACCGTCACGGAGCCTGCGGGCTCGCCGCGCGGCATCGTGCTGATCAGCCATCCGCAGCCGCTGCTGGGCGGTTCGCCGCGCCATATCGTGCCGCATACCATCGCGCGGCGACTGAGCGATGCCGGCTGGATCGCGGTGCGGCCGAGCTTTCGCGGCGTCGACGGGTCCGAGGGACGCTATGCCGAGGGCATCGGCGAGGCCGAGGATGCATCCCTGGTTGCACAGACCCTGCGGGACGAGCATCCGGGGCTGCCGCTGGCGCTGGTCGGCTTCTCCTTCGGCGCCCATGTCTATGCCCGCCTCGCCTGCGCGCTGGAGGACGAGGCGCCGGCGGCGGCGATCGTGCTGATGGGCCTGCCGGTCGGGCGGGTGCCGGGCGGGCGCGACTATGCGGCGCTGCCGATCCCGCGCCGGACGCTGCTGCTGCATGGCCAGGAC
>NZ_MLCO01000031.1 GCF_001982615.1 Teichococcus deserti | reverse complement strand
CATCCCGCCCGGTCCCCCGAACGGCATGCGGGGCGGCAGAGCGCCGGGCTCTGGGCCCGGCGCTCTGCCGCCCCGCATGCCGTTCGGGGGACCGGGCGGGATGGGCGGCGGTCCGCCGCCGGGTGGGCCGCGCTAGCTCAGCGCGTCCAGCGGCCCAGCCCGCTGGCGTCGTAGTACTGCGCGCGAAACCCGACAGCCCGCCCGCCTGCCATGTCGAAGCGGAGGCTGGCCAGCGAGCCTGGCGGCGCGTTCTCGCCACCCGGCGCCATGGCGAAGTCATCGCCATCCCAGGGCAGCAGCGGCATGTCCACCGCTTTCGGACCCAGGCGCAGCAGCAGGCCCGACGGTCCACGCACCACCTCGGCCGGGCCGTGAAAGGCATTGTCGTAGCGGCCGAGACAGGCCTCGGGCGCGCGCGGCGCGGTGGCGGGGACCGGCGGCGTCTTCCCGGCCAGGTCGCCCTCCGGCGCGAAGAAGGCGGCGAAGGCCTCTCCGAAGGTGGCGGCCCAGTCCCGCTGCGGCGCGCCGAATTGCAGCCGGTCGAGGAAGGTCGCGGCGATGGCCTCGGCGACGCCGACCGGCGCGGCATTGGTCAGCACGACGATGCCGATGCCCTCGCCCGGCAGCAGCTGCATCGCCGTGGCGCCGCCCAGCAGGAAGGCCCCGGAATGGCCCAGCATCACGCGTCCGCCAGGACCCACGCCGACATTGAAGCCGAAGCCGTAGAAGCCGGGACGCGCGCCGGGGACATGGCCGGGTGCGGAGAGGGCCTGCGGCTGGAAGGCCGGCGCCAGCGCCTCGGCCGGCACCAGCGGCGCGCCGCCGGCCAGCAGCATGGTCATCCAGGCCGCCAGGTCCAGCACATTGGAAGACACGCCGCCGGCCGGCGACTGCGCATCGGCGTCGCGGTCGTAGAGCGGGCGGAACCCCTCGGGCGTGCGGGCATGCAGGACGGCGCGGTCGGCGCGCGCCAGGAAATCGGCATGGCGGGAGCTGGTGGCGCCCATGCCGAGCGGCCGGTAGAGCGCGCTCTCCGCCAGGCTTTCCCAGTCCTGGCCGGCGGCTGCGGCGGCGGCCTCGGCGCCCAGCGTGAGGCCGAAATTGCTGTAGGCGTAGGAGGCGCGGAACGGCCGCAGCGGCAGCAGCCGCAGCCGCTCCAGGATGGCGCGGCGGCCGAAGCCCAGATCCTCCAGCTGGTCGCCGGCATAGGCGGGCAGGCCCGTGCGATGCGCCATGAAGTCGCCGATGCTGGCGCGGGCGGCGATCCCGGGGTCGGACAGCCGCAGCCAGGGCAGATGGCGCTGCGCCGGATCGTCCCAGGCGCAGCGGCCGGCGGCGACCTGGGTGGCGACGACGCTGGCGGCGAGCGGCTTGGACAGCGAGGCGATCTGGAAGACGGTCTCGGTCGTCACCGGCGCGGCCTGGTCGATGCGGCGCCGGCCGAAGCCGCGGGCGAAGCGCCGCTGGCCGCCGGCGACCACCGCCACCGCGACGCCGGGCACGCCGGCCGGCCCGCGGATCGCCTCGACATCCTCTGGCAGAGCGGCCAGCGCCCGCTCCAGCGCGTCCGGGACCAGCGGCGGCACGTCCTCGGGCGGGCTGTCGCCCAGGCGCAGCCGCGGGGATGCGGCGCCGCAGGCCGCCAGCAGACCGGTCCCCGCCAGGGCGCCGAGCGTCCGGCGACGAGCGGATCCGGGAAGGGGGCGGGCCATGGCAGGGCTTCCTCTCGCGGCAGGGGCGGATGGACTCGTTGCGAGACCGGAGGAAGCAGCATCGACCAGGGCGCCCGCCGGGTCGAGCGCCGGCGGCCAAGGTCACGATCACAGGAACGCCAGGGCCGGCACGGGGCGGCGCGCGGCCGCCCCGCAGCCGCGGCGTCAGTCCCAGCTCAGCGCGCCGCCATTCTGGTACTCGATGACGCGGGTCTCGAAGAAGTTCTTCTCCTTCTTCAGGTCCATCACCTCGGACATCCAGGGGAACGGGTTCTCCGCCTCCGGGAAGACCGGGGCGAGCGCCAGCTGGGCGCAGCGCCGGTTGGTGATGAAATGCATGTACTGCTCGCAGAGCGCGGCGTTCAGCCCGAGGAAGCCGCGCGGCATGGTGTCGCGGCCATAGGCCACCTCCAGCTCGCAGGCCTCGCGCAGCATGCCGCGCACCTCCTCCGCGAATTCGCGGGTCCAGAGCCCCGGATTCTCGGCGCGGATCTGGTTGATCACGTCGATGCCGAAGTTCAGGTGGATGCTCTCGTCGCGCAGGATGTACTGGTACTGCTCGGCGATGCCGACCATCCGCCCGCGCCGGCCCAGCGACAGGATCTGCGCGAAGCCGGTGTAGAACCACATGCCTTCGAAGACGACGTAGAAGGCGATGAGGTCGCGCAGGAAGGCGCGGTCGTTGTCCGGCGTGCCGGTGGCGAAGGCCGGATCCGACAGGTTCTGCGTGTATTTGAGCGCCCAGGCCGCCTTGGCGGTGATCGAGGGCACCTCGCGATACATGTTGAACAGCTCGCCCTCGTCGAGGCCGAGGCTTTCCACGATGTACTGGAAGGTGTGGGTGTGCACCGCCTCCTCGAAGGCCTGGCGCAGCAGGTACTGGCGGCATTCCGGGTTGGTCAGGTGGCGGTAGACGGCCAGCACGATGTTGTTGGCGACCAGGCTCTCGCTGGTGGCGAAGAAGCCAAGGTTGCGCTTGATCGCGCGGCGCTCCTCCTCGGTCAGCGCGTCGCGCGACTTCCACTGGGCGATATCCGCCTGCATGGAGATCTCGGTCGGCATCCAGTGGTTGTTGCAGGCCGAGAGATACTTCTCCCAGGCCCAGCGGTACTTCAGCGGCAGCAGCTGGTTCACGTCGGCGCGGCAATTGATCATCGCCTTGTCGTCGACCGAGACGCGGCCGCCGCTCTCGTCGATGGCGCCGAGGCCGGTGGCATCACCGGCTTCGAGCTTCTGCGCGGGCTGCGGCGCCGCGCCAGGGGCCGGCGCCACGGGCGCCGGATCGGACCAGTCGAGCATGTTGGTGTCCATCAGGTCCGTTCCTTACTGGCAGGCTTCGCAGGTGGGGTCGTCGAGCGAGCAGAAGTTTCCGACCTCGGTCGCCGGCACCGGCTTCGGCGCCGCGTTCACCACGGCGGAGGGGGCCGGCGGCGGCGGGGCCGCGACCACGGCGGCGGGCTGCGGCGCCGGCGCGGCGGCGGGCGCCACCTTCACCGCGTTCAGCTTGCCGTCCGAGGTCTTCAGCGTCGACTTCTCGACATGCGTCGCGCTCTGGGTGCGCAGGTAGTAGGTGGTCTTCAGCCCGCGCCGCCAGGCCAGGCGGTACAGCGCGTCCAGCTTGCGGCCGTTCGGATTGGCCAGGTACAGGTTCAGCGACTGCGCCTGGTCGATCCACTTCTGGCGGCGCGCCGCGGCCTCGACCAGCCAGGAGACATCGACCTCGAAGGCGGTGGCGTAGAGCGACTTCAGCTCTGCGGGGATGCGGTCGATGGCGCCCAGGCTGCCGTCGTAATACTTCAGGTCGGAGACCATGACGGGGTCCCAGAGCTCCAGCGCCTTCAGGTCGCGCACCAGGGACGGGTTCACCACCGTGAAGTCGCCCGACATGTTGGCCTTCACATAGAGGTTGCGGAAGGTCGGCTCGATCGACTGGGTGGCGCCGACGATGTTGGAGATCGTCGCCGTCGGCGCGATCGCCATCACGTTGGAGTTGCGCATGCCGATGGTCTTCACCCGCTCGCGCAGGCCGGTCCAGTCGAGGGCGGCGGAGCGATCCAGGTCCAGGCCGCCGCGCGCCTCGGCGACGAAGTCGACGCTGTCATGCGGCAGGATGCCCTGGCTCCACAGCGAGCCGGGGAAGGAGGCATAGGCGCCGCGCTCGGCCGCCAGCTCCACCGAGGCCTCGATGGCGTGGTAGCTGATCAGCTCCATGCTCTCATCGGCGAAGCGCACCGCCTCGTCGGAGGCCAGCGGCAGGCGCAGCGCATGCAGCGCGTCCTGGTAGCCCATCAGCCCCATGCCGACCGGGCGGTGGCGCAGGTTGGAGCGGCGGGCCTGCGGGATGGTGTAGAAATTGACGTCGATGACGTTGTCCAGCATCCGCATGGCGGTGCGGATGGTGCGCGCCAGCCGGTCGCGATCCAGACCCTTCTCCGTCACATGCTGGCCGAGGTTGATCGAGCCCAGGTTGCAGACCGCGACCTCGCTGTCAGACGTGTTCAGCGTGATCTCGGTGCAGAGGTTGGACGAGTGGACCACGCCGGCATGGCGCTGCGGCGAGCGCAGGTTGCACGGGTCCTTGAAGGTCATCCAGGGATGGCCGGTCTCGAACAGCATGGTCAGCATGCGGCGCCACAGCTCGAGCGCGCGCACCGTCTTGTGCACCTTGATCTCGCCGGCCCGGGCCTTGGCCTCGTAGCGCTCATAGGCTTCGCGGAAGGGGATGCCGTAGAGCTCGTGCAGGTCGGGCACCTCGTCCGGCGAGAACAGCGTCCATTCGCCATCGGCCTCGACGCGCTGCATGAACAGGTCCGGCACCCAGTTGGCGGTGTTCATGTCATGCGTGCGGCGGCGGTCGTCGCCGGTGTTCTTGCGCAGGTCGAGGAACTCCTCGACGTCGATATGCCAGGTCTCGAGATAGGCGCAGACCGCGCCCTTGCGCTTGCCGCCCTGGTTGACGGCGATCGCGGTGTCGTTCGCGACCTTCAGGAAGGGAACGATGCCCTGGCTCTGGCCATTGGTGCCGCGGATATGCGCGCCGAGGCCGCGCACCCGGGTCCAGGCATTGCCGATGCCGCCCGAATATTTCGCCAGCAGCGCATTGTCACGGATCGCGCCGAAGATGCCGTCCAGGTCGTCAGGCACGCTGGTCAGGAAGCAGGAAGAAAGCTGGGAATGCCGCGTGCCGCTGTTGAACAGGGTCGGCGTCGAGCACATGAAGTCGAAGGAGGAGATCAGGTCGTAGAACTCGATCGCCCGCGCCTCGCGGTCGATCTCGCGCAGCGCCAGCCCCATGGCGACGCGCATGAAGAAGGCCTGCGGCATCTCGAAGCGGATGCCCTGGGTCTGCTGCAGGTAGCGGTCGTAGAGCGTCTGGAAGCCGAGATACTGGAACTGCAGATCGCGTTCCGGCTTCAGCGCGGCGCCGAGGCGGGCCAGGTCGAACTGCGCCAGCTCGGGGTTCAGCAGCTGGTGCTCGATGCCGCGGGCGATATAGGCGCCGAAATACTCGGGGTAGCGCGCGGCCATCTCGGCCTGGCTGGTGGCGGGCGTGCCCTCGACGAAGACCAGCGCCTCGCGGCGCAGCTCGGCCAGCAGCAGGCGCGCGCTGACCTGGCTGTAGTTGGGCTCCTGCTCGATCAGCGTGCGGGCGGCCAGGATCGGCGCCTGGGCCAGCTCGTCCTCGCTGATGCCGTCATAGAGGTTGCGCCGGGTCTCGGCCAGCACCGGCTCGGGCGTCACATCGGACAGCCCCTCGCAGGCCTCGGCCACCGCGCGCGCCAGGGCCGCGGCGTCCAGCGGCCGCAGCACGCCGTCGCGGCCCTTGACCTGCAGCGCCGGCGCCGAGGGGGTGCTGACGGCCGCCACCGCCGCCCGCTCGCGCGCCCGGTCCTCGCGGTAGAGCACATAGGCGCGCGCCACCTTGTGGTGGCCGCCGCGCATCAGCGCCAGCTCGACCTGGTCCTGCACATCCTCGATGTGGAAGATCCGGTCGGCGCCGGTGTGGCGCGTCAGGCCGGCGACGATCTGTTCGGTCAGCCCCGCCACGATCTCATGGATGCGGTGCGAGGAGGCGGCGGACTGCCCCTCCACCGCCAGGAAGGCCTTGGTCAGCGCGATGCTGATCTTGCCCGGGTTGAAGGGGGCCGCCCGGCCGTCGCGGCGGATCACCTGCGCGCTCGCCGGCGCGGCGCCGGGCTTGCCGGCGGACGTGGCTTGGGGATCGGCGAGCGTGTCGTATGCGGACATGGCGGTGGCCTTCAACTGGGCTGCGGAGGGCATTTCGGACGACAGGTCCTGGCCGCGCGCGCCCAAGGGCGGCGGGGCCGGAAGCCGGTCGGGAGGGGCGTCACCTCCATGCCTCGGCCCCGAGAATGCCACCCCGAAAACACAATATCTAGGGGCCGGTTGCCCTGCTGACGCTACTTGTTGTGGATGACTTGGGGATAAAGCGGCGCAAGCCGCGGGTGGCGCAGGGGAAATGGGAAGCCCCCGAAGACTGCGCAACAACCCGTGCGCCCGGCCGGCTTGCCCGACTCGCAAGCCAGCGCGCCCGACGCGCGCAGCCTAGCAGCCTTGCGATCGCTCTCAATTGCCACGCGCGGCTCAGTCCTCTTCGGCGGCCGCTGGCAGGCGGGCCAGCAGCGCCGCGAGATGGGGCGCCGCGGCCGCCGCGGCGGCGGCCTCCAGCGCCCGGAACTGCGCCACCACCGCCTCGCCCAGTTCGGTCAGCCGGGCGCCGCCGCCCTTGCTGCCGCCGGTCGCCGTGGCGGCGACGGGGGCGCCGAAGGTGGTGTTCAGGTCCTCCACCAGCTCCCAGGCCCGGCGATAGGACATGCCCAGGCTGCGCGCCGCGGCCGAGATCGAGCCGTCGCGGGCGATCGCCTCCAGCAGCTGCACCTTGCCGGGTCCCAGCCGGCGCGCGCCCAGATCGACGCGCAGGCTCAATCGCGCCTCGGCCATTGCTTCCACCATCACCACCGTCCGGGGAGAGCTATAGTCGATTTTCTCGCGCAATGCCTCAGCCGGTGGCGAAAGGCGTATCGGCCAGGAAGACGCGGGCGGTCAGCGGGTCCAGCTGGCAGGTCTCCCCCGGCTCCAGCAGGCCCGGAGGGATCTCGGCTTCGATCAGCGCCGGCCCGACGGCGAAGACGGCCTGGACCCGGCCGCCTGCGGCCCGCGCCGAGCGCAGCACGGCATTGCCCGGCCCGGGCGTCGCCTGCCATTCATGGGTCCGCACGAACGCCTCGGCAGGCCCCTGCCCGGCTCCCGCGGCGGCCTCGCCCAGCAGCAGGGCGCGCGGCAGCGGGGCCAGGGGCAGGCCTTCGAAGATCAGCTCCTGGCTGGTCAGCCGGCCAGCGAAGCGTTGCGCCTGGCCGATGAAGCCGGCGACGAAGCCATTGGCCGGCTGGTCCAGGATGCGGGCCGGGGTGTCGAACTGCACGATGCGGCCGGCCTGCATGACGGCGACGCGGTCGGCCAGCTCCATGGCCTCGTCCTGGTCATGGGTGACGAAGAGGCTGGTCAGGCCGAGCTCGACATGCAGCGCCCGCAGCCAGTGGCGCAGCCCCTTGCGCACCTCGGCGTCCAAGGCGCCGAAGGGCTCGTCCAGCAGCAGCAGGCGCGGCTCGATGGCGAGCGCCCGGGCCAGCGCGACCCGCTGGCGCTGGCCGCCGGAGATCTGCTCGGGCAGGCGGCGCTCGAGCTCGGCGATCTGCATCCGCTCCAGCAGGCGGCGGACGCGGGCGGCGATCTCGGCCTCGGGCGGGCGGCTGGCGCGGGGGCGGACGCGCAGGCCGAAGGCGACGTTCTCGAAGACCGTCATATGGCGGAACAGCGCGTAGTGCTGGAAGACGAAGCCGATGCGGCGGTGCCGCGCCGGCACCTGGGCCATGTCCTGGCCGTCGATCCGCACCTCGCCCTGGTCGGGGAAGTCGAGCCCGGCCAGGATGCGCAGCAAGGTGGTCTTGCCCGAGCCCGAAGGGCCCAGCAGCGCCACGAATTCCCCGCCATCCACCTGCAGCGCGATGTCGCGCAGCGCCTGGGCGTTGTCGAAGCGGCGGCTGAGGCCGCGGAGCTCGAGGCTCATGCGGCGAGGCTTCCGCGCGGGCCGCCGCGTTCCAGCAGCGCCTTGGCCGCCAGCGTCACCAGGGCCAGCAGCGCCAGCAGCGCCGCCACCGCGAAGGCGCCGACGAACTGGTACTCGTTGTACAGGATCTCGATATGCAGCGGCATGGTGTTGGTCTCTCCCCGCACATGGCCGGAGACGACGGAGACCGCGCCGAATTCCCCCATGGCGCGGGCATTGCAGAGCAGCACGCCGGAGAGCAGCGCCCAGCGGATCTCCGGCAGGGTGACGCGGAAGAAGGTCTGCCAGCCGGAGGCGCCGAGGGTCGCGGCGGCTTCCTCGGCGCTGCGGCCCTGCTCCTGCATCAGCGGGATCAGGGTGCGGGCGACGAAGGGGAAGGTGACGAACAGCGTGGCCAGCACCAGCCCCGGCAGCGCGAAGACGATCTGCAGGTCATGCGCCTGCAGCCAGGGCCCGAACCAGCCATGCGCGCCGAACAGCAGCACCCAGACCAGGCCGGAGATCACCGGCGAGACGGAGAAGGGCAGCTCGATCAGCGCCAGCAGCAGGGCGCGGCCGGGGAAGTCGAACTTGGCGATGCACCAGGCGCCGGCCACCCCGCCGATGGTGTTCACCGGCACGGCGATGGCGGCGACCAGCAGGGTCAGCTCGATGGCGGCGATGGCGTCCGGGTCGGACAGCGCCTGCCAGACCGGGCCCCAGCCGCGGCGCAGCGCCTCGGTGAAGACGGCGGCCAGCGGCAGCACCAGGAACAGGCCGAGCAGCACCAGCGCCAGCACGCAGAGGACAATGCGGGCCCAGCGCGGCTCGGCGATGGCGGGGCGCGGGGTCATGCGCGGCGCCAGAAGCGGGTGGCCAGGTTCAGGGCCAGCAGCAACAGGAAGGACAGCGCCAGCATGGCCAGGCCGACGGCGGCGGCGCCGGCGTAGTCGAACTGCTCCAGCCGGACGACGATCAGAAGCGGGGCAATCTCGCTGACCATGGGCATGTTGCCGGCGATGAAGATGACGCTGCCATATTCGCCGATGGCGCGCGCCGAGGCCATGGCGAAGCCGGCCAGCAGCGCCGGGGCGAGCGCCGGCAGCACCACGCGCCGGATCACCTGGGCGCGGCTGGCGCCGAGGGTGGCGGCGGCTTCCTCGGCCTCCAGCGGCAGGTCGCGCAGCACCGGCTCGACGGTGCGGACGATGAAGGGGAGCCCCACGAAGGCCATGGCCAGGCCGACGCCCAGCGGCGTGTAGGCGACCTTGAGGCCGAGCGCCGCCAGCGGCTCGCCCAGCCAGCCATTCGGGGCGTAGAGCGCGGTCAGCGCCAGGCCGGCGACGGCGGTGGGCAAGGCGAAGGGCAGGTCGACCACCCCGTCCAGCAGGCGGCGGCCGGGGAAGCGGTAGCGGACCAGCACCCAGGCCACCAGCAGCCCGAGCGGCAGCATGGCCGCCGAGGCGGCAAGCGCGCCGAGGAAGGACAGGCGCAGCGCCGCCAGCACCCGCGGCTCGGCGAGCGACCTCCAGACGCCGAGCGGCCCGAGCTCCCAGGGGCGCAGCAGCAGGGCCAGCAGCGGCAGCAGCACCAGCCCGACCAGCCAGACCAGCGTCACGCCGAGGCTGGCGCCGAAGCCGGGCAAGGAGCGCTGCCGCATGCTTTGGCTAACGTCCGGGCTGGTAGAGGCGGTCGAACAGCCCGCCATCGTTGAAATGCGTCGCCTGGGCGGTCTTCCAGCCGCCGAAGGCCGGGTCGTCGATGGTGACCAGCTCCAGCTGCGGGAAGCGCGCCTTATGGGCCGCCAGCACGCCGGCATCGCGCGGGCGGTAGAAATGCTTGGCGGCCAGGGCCTGGCCTTCCGGGGCGTAGAGCGCCTGGAGATAGGCTTCGGCCGCGGCGCGGGTGCCGCGGCGGTCGACATTGCGGTCGACCACGGCGACCGGGGGCTCGGCCAGGATGGAGAGCGGCGGATAGACGATGTCGAACTTGTCGTTGCCGAATTCGGCGAAGGCCAGATGCGCCTCGTTCTCCCAGGCCAGCAGCACGTCGCCCTGGCCGCGCTGGACGAAGCTGGTGGTGGAGCCGCGCGCCCCGGTGTCGAGCACGGGGACGTTCTTGAACAGCGCCGCGATATAGGCCTGGGCGGTGTCCGGGCTGCCGCCGGGCTGGCGCAGCGCCCAGGCCCAGCCGGCCAGATAGTTCCAGCGCGCCCCGCCCGAGGTCTTGGGGTTGGGCGTGATCACCGCGACGCCGGGCTTGGCCAGGTCGCCCCAGTCGCGCAGGTTCTTCGGATTGCCCTTGCGGACCAGGAAGACGATGGTGCTGGTATAGGGCGCGCTGTTCTGCGGCAGGCGGGACTGCCAATTGGCGGCGATCAGCCCCTGCTCGGCGATGGCGTCGATGTCATAGGCCAGCGCCAGGGTGACGACATCGGCCTGCAGCCCGTCGATCACCGCCCGCGCCTGCCGCCCCGAGCCGCCATGCGAGGAGGAGGCGCGGATCGCCTGGCCGGACTGCGCCTTCCAGCGCTCGGCAAAGCCAGTGTTGAACTCGCGGTAGAATTCGCGGGTCGGGTCGTAGGAGACGTTCAGCAGCTGCCCGCCGCCCTGGGCGAAGGCGACGCCGGACGGCAGCAGGGCCGCCGCGCCGAGCATCAGGTCGCGCCGGCGCCAGGCGCGCGCGG
This sequence comes from Teichococcus deserti, assembly GCF_001982615.1. Classification (GTDB taxonomy): domain Bacteria; phylum Pseudomonadota; class Alphaproteobacteria; order Acetobacterales; family Acetobacteraceae; genus Pseudoroseomonas; species Pseudoroseomonas deserti. The sequence goes on along the minus strand of NZ_MLCO01000031.1, from coordinate 47,242 downwards.
CGGCGTGGATCGAAGCCTGTTCGTCGGAACCCGTCATGGGAAACCTCCTGGCAGAGGGAGCATCCGGCGCGGCGCGCCGGGATGCAACAGAAAGCGCCGTGTTCCCGTGGCCAAGCTTCGGCGGTGATGGTCTCCTGCTTCAACGCGAAGCCCGGCCAGTGGGCGCGGATCAGCCCAACAAATCGGCGTGGTAGCGCTGCGCCACGTCGGGATGCGAGCGCAGCCGGCCCTTCAGGTAGTTGGCGCCGACATTGCGGAACAGCGGGTTGTCCGGGTCGCTGGCCGGTCCCTGCGCCTCGGCGGCCAGCGCCGGCGGCAGGGCCAGCAGCGGGACCTCGGCATCGAGGCGGGCGCCGAGGAAGAAGGCGATGGAGAAGCGCTCGCGCCCGGCGGCCGGGCTGACGACGCGGTGGACGGTGGCCTTGAGGTAGCCGTTGGAGGCCAGCTCCAGCAGCTCGCCGATATTGACCACGAAGGTGCCGGGGCGGGGGACGGCGTCGATCCAGCCATCCTCGGTCTGCACCTGCAGCCCGCCGATCTCGTCCTGCAGCACGAAGGTCAGCAGCCCGCTGTCCTTGTGGGCGCCGACGCCCTGGTCGGGCTCGTCCGAGCTGCGGCCGGGGTAGCGGATGATCTTCATGGTCTGGTTGGGGCTGCCGGCATAGATGGCTTCCAGCGCCTGGCGGTCGCCCACCAGCGCCTCGGCGAAGGCGCCGACCAGGCGGATGGCGACCTCGGTCAGGCGGGCCTGCCATTCCAGCAGCGTGGGCCGCAGCGCCGGCAGGGCTTCGTCGGGCCAGAGGTTGGGGCCCCGCAGGCGGGACCAGGCGGGGCTGCCGGCCGTCTGTGGCAGTGGGTCGCGCTCGGCGTGGATGTCGAACTGCTCGCGCCAGTCGGGCTTGCCGCGGGTGAGCTCGAGGCCGGCGCGGTTGTAGCCGCGGAAATGCGGCGAGTGGATCATCTGGACCTTCAGCTTCTCTCCTTCGGGCAGATCGAAGAAGGCGCGCGAGAGGTCGCGCACCTGCTGGGCCAGTTCCTCGGGCACGCCGTGGCCGGCGAGGTAGAAGAAGCCGACCTCGCGCGCGGCGGTGCGGAGCTGATCCAGGAAGTCCTTGTGGTTCGGCCCGTCGAGCTGGCTGATGTCGAGGGTGGGAAGCGTCGCGAGGGTTGCTGTGGTCGACATCGTTGTTCCTGGCTTCTCTTTCACAGACTGACAGAAAAAAGATGGGCGCAAACCTGTACGTTTGCGGGCAGAATTCCTTCCCGCAGCCGTCTATTCTGCTGCCTGAGCTAGATGGCCTGCGGCGCTCAGGCCTCTTTCGATATCGGCCTTGATGTCGTCCGGGTGCTCGAGCCCGATCGACAGCCGCACATAGCCCGGCGTCACGCCGGTCAGCGCCTGCTCCTCGGCCGAGAGCTGGCTGTGGGTGGTGCTGGCCGGGTGGATGGCGAGCGAGCGGGCGTCGCCGATATTGGCCACGTGGTAGAGCAGTTCCAGCGCATCGATGAAGCGCTGGCCGGCCTCGCGCCCGCCAGCGAGCTCGATGCCGACCAGGCCGCCGAAGCCGCCCTGCAGGTATTTGTCCGCCCGGGCGCGCGCGGTGCCGGCCTGCAGCGAGGGATGGATGACGCGGGTCACTTCCGGCCGTTGCGCCAGCCATCGGGCGATGCCGGCCGCGGTCGCGCTGTGGCGGGCGATGCGCAGCGGCAGGGTCTCGATCCCCTGCAGGATCTGGAAGGCGTTGAAAGGCGAGAGCGGCGCGCCCAGGTCGCGCTGCACCGAGGCGCGGACGGCGACCGCATAAGGCGGCAGGCCACGCTTCGGCGCGTCGATGGTCCAGATGGCGCCGTGATAGCTGGCGTCGGGCGTGTTGAGGGCGGGCTGGCGTTCCGGGACCGCGCGCCAGTCGAAATTGCCGCCGTCGATCACCGCGCCGGCGATGCTGGTGCCGTGGCCTCCGATGAACTTCGTCGCCGAGTAGACCACGATCGCCGCGCCATGGTCGAAGGGGCGCGCCAGCAGGGGCGCGGCCGTGTTGTCCAGGATCAGCGGGATGCCGAGCGGCCGGCCGATGGCCGCGACCTCGGCGATCGGAAACACCACCAGCTTCGGGTTAGGGAGCGTCTCGCCGTAATAGGCGCGGGTGCGGTCGTCGGTGGCGCGGTGGAAGTTTTCCGGGTCGGACGGGTCGACGAAGCGGACCTCGATGCCCTGGCGCTTCAGGGTGTTGGCGAAAAGATTCCAGGTGCCGCCGTAGAGATCCGTCGAGGAGACGATGTTGTCGCCGGCCTGGGCCAGGGCCAGGATCGAGAAGGCGGAGGCCGCCTGGCCGGAGGCCAGCGCCAGCGCCGCCGCACCGCCTTCGAGCGCGGCCAGGCGCTGCTCCAGCACGTCGACCGTCGGGTTGCCGGTGCGGGAATAGATGAAGCCGGCCTGTTCCAGCGCGAAGAGGCTGCGGGCATGCTCGCTGCTGTCGAACTGGAAGGAGGTGGTCTGGTAGATCGGCACGGCGACGGCGCCATGGCCGGGCGCGGCGCGCCAGCCGGCATGCAGCGCCAGGGTCTCGGGATGCAGGGTCTTCTCGGTCATGGGCAGGGTTTCCTCGCGCTCAGTCGGCCAGGCCGAGCAGGCCCAGCGCCTCGCGGCGCAGCGCCACCAGCTCCGGGTCATCGCGGTGGCGGGGATAGGGGCGGTCGACGATGAGCTCGGCGGTGATGCGGGCCGGGCGGGGCGAGAAGATGATGACGCGCTGGGCCAGGATCAGCGCCTCCTCGACGTCATGCGTGACCAGGATGGCGGTGAGGCCCGAGCGCTGCCAGAGGCGCACCAGCTCGGCCTGCATGGACAGGCGGGTCAGGCTGTCGAGCTTGCCCAGCGGCTCGTCCAGCAGCAGCAGGCGCGGGTCGTTGACCAAAGCGCGGGCGAGCGCCACGCGCTGCGACATGCCGCCGGACAACTGGTGCGGATAGGCGGTCTCGAAGCCGGTCAGCCCGACCAGGTCGATCGCCTGCTGCACGCGATGGCCTTCGCGCTTCAGGATTCCCCGCGCCTCCAAGCCCAGGGCCACGTTCGCCTTCACGGTGCGCCAGGGGTAGAGGGTGGGGTCCTGGAAGACCAGCACGCGGGACGGGTCGGGCGCGTCGATCGGGGCGCCGTCGCCGGTCAGCGTGCCGCCGGTGGGCGCGTCCAGCCCGGCCAGCAGGCGCAGCAGGGTCGACTTGCCGCAGCCCGAGGGGCCGAGCAAGGCGACGAACTCGCCCGGTTTCACATTGAGAGAAACGTTGTCGAGCACCGGCAGCGGCTGGCCTTCGAGAAGAAAAGCCTGGCTGGCGTGGCGGACATCGACGGCCATGCCGGCGGCATCCTGGGTCGTCGCTGCGACGGCTGCGCTCACCACCGGACGGTCCCCTTCTGCCAGGCGAGCACGCGGTCGCGGCCCTTGAACAGCAGCGTCACCAGGGTCGAGCACATCAGCGCCATGACCAGCAGGGCCGCATACATGTTGCCATAGGCGGCCCAGCCCTGGGCCCATTGCAGGTACCAGCCCAGCCCCGCCTTCACGCCCAGCATCTCGGCCACGACGAGGACCGAGAAGGAGGCGCCGAGGCCCATGAAGAGGCCGACGAAGACCTGCGGCAGGGCGGCGGGGATGGCGACCTTGAGGACCAGGAAGGTCTGCGAGGCGCCCAGCGTCCGGGCGATGTCGTAATAGGCGCGGTTGACGCCGGCGACGCCGGACCAGGTCAGCACGGTGACCGGGAACCAGGTGGCCAGCGCGACCAGGAAGGTGCTGGCGCTGCCGCTGGAGGGGAAGGCGAAGAAGGCGATGGGCAGCCAGGCGGTGGCCGGCAGCGGCCCGACCAGGCGCAGCACCGGATGCACCCAGTAGCCGATGGCTTTGGACCAGCCGAGCGCCACCCCGGCGACGAAGCCGGCCGCGGCGCCGATGGCATAGCCGGTCAGCAGCAGCCAGAGCGAGCGGAGGACGCTTTCGCCGAGGCGCGGCCAGTCCTCCAGATAGACCTCCAGCAGCCCCTGGGGCGAGGCGAAGAAGGGCAGCGGCAGGATGGCCAGCTTGGCGGTCAGCAGCTCCCAGCCGATCAGGGCGAGGCCGAGCACGGTCAGCCAGGGGCCGAGGGTGCGCAGCCGCTGGCCGAGTTGCCCCAGCAGCGGCGCGGCGAGGCCGGCGACGACCAGGGAGGCGCCCAGCAGCAGGGCGAAGGCCGCCAGCTCCTGGGTGCGGCCGACCTCGATCTCGTCGGGGGCCAGGCTGGTGATGGCGGCGGCGGCGAGCCAGGCCAGGCCGGCGACGACCCCGCCGAACCAGGGCCCGGGGCGGGTGGAGGCAGCATCCCCCAACCCACCGGCGATGACGGCGCCGCTCATCAGACGCTCAGCACGTCGGCGGTGACGCGCTCGGCGAAGCGCTTGGGGTCGGTGTTGGCGCGCATGACGCCGACCGATTTCAGCTCCTCGGCATAGAGCTCGATCTCGCGGCGGATGTCGGTGCCGGCAGGGGTGTGGCCATGGGTGTGGCTCTGCAGCATGGCGATCAGGTCGTCGCGGCTGACGCGGCCGGGGGCATAGTCCATGAAGGCGTCGGCGGCGATCTTCGGGTCATGGGCGGAAAGCTGCTGCGCCTCGATCAGCGCGCGGGTCAGGGCGGCGGCCACCTGCGGCTCGTTCTTCACCAGGGAGCCCGAGACGCCGATGATGCAGCAGGCGCGCTGCGCCCATTCGCCGGTCAGGTTGCTGGCGACCTCGACGAACTGCTTGTCGCGGATCAGGGTCCAGGCGATCGGGTCGCCGGCGGCGAAGGCATGGGCCTCGCCGCGCTCGATGGCCAGGCCGAAGACATGCGCCGGGAAGACGCGCCAGGTGACGTCGCGGTCCGGGTCGATGCCACGCCGCTTCAGCAGCATGGAAAAGAAATTTTTGTCGGCGCCGGCCATGTCGCTGACGGCGATGGTCTTGCCGCGGATCGAGTTGATGTCGGTGGTCAGCTGGTTGGCCGCGGGCCCCGCCAGCCGCATGCAGCCGCCATGGGTGCCGCCGGTGATCTTGACGTCGAAGCCCATTTCCAGCGGCTTCAGCCAGCGCAGCGCCATGCCGACGCCGGCATCGGCCTTGCGGGTGGCGATGGCTTCCAGCAGCGCCTCGGTGGAGCCGCCAAAATTCACCAGCTCCACCTCGAGGCCATGCCGGGCCAGGATGCCGGAGCGGCGGGCGACCTCGATCGGCGAGGTGCAGATGGAGGTGGCGTTCCACGCCAGCGTCAGCTTCTTCGGCGCGGCGCCAGGGGCGGCCGTGGGCAGAGGTGTCAGGCATCGGCCCTGCTCGGCCAGCATGGCCTCGAAGGCACGGCGGTCGGCGCCGAGCGGCGCGAAGCCGGCGAGCGGCAGCGCGAGGCCAGCGGCGCCGAGGGCACCCAGGAGACGGCGGCGCGGCAGGACGGGGTCGGACATCGGGAACTCCTGACAGCTTCCCAGCCAGGGGTTTAACGTTGGCTGATCGTCTTATCAGGAATGCACGACTCTTTTCGAGTCAAACGGAAATGTGGCGAAAAACAGTTCTCTGCGCGGCGGGGTGGCGGGGGAGGATGCCCATGCTCCCCGCTGGCCATCGCGGAGAAAAACATCCCCGCGGAAATACCCGCGGCGCAGCGGGTTTAGAGGGCGAAGAAGGGGGTGCCCTTGAGTTCCGGCTCGTCGAAGGCCTCCAGCCGGGCGCGCATCACGTCGATATCCTCGGCGAAGATGGCCGCCGCGATCTGCCGCGCCAGCCGGCCCGCGCCGATCGAGACGCCCGGAACGTCGGAAGCGATGGCGCCGAGGCTCGCCATGGCGGCGTGGTTGAACAGGTGGATGCGCGACAGGCCGGGGGTCGCCGCCGGGTCGCGCGCGGTCAGCTCGAAGCCGGCGTCGAGCCAGGGGAAGCGGGCGATCTCGGCACGCTGCAGCCCGGGCGGCGGGGTGTAGCGGTCGGCCCAGAGGGCGATGTCGCCGGCGAAGGAGGCAAACTCGGCGATGCGGGCCATGTCGATGCTGAAGCCGGTGCCGAAGATCAGGAAATCCGCGGAGGCCGCCTGGCCATCGCCCACGGTGAGCGCGACGCCACCCCCCTGCCCCGCCACCGCGCCCCGCAGCGGCGTGCCAAGATGGACATGGAAGCCCGGCTGGTCGAGAACGCGGAGAATGCTTTCATGCGGCGGCGGCGACTGGACGTCGTGCATATAGGCCAGCAGGCGCCATTTCTCGGCCGCCGGCAGGGAGGGCCAGCCCTCGAAGAAGCCCTGGTTGGCCGAGCCACGGCCCTTGTTGACCTGGGGCAGCACGCGGCGGCGGATATAGAGGTCGACGCGCGCCGCCCCCGCCTCCAGCGCCGCCGCCGCATTGTCCCAGGAGGACGGGCCGGCGCCGATCACCGCGACGCGCTTCGCGCGCAGCGCCGCGAAGTCGATGACGTCGTTGCTGTGGGCGGCCAGCTTCGGGAACAGCGCCGGGTCGACGCCCGGCGGCAGGCTGGGCCCGCCGGTGCCGGCGCGGCCGCTGGCCATGACGAGGCGGCGGGTCGCGACCCGCCGGGTGCCGTAAGCGTCGCGCAGGGTGACGCCGACATGGTCCGCGGAAGGGTGGACGGCCAGCACCTCGACGCCATTGGCGACCGGCAGGCGCAGCGCGCGGCGGACCCAGGTGATGTAGTCCTGCCATTCGGCATTGAGGATCTTGTAGAGCGGGTCCCAGGCCTCGGCGCCGTGGGCCGCCTCGAACCAGGCGCGGAAAGTCAGGGAGGGGATGCCGAGGTCGATGCCCGGCAGGTGCTTCGGGCTGCGGAGCGTCCGCATCCGCGCGGTGGTGACCCAGGGGCCTTCCAGGCCTTCGGGGGCGCGGTCCAGTACCTGGATGTTGCGGATGCCCTTGAAGGTCAGGGCGGCGGCGGCGGCCACGCCATACATGCCGGCGCCGATCACCAGCACGTCGGGCATCGGCGCGCCGTCGGGGCCGTGGCGCTCGGCGGGCCAGGCGGCGGCGGGCAGGGTCAGGCGCTGCAGGTCGCGGGCCAGGTCCGTCTCGAGCGTCGCCAGCCCGGCTTGCTGCCTGTCCATGATGCCCTTCCATGCGCTGCGTTGCAGCACGAGACTAGGCGCGGATCGGCGGCAGGAGAAGCCGGGGGGAAGGCGCCCTCCCCCCGACGATCGGCGTCAGAGACCTTCGCAGCCGTTCCGGCGCAGCGCGGCGTCGACCCAGGCCGTGTCGTTGCTGTCATCGGCGATGGCGGCGATGGTCTTCTGCTCGGCGGCGTTCTTGGCCAGCGTCGCGGCCTCGAGCGCGGCCACGTCGTCGAAGGGGACGCAGAGCAGGCCGTCCTCGTCGCCGACGATCAGGTCGCCAGGCTCGATCACCATGCCGTCGAGGGCGATGGTGACGTTGATCTCGCCCGGACCGTCCTTGTAGGGGCCGCGATGGGTGACGCCGGCGGCATAGACCGGGAAATCCTGGGCGCGGATGGCGCCGCTGTCGCGGATGGCGCCGTTGATGACGATGCCGCCGAGGTTCTTCTTGACCATCTGGGCCAGCATCAGCTCGCCGATCAGGGCGTTGGTCAGGTCGCCGCCGGCATCGACGACGATGACGTCGCCGGGCTGCGCCAGGCCGATGGCCTTGTGGATCATCAGGTTGTCGCCGGGGCGGGTCTTCACCGTCAGGGCCGGGCCGGAGAGCACGCCACCCGAATGCATCGGGCGCAGGCGCGGGCCGCCGGCGGTCATGCGGGACATGCAGTCGCTGATATTGGCCACCGGCAGCGCACGGAAGCGCTCGGCCGTCGCGGCATCGACCTGGCGCGCGCGGGGCAGGATGCGGAAACCGATGGGCATGGCTTTGTCTCTCCGTTCGAAAGCGGCCGGCAGTCTCGCGCCAAAGCGCCGGGCTGGACAGGGGGGCAGGCTGGATAAAACGCAACGCCATTTCGGGGTCGTGCTTGCGGGGAGCCAGCCGGGCCAGTAACTCTCGCGACCATGAAACGAAGCGCAGACCAGGCGCCGGCACTGGAGGGGGTGGCCTCGGCCGAGCGCACGCTCACCCTGCTGAGCGCCTTCCGCAAGGGCGACGGGGCGGTGAGCCTGGCCGAGCTGTCGGCCCGCACCGGGTTGGTGAAGAGCACGATCATGCGGCTGGCGGTGTCGCTGGAGGCGCATGGCTATCTCGGCCGGCTGCCGGACGGCAGCTACCGGCTGGAGGCGGAGCTGCTGCGGCTGGGCGCGATCTACCAGCAGTCCTTCCGGCTGGAGGCACATGTGATGCCGGTGCTGGAGCGGCTGGTGGCGGCGACCGGAGAAAGTGCCGCCTTCTACATCCGGCGCGGCGAGCAGCGGCTGTGCCTGTTCCGCGTCGATTCCCCGCAGCGCTTGCGGCTGCATGTGCGGGCTGGGGATCTGCTGCCGATGGATACCTCGGCCATCGCGCAGGTGCTGCGACTTTTTTCTTCTGTCGAGCTGGCGGGCGAGGCCGAGGCGACGCGGTTTCCGCTTTACACCTCGGGGGCGCATGATCCGCATGCGGCGGGGATGGCGGCGCCGGTCTTCGGTGCCGAGGATGTTTTTGTGGGCGCCTTGACCTTGAGTGGCCCGGTGACGCGCTTCACGCGCGAGGCGGCGGCTGTCGCGGGCCCGGTGCTGCTGGAGATGGCGCGGGGGCTGTCGCGCGGCCTGGGCAGCCGCCTCGCTTTCTGACGTGGGGGTCCGGGGGCATTCAATGCCCCCGGAATCTTACCTGCTTTTGCTTTCGATGGCCTGAAGCGCCGTCTCCAGATCTTCCGGCACCTTGCCTTCGAAATGCGTCTTCAGGTCCAGGCTTTCGACCCAGCGGAGCCGCGCTTCGGTCCCCCGGGTGACCATCGGCTCGACCCCCGCATCGGCGAGCGCTTCTGCCGCCATCGCCACTTCCTCCGCGCGGCGCCTGGCGTGGATGACGCCGGTGGTGAGCATCCCCGCCGCCAGCTCGTCCAGCGGCTTCTGCAGGGTCCTGGCGGCCGAGGCCATCACCGTGTCCGCCAGCCCGTAGTAGCGGGCGCCGAGCAGCATTTCGTCGAGCAGCGCCTCGATGCCCTTGATGAGGACCGAGCGCATGATCTTGATGCCGGAGGCGGTGCCGAGCGGGCCTTCGACGGGGTCGATGCGCATGCCCCAGGGGGTCAGCGCCTCCGCCACGGCACGGGCGGCCGGGCCGCTGGACAGGATGGGCAGGGCCAGCCCGTCCTTCGGCGTGCCCATGATGGAGGCATCGGCGAGCAGCGCGCCGGTGCCCGCCAGGATCCGTTCCACCGCCTGCTTCACCTTGGGGGTGGCGGAGGCGACGTCGGCGTAGATCTGCCCCCTCCTCAGATGCGGGGCGAAGGCTTCGGCGCTGGCGACGGAGGAGGATCCGGGGGTCACGCCCAGGATGATGTCGACCCGGGCGACGAGGGCCGCCGGGCTGTCCACCAGGGTGACGCCGGCCGCAGCGGCTCGCTGCTGGATCAGCGCCGCGTAAGGCCCGTCGAAGGCGCCGTTGTCGTAGCTCAGCACCTCGACCAGCCCGTTGGCGCGCAGCCCGGCGCCGAGCGTGCTGCCGATCTCGCCATAGCCCACCAGGCCGACGCGGATCTGGTTGCGCATGTTGCCTTGATCCTTGTCAGACACGCCGGACGTTCCAGAACTTGACGAAGCCGTCGAGCACGCCGTCGATGTTGCGGCGCCAGGCCATGGGCTGGAAGATCTGGCCGGTCGGCAGGAAGGTGGCGTCGCGCCAGGCCTGCAGCTGGATCTCGGCGGCCAGCTTCTGCTGCGCGGCCAGGTCGCGCTCCTCCAGCCAGGCGTCGCGCAGGCGCTCGGCCTCGGGGCTTTCCGGCCAGCCGTACCAGCCCTGCAGCCCGTTGGCGCGGGCGACGCTGGTGACCGCCGGGTCGAGGATGTTCAGGCCCGAGACCATCGAGGGGAAGATGCTCCAGCCGCCCTTCTCCACCGGCTCGCGCGAGTTGCGGCGCTGGAACAGGGTGCCGCTGTCGACCGCCTGCACCTCGACGTTCAGGCCGAGGCGCTTGAACAGGTCGATGCCGAGCTGGCCGAGCGGCGCGCTGACCGGATGGTCCATCGGCAGCATGAAGGCGATCTTCTGGCCCTTATACCCCGATTCCGCGATCTCCTTCTTGGCGCGGGCCAGGTCGGTGGGGCCGAAGAGCTCATCCAGGCCGGCATTGTTGGCCATCGGCGTGCCGGGGCAGAACATGCCCAGCTTGACGTGCCAGGTGTCGGGATCGCTGCTGTAGGACTGCATGAATTCCGACTGGTCGACGGCGCGCAGCACGGCGCGGCGCAGCGCCACATTGTCGAAGGGCGGCTGGATGCAGTTGAAGCGCAGGATCGGCGTCAGCCCCTGGCGGTCCTTCACCTCGACGCGGACATTGCGGTCGCGCTTCAGCAGCGGCGCCAGGTCGGGGGACGGCGTCTCCCACCAGTCGATCTCGCCCACCCGCAGCGCGGCGGAGGCCGAGGAAGGATCGGGCATGGTGATCCATTCGACGCGGTCGAAATGCGCGACCTTGGGCCCCGCGGTGCCGCCAACCTGGCCGTCGCCCCGCGGCTGGTAGCCTTCGAAGCGGGCATAGGCCGCCTTCGCACCCGCCAGGTGTTCGCGCTCGAGGAAGCGGAAGGGGCCGCTGCCGATGATCTCGGTCACCTGCCGCGCCGGGTCGGTCTTGGCCAGACGCTCCGGCATGATGGCGCACATGCTGGGCGAGGCCTTGGCCAGCGCCGCCGGCAGCAGCGGGAAGGGTTTTTTCAACCGGAACTGGATGGTGGTGTCGTCGGGGGCGGAGAGCTCCGCCGTCGCCGCGGTCAGCGCCTGGCCGAAGGAATCGCGCGACGCCCAGCGCTGGATGCTGGCCACGCAATCCCGCGCGGTGACCTTGCTGCCGTCATGGAACATCAACCCCGGGCGCAGCGTCAGCTTCCACAGCTTGCCGTCATCCTCGACAACATGGCCGGCGACCATCTGCGGCTGCGGCTTGAACTCGGCATCCAGGCCATAGAGCGTGTCATAGACCAGGAAGGCATGGTTGCGCGTCGGCGTCGCAGTGGTGGCCACCGGATCGAGCAGCGACAGGTCGACGAAGGGGACGAAACGCAGCACGCGCTCGGACTGGGCCCGCACCAGGGAGGGGCGGGCCAGGGGCAGCAGAAGCCCCGCCGGCACCGCCGCCAGCAATTGCCGACGCCGCATCTTTGTCAGTTTCCTTCCCAGCTTTTCCCCTCCCAGCGCCTCTCGGCGCGGTCGGGGCGTTCCTATTTCGGAATTCCGTTTCGATTTAGCCGGCCAAGCGCGCCGGATGTCAACCGCCCGCCGCCACGCCTGCAGGGCTTGGCGCGGCGGGGTCCCAGGCTCTACCAGTCCTGCAGACCGAGGAGCCTTGCATGACCGACCCCGCCGTCCTCGCCGAGCCTGCGCCGCTGCCGACAGTGCTGCCCGACCCGGTGCGCGCGCTGGAGACGGCCATCGCCGAGGATATCCATGCCGGCCTGCTGGCCCCCGGCATGTGGCTGAAGCAGATCCTGCTGCAGGAGCGCTACGGCCATTCCCGCGGCGATGTCCGCCGCGTGCTGGACCGGCTGGTGGCGCAGCGCCTGGTCGAGCATGTGCCCAACTACGGCTACCGCGTGCACCAGCTGGACCCGCGCCGGCTGGAGGAGCTGCGCCAGGTCCGGCTGATCCTCGAGGTCGCCGCCGCCGAGATGGTCGCCCTGCCCGCCACGCCCGAGCAGCTGGCCCGGCTGCGGGCGCTGGCGCAGGAATTCTCCGACGCCGCCGAAAACCGCTCGATCCTGGACCAGAACGAGGCCAATCTGGCCTTCCATGCCGGGCTGCTGGAGCTCTGCCCGAACCGGGAGCTGGCCCGCCAGGTGATGGAGACAAGGCTGCGCATGCCCGCCGCCCCCCTCAGCCAATGGGGCCGCCAGGGCTGGGTGGCGGAATCGGCGCGGCAGCACCATGCCATGGTCGATGCCCTGGCCGAGGCCGACGCCGCCCGCTACCGCGCGCTGGTGCGGGCGCATATCCGCTCGCCCTCCCCCACTGCCCCTCGCCGCGCGAAGCCGGATTGACACCAAAATTGGCACCAGTTTTGATGCATCCCGGCCGGGCGTCCCGGCGGAGGACCAAGACATGCCCGGCTTCACCCCCACCCGCCGCTTCCTGACCCGGGCGACGCTCGGCGCCGCGCTGGCCGGCACCACTTGGCTGGAGGCCGCCCTGGCCCAGGGGGCTTCCGGCCAGACCCTGCCTGGCGGCGGCAAGCGCCTGCGCATCGGCATGGCGGCGCCCAACACCACGCTGGACCCGCATTTCCAGAGCAACGCGCCGAACAACGCCGTCGCCAGCCATATCTTCGACGCGCTGGTGACCAACGACCCGGCCTCCCGCTCCCTCCCCGGCCTCGCCGAAAGCTGGACCGCCGAGAGCGACACCCGCTGGGTCCTCAAGCTCCGCCAGGGCGTCACCTTCACCGACGGGTCCCCCTTCACCGCGGAAGACGCGATGGTTTCGCTGCGCCGGGCCAACGACCTGCCCAGCACCGCCTCCTTCCGCACCTACACGCGCAGCATCAAGACGATGACCGCGCCTGACCCGCATACCCTGGTCATCGAGACCGACGGGCCCGACCCGCTGCTGCCGAATTCGCTCAGCCGCATCCGCATCATCCGCGCTTCGGCCAAGGACGCGACCACGCCGCAGTTCAACGACGGCAGCGGCGCCATCGGCACCGGCCCCTTCGTCCTGAAGCAATACACCCCGGGCAGCCGCATCCTGCTGGCGCGCAACCCGACATGGTGGGGCGGCCAGCTTCCCTGGGAAGAAGTTCTGCTTGTGCCGGCCACCGATGATGGCGGCCGCCTGGCCTCGCTGCTCTCCGGCGATTTCGACATCATCGAGGCCGTGCCCTCCCAGAGCACCGGCCGCGTCAAGGAGAACCCGCGCTTCCAGCTGATCCGCGGCATCTCCAGCCGCGTCGTCTATCTGTCGATGGACCAGCACCGCGACGTCACCCCCTTCATCACCGACCGCGCCGGCAAGCCGCTGGCGAAGAACCCGCTGAAGGATGCCCGCGTCCGCCAGGCGCTGAGCCTCGCCATCAGCCGCCAGGCCATCGCCGATCGCGTCATGGAGGGCGACGCCGTCCCCGCCTCCCAGCTGCTGCCGAAGGGCGCCGCCGGCACCTCCGACGCGCTGGCCGTCCCCGCCTACGACCCCAACCGCGCCAAGGCCCTGCTGGCCGAGGCCGGCTATGCGGAAGGCTTCCGCATGACCATCCACGGGCCGAACGACCGCTACATCAACGACGCCAAGATCGTGCAGGCCGTGGCGCAGATGTTCACCCGCATCGGCATCGAGACCACGGCCGACGTCATGCCCTGGTCGGTCTATGCCGCCCGCTCCTCCCGCAGCGAGTTCAGCTTCAACCTGGGCGCCTGGGGCGTGAACACCGGCGAGACCTCCAACCCGCTGAAGGCGCTGCTGGCCACCCGCGACGCCAAGGCCGGCATGGGCGCCTCGAACAACGGGCAATACTCGAACCCCGAGCTCGACAAGCGGCTGCAGGAAGCGCTGCGCACCATGGACGACGCGGCCCGCAACAAGCTGCTGGCCGAGGCCTCGGAAATCGCCTTCCGCGACTTCGCCATCCTGCCGCTGCACCATGAGGTGTCGGTCTGGGCGGGGCGGCAGGGGATCACCTACGCCACGCGGGCGGATCAGTACACGCTGGCGGTGGGCGTCGGCGGCTAAGCAAGCAAGGCTGGGGAGAAGGTATTCTCCCCAGACCCCTCATCTATTTCTGGAAATTGTCCGCATGACCGACGCTCCCGCGACAGCCGAAGCCACGGCACGCGCCAAGGCCATCTATGACCTCGGCCCCACCGTCATCTTCTCCTGCAAGGCCGATCCCCGCTTCCAATACTGCCTCTACGTGCCGCCCCAGGTCGGCCGCGGCACCAAGGTCGATCTGTTGGTCGCGGTGCACGGCACCGGGCGCACCTCCTTCCTCGACTTCCGCGACGGCTTCTCGGAATTCGGCAAGTGGAACGACGTCGCCATCCTCTGCCCGATCTTTCCCGTCGGCGTCCGCGGCGACGGTGCCCGCAGCGGCTACAAATACATGGCTGAGGGCGATATCCGCTACGACCTGCTCGTCCTCGAGATGGTCAAGGAAGTCGCCGAGAAATACGGCCAGGACTGGTCGACCTTCGCCATGTTCGGCTTCTCCGGCGGCGGCCACTTCACCCACCGCTTCGCCATCATGCACCCGAAGAAGCTCTGGGCCGCCTGCATCGGCGCGCCGGGCTCGGTGACGCTGCTCGATCCCGACCGCGACTGGTGGGTCGGCATCCGCAACATCGGCGAGAAGTTCGGCATCACCTTCGACGGCGAGGCGCTGAAGAAAGTCCCCGTGCAGATGGTCGTCGGCGACGCCGATCTCGAGACCTGGGAAATCACCCACAAGCCCGGCGGCACCTATTGGATGGAAGGCGCCAACGACGCCGGCAAGACCCGTCCCGATCGGTTGAAGACCCTGGCGGCCTCCTTCGAGAAAGCCGGCGTCACGGTGCAGCTCGACCTGGTGCCCGGCGTCTCGCATGACCGCATCAAGGTGCTGGACCGGGTGAAGGATTTCCTCGCCGGCGTCCTCGCCACCAAGCGGGGCCGCTGACCATGGGCGGCATGATCGTCGCGCCTCAGCCGGAAGCGGTGGAAGCCGGCGCGCTGGTGCTCAAGCGGGGCGGCAACGCGGTCGATGCCGGCATCGCCGCCGCCTTCGTCCAGGGCGTCGTCGACCCGCTGATGTGCGGCATCGGCGGCTTCGGCTCCATGCAGGTCTTCATGCCCAAGCGCGGCCTGCACGAGGTGCTGGAATTCTACGCCCGCGCCCCCCTGGCGGCCACGCCCGACATGTGGACCGACAAGCTGCTCGGCCAGTCGCGCGACGGCTTCGCCTTCCTGCTCGAAGGCGGCATCAGCGAGCAGGGCCACCTTGCCGTCTGCACCCCCGGCAACGTCAAGGGCTATGCCGAGGCGCTGACCCGCTACGGCACGCTCGACTGGGCCGAGGCCATGGCGCCCGCCATCGCCCAGGCGAAGCGCGGCGTCATGGTGCGCCCGCACATGCATTGGTTCTGGAGCCAGGACCAGGGCGGCAGCGGCCAGGTCAACACCGCCGACAAGCTGCGCCTGACGCCCACCGGCCGCGAGGTCTTCTTCCGCCCCGACGGCAGCGTCAAGCGCCCCGGCGACAAGATCCACAACCCCGACCACACCCGCAGCCTGGAGCGCCTGGCCGCCGAGGGCGCCCACAGCTTCTACCACGGCGCCCTGGCCGAGGAGATGGCCGCCGACTTCCAGGCCGCCGGCGGCCTGCTGCGCAAGGAAGACTTCGCCGCCTACGAGCTGTCCGTCGTGCAGCCGCTCTGGGGCGCGTATCGCGGCCACCGCATCTCCACCAGCCCGCCGCCGGCCAGCGGCATGCTGATGCTGCAGATCCTGCACATCCTGGAAAACTTCGAGCTCGGCCGCCTCGACCACAACAGCGCCGAGCACATCGCCCTCCTCGCCGAGGCGATGAAGCGCATGACCATCGACAAGGACCGCCACATGGGCGACCCCGCCTATGTCGATGTCCCCGTCGAGCGCCTGATCTCCCGCGACTATTGTGCAGGCCTCGCCGCCTCGATCCGCGCCGGCGAGCGCGCCACGGTGAAGCGCCTCGACAGGTCGCAGCGCGAGACCACCCATATCTCGGTGGTCGACGATGCCGGCAACGCCGTCGCCCTGACCCACACCCTGGGCAGCCCGTCGGGCGCGATCAGCCCCGGCCTGGGCTTCATCTACAACGGCACCATGAGCCGTTTCGACCCCCGCCCCGGCCGCGCCGCCTCCATCGCGCCCGGCAAGCGCCGCGCCAGCTCGGCGGCGCCGACCATCGTCTTCGACGGCGACCGCCCCAAGATCGTCATCGGCGCCCCTGGCGGCAGCTACATCGCCCCCGCGGTCGCCCAGGGCATCATGAACGTCATCGACTTCGGCATGTCGATGCTGGAAGCCGTCGCCGCCCCGCGCATCGTGGCGGTCTCGGACAGCATCGACGTCGCCAACCGCGTGCCCCACTACGTCACCGACGAGCTCGCCGCCCAGGGCTACGACATCAAGCGCAGCTGGCAGAGCTACGCCTTCGCCGCGCTGCACGGGATCCTGATCCAGGATAGCAAGTTCTCGGGCGGCGCCGATCCGCAGCGGGACGGAATGGCTCTTTGGGTCAAGTGAAAGGCAGGGGCAGACCAGGGGGAATGAATTCCCCCTGGACCCCCTTCTTCTTTCTGCGGTGACTGCCGTGTCCACGTGGAGACGGTACGTGAAACGGCCAATGCACAGCGCGACCTTTGAGGTCGCGCTGTTTTCGTATGATGCGTCCCGCCGTGATGCCCTGGTGCCGCTGGTGTTGAGGCGGCTGGGCGTTCAACGGCCGTTAGGACAGAAAAAAGATGGGGGTTTGGGGGAATTCATTCCCCCAACCTTCAGACTTCCCCTGCGCACTTCCTGATCGTCGACACGATCTGATCGATCTGGCTGTCTTCGATGGCCAGCGGCGGCGACAGGACCAGCGCCTCCCCGACCGCGCGGATCAGCACGCCGTCATCGAAGCAGCGGGCCGCGATGGCTTTCGCCGCCGCGGGGCTGCCGAACTCGATGGCGCCGAGCAGGCCGATGTTGCGGATATCGGTCACGCCCTGGGCGTCGCGCAGGCTGTGCAGGGCGGCTTCCCAGCGCGGCGCGGTCTCGGCGGCGCGCTGGAACAGGCCTTCTTCCTGATAGACCTCCAGCGTGGCCAGGCCGGCGGCGGCGGCGAGCGGGTGACCCGAATAGGTGTAGCCGTGCATGAACTCGCTGGTGGTCTCGGGCTGGCTGTAGAGGCCCTCGGCCACGCGGTCGTTGATCAGCACGCCGCCCATCGGCACGGCGCCGTTGGTCATGCCCTTGGCGCAGCAGATCAGGTCCGGCATGACGCCCAGCGCCTGGCTGCCGAAGGCGGCGCCGAGCCGGCCGAAACCCGTGACCACCTCGTCGAAGATCAGCAGCAGGACGTGGCGGTCGCAGATGGCGCGCAAGCGTTCCAGATAGCCCTGGGGCGGGACGAGCACGCCGGTGGAGCCGGCCACCGGCTCGACGATCACCGCGGCGATGGTGCTGGGATCCTGGGCGTAGAGAATGCCTTCCAGCGCGTCGGCGAAGGCTTCGCCGCCATGCTCGGGGCGGCCGCGGCTGAAGGCGTTCTGCCGCGGATCGTGGGTGTGCGGCAGGTGGCTGACGCCGGGCAGCAGCGGGCCGAAATGCTTGCGCTGGCTGCCGATGCCGGCGACCGACAGGCCGCCGAAGCCGACGCCGTGATAGCTGCGCTGACGGCCGACCAGCTTGGTCCGCTGGCCCTGGCCCTGCACGGCGTGGAAGGCCAGCGCCAGCTTCAGCGCGGTGTCCACCGCCTCCGACCCGGAGCCGGCGAAGAAGACGCGGTTGAAGCCCTCCGGCGCCGCTTCGGTCAGGCAGTTGGCGTATTCGAAAGCCGCCGGGTGGCCGAGCCCGAAGGAGGAGGCGAAGTCCAGCTGCCCGGCCTGGGCGCGGACGGCCTCGACGATCTTCGGGTGGCAATGGCCGGCATTGACGCACCACAACCCGGCGATGGCGTCGAGGATGCGGCGGCCATCGGGCGCGACGTAATGCATGCCCTGGGCTTGCGTGACGAAGCGCGGGTCGCGCTTCCAGGCGCGGTTCGGCGTGAAGGGCATCCAGAAGGCGTCGAGGGCATTGGGCGGCGCGGCGAAGCGCGCCTCGGGGGCGTCCATCATCGGATTCCTGGCTGGTGGTGGCCGGGGCGGTCTGTGTTGCGTTGCACAAAATGCAGGATGGGTGGCAGGATGGTGCGGCCGAGCCGGCGCGCATTCTTCGCCAATCCGTCAGCCCTGCGTTGGAGGAAAAAGAAGGCGACGGGCATGATCCTGCTTGCGCTTCCCCGGTCGATGCGGTTCGATGCTTGCACTTTGGACGGTCAAAGTCCATCCAGATCCAGCCACCCAGACAGGGGGACGTCCGCGCCTTGGAACCCTTTCCGCTCATTGACCTCACCGGCACCGCCGAGCAGCGCGGCCGTCTCTATGGCCGCCAGGCGGCCGAGCGCATCCGCCGCAGCATCGGCCACTACACGGCGCAGCTGACCGGATCGGGGCAGAGCCAGGCGCAGATCCGCGCCTGGGCGCTGGACTTCGTCCCCCGCATCGAGGCCTTCGACGCCGATTACGTCGTCGAGATGCGCGGCATCGCCGAGGGCGCCGATGTCGCCTTCGAGGATATCGTGCTGATCAATGCGCGGACCGAGGTGCTGCAGCTGGGCAAGCGCCGCGCCGCCGCCGAGGCCATCGCCAAGCGCGATCCCGATGGCTGCACCGGCGTGGTGGTGCTGCCGGAGGCGTCTACCGACGGGTCGCTGATCCATGCGCAGAACTGGGACTGGAAGTCGGAATGCGCCGAGACCGGCGTGGTGCTGCGCATCCGCCGCGACGACGGCCCTGACATTCTGACCTTTGTCGAGGCCGGTGGCCTGGCCCGCGCTGGGTTGAATTCCGCCGGCGTCGCGGTGACGGCCAACTATCTCGAGAGCGACAGGGATTATCGCGACATGGGCGTCCCCCTGTCGCTGATCCGCCGCAAGGTATTGGAGAAAGAGTTCGTCGCGCAGGCCTTCCACGCCGTCTACACGACGCGGAAATCGGCCTCGAACAACATCATCGTCAGTCAGGCCGGCGGTATCGCCATCGACTTCGAATGCGCGCCCGACGAAAGCTTCCAGGTGCATGCCGAGCGCGGGCTGATCGTCCATGCCAACCACTGGCAGAGCCCGGTCGCCCTGGGCAAGCTGCAGGACACCGGAATCAATACGACGCCTGACAGCCTCTACCGCGACATGCGGGTGCGCGAGCTGCTGCAGGCCGGCGGCCGCAAGCTGGGCGTCGAGGACGTCAAGCAGGCGCTGTTCGACGACTACCAGGCGCCCTGGTCGGTCTGCCGCCCGCCGCGGCTGAATTCGGCCGGCAATCTCTCGGCCACCGTCGCCATGCTGGTGATGCAGCCGGCCAAGGGCATCCTCGAGATCGCGCCGCTGCCGGCGCTGAACCGCCACTTCACCCGCTACGATCTTTTCGACACCGCCACCGCGAGGGCCGCCGAATGATCCGCTGCACCATCGCCAGCCTGGCCATCGCCGGGCTCGCCGCCACCACCGCGCTGGCGCAGCAGCCGGCGCGCGGCGACTATATGCTGCGGGCCTCGCTGAATTCCGACATCCGCAGCACCCAGCCCGGCGGCAACCGCGACTTCAACACCGACAGCGTCATGCTGCATGTGGTCGAAGGCCTGGTCGCGCTGTCCGAGAAGATCGCCGTGGTGCCGATGCTGGCGGAGAAGGTCGATCTCTCCGAGGATGGCCGCACCTACCGCTTCACCATCCGAGACGGTGTCAGCTTCCACAACGGCGCGCCGCTGACCTCGGCCGAGGTGCTGTGGAGCCTGAAGCGCTATCTGGACCCGGCGACGCAATGGCGCTGCCTGCCCGACGTCAATGGCAGCTCGGGCCTGGCCAAGATCACCGACGTGGCGGCGCCCGACGCCCGCACCGTCACCATCACGCTGGAGCAGCCGGCGGCCCTCTTCCTGTCGATCCTGGCGCGGCCTGACTGCGGCTCGACGGGGATCATGCACCCCTCCTCGGTCGGCGCGGACGGCGCCTGGGCCAAGCCGATCGGCACCGGGCCTTACAGCCTGGGCGAGTGGCGTCGTGGCCAATACATCGAGCTGGAACGCTTCGACCGCTATGCGTCGCTGCCCGGCGCGCGCGACGGCTTTGCGGGTGGCAAGCAGGCCTATGCCGCGCGCCTCCGCTTCGTCGTCATCCCGGATTCCTCCGCCACCAAGGCGGCGCTCCTCGCCGGCAATATCGACGTGCAGGGCGACGTTCCCTCGCCCGAGCTGCCCGACCTGCGCGCGCGCTCTGGGATCATCGTTCAGGCCGCGCCCAGCATGGGCATGACGGCGCTGCTGATGCAGACGCGCGACCCGCTGCTGAAGGATGTGCGCATCCGCCGCGCCCTCGCCTTGGCGATCGACGTGCCAGAGCTGGTCTCCAGCATGATCGGCAGCGACGCGCCGTCGAACCCTTCGCCGGTGCCCAGCGCCAGCGCCTTCCATTCCGAGGCGCAGAACGCCCGGCCGGCGCGCGACGTGGCGGCGGCGAAGCGCCTGCTGGCCGAGGCCGGCTATCGCGGCCAGACCATCCGCATGATCACCAACCGCCGCTATCCGAACGTCTATGACGCGGCGGTCGCCACCCAGGCCATGGCCAGCGAGGCCGGCATCAAGATCGAGCTCGAGGTGCTGGACTGGGCGACGCAGCTCGACCGCTACACCCGCGGCGACTACCAGATGATGTCCTTCATCTATTCGTCGCGGCTGGAGCCGTCGCTCTCCTACGAGATGATCTCCGGCCCGAAGGACACCCAGGCGCGCAAGGTCTGGGAGACGCCGGAAGCACTCGCCCTGATCCAGCGCTCGATGCGCGTCACCGACGCGGCGGAACGCCAGGGCATCTTCGAGGAGCTGTTCCGCCGCTTCATGGCCGAGGTGCCGGCCATCCCGCTCTACAACCAGCCCGACTATGTGGCGACGCGGGCGGGGATCAACGGCGTGCAGCCCTGGGCCTCGGGGCAGACGCGCCTCTGGGGCGTCTGGCGCCAGTAAGCGCGACGGGAGGACGGCGACATGACCCCGCTCTACGCGCTGAAGCGCCTGGCGCTGGCGCTGCCGACGCTGCTGCTGGTGGCGGTCGCCGTCTTCGGCCTGCTGCGGCTGGTGCCCGGCGACCCGGCGCAGCTGATGCTCGGCGACGCCGCCGACGCCACGCAGCTGGCAGAGCTCCGCCGCAGCATGGGGCTGGAAGGCCCGCTCTGGCTGCAATTCGCCACCTGGCTCGGCCATGCGCTGCAGGGCAATCTGGGCGTCTCGCTGGCCAATGGCGAGGCGGTGCTGCCGCTGATCCTCGACCGGTTCCAGGTGACGGCGGCGATCGTGCTGCTGGCGGTGCTGCTGGCCGGGATGATCGCCGTGCCGCTGGGCACCATCGCCGCCTGGAAGCAGAATTCTTTTCTCGACCTTTCGGTCGTCGGCGGCGCGACCCTGCTGCTGTCGATCCCCAGCTTCTGGCTCGGGCTGCTGCTGCTGATCCTGTTCGGGCTGAACCTCGGCTGGGTCCCGGTCGTCGGCTACGTCACGTTTGGAGAGAATCCCTGGCAGGCGGCGCTCTATATCGTGCTGCCGGTGCTGACCTTGATGCTGATCGAGACCGGCGTGCTGACCCGCATGGCGCGCAGCGCCGCGATCGACGTGCTGCGCCTCGAATATGTCGCCCATGCCCGCTCCAAGGGCCTGTCGGAGGCCGCGGTGCTCGGGCGCCACGTGCTGCCCAACGCCTTCGCGCCGACGCTCACCCTGCTCGGCATCGTGCTGGGCAACCTGCTCGGCGGCATCGCGGTGATCGAGACCGTCTTCACCCTGCCCGGCCTCGGCCGGCTGCTGGTCGACGGCATCTATGCCCGCGACTATCCGGTCGTGCAGGGCACCATGCTCTTCGTCGCCACCATCTACGTGCTGGTCAATCTGCTGGTGGACCTGCTCTACCCGCTGTTCGACCCGCGCGTCACGGCCGAGTGACCCCGCCATGCGCTTCCGCCTGAACGCCGTCATCGGCGGGCTGCTGATGACCCTGCTGCTGGCCACCGCCCTGCTGTCGACGGTCTGGACCCCCTTCAACCCGCTCGGCGTCGCGCTGCGCGCCCGGCTGCAGGCGCCTTCCGCGCTGCACTGGCTCGGCACCGACGAGGTCGGGCGCGACGTGGTCAGCCGGCTGATGGCGGGCGCCGGCACCTCCTGCCTGGTGGCGCTGCTGACCGTCGCAGTGGCCGTCACGCTCGGCACCGCCATCGGCCTGGTCGCCGGCTTCGCCCGCGGCTGGACGGACCGGCTGCTGATGCTGGTCAACGACGCGCTGCTGGCCTTTCCCGGCATCCTGCTGGCGCTCGGCCTGCTGGCGGTGCTCGGCGCCAGCCAATGGGGCATCGTCGCGGCGCTGGGCCTGGCCTATGCGCCGACCGTCGCCCGCATCGTGCGCGGCTCGGTGCTGTCGATCCGCGAGCGCGAATTCGTCGAGGCCTCCCGCGCCATCGGCAATTCGGAGCTCTACACGCTGTGGCGGCATGTGCTGCCCGGCACCGCCTCGCCGCTGATCGTGCTGGCCACCAGCATGTTCGGCTGGGCGATCCTGGCGGAAAGCGCGCTGTCCTTCCTCGGCCTCGGCGTGCCGCCGCCGGCGCCGACCTGGGGCAACATGCTGGCCGCCGCCCGCCCCTATCTGGAAACCGCCACCTGGCTGAGCCTGAGCCCCGGCGCCTGCATCGCGCTGGCCTTGCTCGGCGTGAACATGCTGGGCGACGCGCTGCGCGACCGGCTCGACCCGCGCGGGAGGCCGCAATGAGCATGACCCTGGACCGTCCCGCCGCCGCCAGCCTGGCGCCGCTGCTTGCCGTCGAGGGCCTGCGCGTCCAGGCCGGGAACAACGTCGCCGTCGCCGATGTTTCTTTCAGTGTCGCCCCGGGAGAAATCCTGGCGCTGGTGGGCGAAAGCGGCTCCGGCAAGACGGCCACGGGGCGCGCCATCCTCGGCCTGCTGCCGCCGGGGCTGGAGCGCAGCGCCGGCCGCATCCGCCTGGGCGAGGAAGACCTGACCGCCATCCCCCCGGCCAGGCTGCGCCAGCTGCGCGGCGGCGCCATCGGCATGGTGTTCCAGGAACCCATGGTGTCCTTGAATCCCGCCATGACGATCGGCAAGCAGCTGGGGGAAGCCCTGGCGCTGCACAGCGATCTTTCCGCCGCCGAGCTGCATGCGGCCAAGATCGCCATGCTGAAGCGGGTGCAGATCCCCGATCCCGAGGGCTGCCTTCGCGCCTATCCGCATGAATTCTCCGGCGGCATGCGCCAGCGCATCATGCTGGCCGCGGTGATGCTGCCCAAGCCGCGCCTGCTGATCGCCGACGAGCCCACCACGGCGCTGGACAACCTGGTCCAGGCCGAGATCCTCGACCTGATGGTGGAGCTGGCCCGCGACAACGGCACCGCGGTGCTGCTGGTCACCCACAATCTCGGCCTGGTCGCCCGCTATGCCGACCGCGCGCTGGTCATGCAGCAGGGCCGCGTGGTCGAGGAAGGCCCGGCCCGCCGCCTGCTGACCGCGCCGCGCGAGGCCTATACCCGCCTGCTGGTCGAGGCCATGCCGCAGCGCTCCCCCCGCCCGCCGCGCCCGGTGGGCGAGACCCTGCTGGAGGCGCGCGGGCTGGTGGTCGACTATCCCGGCCGCGCCCGGCTGTTCCGCCGCGCGGCGGCGAAGCGGGCGGTGCAGGGCGTCGACCTGGCCATCGCCCGCGGCGAGACCGTGGCCCTGGTCGGCGGCAGCGGCTCCGGCAAGACCACGCTGGGGCGGGCCATGCTGCGGCTGGTGCAGCCCAGCGGCGGCCAGCTTTTTTTCAATGGCGCCGACATCACCACCCGGAAGGATGGGCCGTATCGCGAATTCCGGCTGGCCTGCCAGATCGTCTTCCAGGACCCCTATTCCTCCCTCGATCCGCGCATGCGGGTGGGCGAGATCGTCGCCGAGCCGCTGCGCCATGAGCCGGGGCTCTCCGGCGCCCAGCGCGCCGCCCGGGTCGCCGAGACCTTCGAGGCCGTCGGGTTGCCCGGCATGGACCAGCGCCTGCCGCACCAGCTCTCCGGCGGGCAGCGGCAGCGCGTGGCCATCGCCCGCGCCATCGTCCGCCGGCCGGCGCTGGTGGTCGCCGACGAGCCCGTTTCGGCCCTGGACATGACCGTCCAGAAACAGATCCTGGCGCTGATCCGGCAGCTGCAGGCCGAGCGCGGCTTCGCCTGCCTGTTCATCTCGCACGATCTTGGGGCGGTCGCCGAGGTCGCCGACCGCGTCGTCGTCCTGCAGCAGGGCCGCATCGTCGAGCAGGGCAGCCGTGACGCGATCTTCGACACGCCGCAGCATCCCTATACCCGCGCCCTGCTGGACGCGACGCCGCGCATCGACTGACACCGCTTTGCGCTTTTCTCCGCCGCCTCCCTCCGCTATGGCGCCCCCCGCATGACCGCCACCCCCCTGCAGCGCGAGCTGGCGCGCAACATCCTGGATCTGCTGCGCGACCGCGGCGCCGCCGCCGGCGAGCGGATCAGCCGCGCGGCCCTGGCCGAGGCGCTGGGCGTCTCCCGCACCCCGGTCAACGGTGCCGTCGCCCTGCTGGAGGCGCTGGGGGCGGTGGCCACCGAGGGCCGTGCCCTGCTGCTGGTCGACCCGGCCGCCGAGCTGCCGCCCGAGGGCCATGCGGAGAAGAGCGGCGTCGACCGGCTGCTGGTGGCCATCGCCCAGGGGCGCTCCGACGGCACCGTGCCCGACGAGGTCTCCGAGCGGCAGCTGGCGCAGCAATTCGCCGCCCCGCGTGGCGCCGTGGCCCAGGCCCTGGCGCAGCTGGCCGAGGCCGGGGTCGCCAGCCGCAACCGCGGCCATGGCTGGCGCTTCACCGCCGGCTTCGCCTCGCGGGCCGAGCGCGCCGCCTCCTACCGCTTCCGCATGCTGATCGAGCCACCGGCACTGCTGGAGCCGCAATTCGCCCTGCCCGCCGCCTTCGCCGCGCGGATGCGGGCCGAGCACCGCCGCTTCCTGCAGAAGCCCTGGCAGGATGACGATGCGGTGGCCCTCTACCGGATCAATGCGGCCTTCCACGAAGGCCTGGCCGACGCCTCCGGCAACCGCTTCATCGCCGCCGCGGTCGCGCAGCAGAACCGGGTGCGGCTGCTGTCCAACTATTCCTGGCGGGTGGGCGCCGCGCGCGTGGCGGTGACGGTGCGCGAGCACCTGGCCATCCTCGACGCGCTGGAGGGCGGCGATCAGGAACGAGCGGCGCTGCTGATGCGGCTGCACCTGGCCGACGCCCTGGCGCTGCGCGACGAAAGCTGAGGCAGCCAGGGGGCTGAGGCACAGATCCACGGAACCCGCCGCCGCGCGCGGGGTTCTCCTGGATGTCACAGCAGGAAAGGACAGCCGATGCCCGAGCCATGGCCACGCCGCGGCTGGCGGGCCGGGCTTCTGCTCGGCCTGGCCGCCGGCGCCTTCGCACCCGGTGCCGCGGGGCAGACGGTGCCGGAGCGGCCGGTGCCGGAGCGGCCGATGCCGGAGCGGCCGATACCGCCGGCCACGCCCTCACCCACCCTGCCGCCACCCGAGCGGGGGCTGATCCGCCCGCCCGGCAATGTCGATCCCGGCCTGAGCCGGCCGGCGCCGGTGCCCGATCCGGGCACCACGCTGGTCATCCCGCCGCCCCCGGGCAGCCTGCCGTCGCCGGGGACGCCGCCATTGCGGCCATCCCTGCCCGCGCAGCCGCGCTGAGCCGGATGGCCGCGGGGTCGGCGCCCTTCAGGTCTGACCCCTGGGATCGCCGTCGCGCGCGGCCTCGCGCGGCGTCTCGCCAAGCGCCTGGCCGACCTTGCTGAGCATCCGCTGCAGCCCGGGCAGGCGCTCGGTGCTGGCGGGCGGATGCTCGGTGCCCAGGGTGTTGGAAATATGCTGGCGGCGGGCCTCTTCGGCCGACTGCTTCAGCATGCGCAGCTGATCCATGTCGGACATGGTGTTTTTCCTCCTTTGTTGGTGGCGCGAGCGCCCCCCGGCGCGCCAGGGCCCACCAAGGGGCGGCAGCATGCGCAGGCCCGGCCCGTCAGGGCAAGGCCGGGCGCGCCCGCCCACCGCAGGGCTGCCGCGACGGCAACGGGGGCGGCCCGCGCGGGTTGCAGCCGCCCGTTTCAGGGCGATGACCGCGACTTAACCTAAGTGAATCCTTTTGTTGCAGACAGCGATGTCGGCAAGCTAGCCGGGAACCGGCAGGGCGAGCGCCTCGCCCAGATCATGCTGCGGCCGACCGAGCAGATAGCCCTGC
Organism: Teichococcus deserti; assembly: GCF_001982615.1. Classification (GTDB taxonomy): domain Bacteria; phylum Pseudomonadota; class Alphaproteobacteria; order Acetobacterales; family Acetobacteraceae; genus Pseudoroseomonas; species Pseudoroseomonas deserti. The sequence goes on along the minus strand of NZ_MLCO01000031.1, from coordinate 21,084 downwards.
GCATAGTCGCTGCCGAGCTGCCGCGCCAGCGCCCAGTCCTCGCTCTGCTCGACGCCTTCGACGACGCTCGGCAGGTCGAAGGCGCGGGCAATCTGCAGCAGCGAGGCCAGCACCGGCCCGCGCTGCGCCGCGGTCAGCCGCAGCACCGAGCGGTCCAGCTTCAGCAGGTCGAAGCGGATGTCGCGCAGCGCCGCCAGATTGGCGAAGCCGGCGCCGAAATCGTCCAGCGCCAGCGAGACGCCCATGGCGCGCAGCTTGCGCACCTTCTCGGCCGCCGAGGGAAAGCGCGACAGCAGCATCTGCTCGGTCAGCTCCAGCATCAGCCGCTCGGCCGGCAGGCCGGTGTCGCGCAGAATGCCGGCGACCAGCGGCACCAGCTCCGGCTGACTGAACTGCACCGGCGAGATGTTCACCGACAGCCGCCAACTGCCGCCCGCGCGTGCCGCGGCGCCGCAGGCCTGACGCAGCACCCAGGCGCCGATCGGCACGATCAGCCCGGTCTCCTCCGCCACCGGGATGAAGACATCCGCGGCGACCGGCCCGCGGCCGGGGCTGTGCCAGCGCAGCAGCGTCTCGATCGCTGCGACCGAGCCGTCGGCGCAGCGGCGGATCGGCTGGTAGACCAGGGCCAGGGCATTTTCAGCGATGGCCTGCTGCAGCTCGGCCGGCAGGGTCGCCAGGCCGCGCAGCTGCTGCAGCACCGGGGGCGCGGCCGGGCTCGGCGGCGGCGGCAGGCCGGCCTGGCTGGGCGGGCCGTAGAGCCGCGCGCCGCTGCCGCCGCCATGCTTGGCGGCGTAGAGCGCCAGATCGGCGCAGCGCAGCAGCGCGTCCGCCCCCTGGCCATGCTCGGGCAGCAGGGCAATGCCGATGGAGACGCCGATGCGCAGCGGCGTGCCGTCCTCCAGCGCATAGGGGGCGACGAGCGCCTGGACCAGGGACTGGGCGAGCGCCATGGCCTCCCCGGCATCGGCGCCGGCGAGCACCAGGGCGAATTCGTCGCCGCCCAGCCGGCTGGCGATGTCGCCCGGGCGCAGCGCCGCGTTCAGCCGCCCGGCCACCAGGCAGAGCAGCGCGTCGCCCGCGGCATGGCCCTGCACGTCGTTCACCGTCTTGAAGCCGTCGAGGTCGAGCAGCAGCACCGCCGCGCGCTCCCCCTCCAGCCGGGTCGCCGGATCCAGCCGGCGGGTCAGCGAGCGGCGGTTGGGCAGGCCGGTGAGGGTGTCGTGCAGCGCCTGGTAGTTCAGCGCCTGCAGCGCCTCGATCTCCACCGTGCGGTCGCGCGAGGCGCCGCGGAAGCCGATCACCGTCCCGTCTGCGCCGTGGATCGGCACGCCGTTGACCAGGAAATGCGCGATGCTGCCATCGGCCCGGCGCAGGCTGTAGCGGAAGTCGCGGAACGGCTCGCCGGCGGCGTTGCTGGCGATCTGCTTCACCCAGATCTCGGGCGGGGTGACCGGATCCTTGGCGGCGAGGTCGGCGACGGAATCGCCGATCTTCACCCCCTCCACCCCGTTATGGTCGGAGACGATGGTGAAGCGGCCGCTGGCATCAACCTCCCAGACCAGGTCGTTGGAGCATTCGACCACGTCCTGCGCCCGCTTCAGCGCCTGGTTGAGCTGCAGGTTCAAGGCCGTCAGCCGCTCCACCTGGGCATGGCGGGAGGCGCGCAGCCGCCAGGCCAGCAGCCCGAGCAGCCCGGCCTGGGCCAGCAGCAGCCAAATCTGCCGCGCCGCCTCGCCCCAGCTGTCCCCGGCGGCCGGCCAGGCGAGCCCGAGCCCGCCCAGCACCAGCACCCCCTGCAACAGGATCAGCACGGGAACGGAGAGCTCGCGAAGGCGCATGGCGGCAGGACCGGCAAGAAGGACCGCTGGAGACTGCGCGATCTTCCTTGAAGGGTGGTTAAGGGTGGGGGCGGTTCCAGGCCGGAGGCGCTGCTGGCGCATGGCGGCGCCCCTGGGCTGAAGGATGCCGGGCTGGACGCCCCCGGCGATCGGGCCTCCAATCCGCCGCACCACACCTTCCGCGCGAGTCCGCCGATGTCCCAGCCCGCCGAGCCGCTTTCCATCCCCTCCTGGTATCGCGACGCCACCGCCGACAGCCGCATGACCCCCGGCCATGACCCGGTCTGGCGGCAGATGATCGCGCATATCCCGGAGCAGGATCTCTCGGCCGCGACGGTGCTCGACTATGGCTGCGGCCAGGGCGGGCTGCTGCGGCTGCTGCACGGGCTGCGGCCGTTCCGCGCCGGGCTCGGCGTCGACGTGGCGCGGGAGGCGGTGGCCCGCGCCCAGGAGCTTTCAACCGGCCTGCCGCTGGCCTTCGCCACGCCCGCGGCCCTGGCCGAGCAGCCGGCACGCTTCGACCTCGCCCTCAGCCACGAGGTCATCTACCTGCTGCCCGACCTGGCCGCCCATGCGGCGGAGATCCGCGCGGCGCTGCGGCCGGGCGGCATCTATTACGCGGTCACCGGCTGCCACACCGGCAGTCCGCTCTGGCCGCGCTGGCGCGGGCTGGTGGCCGAGATCACCAACACCCCGCCGCAGGACCATTCGCTCGACGACTTCTACCAGGCCTTCGCCGAGGCCGGCTTCGAGGTCTCGGCCAAGCAGTTCCGCTTCGAGGGCTTCGTGCCGCTGAAATTCGGCGCCTGGACCAAGAACGTCGAGGAAGCGCTGCGCTACGTCGCCGAGACCAAGACGATGTTCCGCTTCCGCCTGCCGCGCGACTAGCGGACCGATGAGCGTCCCGCTGGCGAGAACAGCGTGCCGCCGGCCTGCACCCGGTTGCGGCCGGCGCGCTTGGCGGCATAGAGCCGCGCATCAGCCTCGGCCAACGCCTGCTGCAGCGGCATGGCGGGGTCGGCGCAGAAAAAGACGCCGGCGCTGACGGTGCCCTGCACCAGCCGGCCGCCGACGGCGACGGGGCTGGCGGCCAGCAGCCCGGCAATGCGCCGCGCCACTTCCACCGCCGTCGCTTCCTCCAGCTGCAGCAACAGGGAAAACTCCTCGCCGCCCAGCCGCCCGGCCAGGTCGCCGGCGCGCAGGTTCTGCCGGCACAGCGCGGCGAAATGGCGCAGCATGGCGTCGCCGGCGGCATGGCCGTGCTGGTCGTTGATCGCCTTGAAATGGTCGAGGTCGAAGGCCACCAGGCTATAGGCCTGGCCCTGCTTCCGCACCGCCTCGGCACCGTCGAGGAAGCTGCGGCGATTGGCCAGGCCGGTCAGCGGGTCGGTGCGCGCCAGCTCCGCCAATTGCCCCTGCAGCACGGCGCCGCGCGTCACCTCCCCCTGCAGCGCGCGGCTCAGCCCCCAGAAGCGGCGCGCCAGCAGCAGCGCCGCCAGCAGCAGCAGGCTGAGCCCGGCGATGGCGGCATAGATCCAGGGGCCAGGGCGCGGCGCCTCGGCCTCGAAGACCAGCCCGTCCAGCGACAGCTCCTCCGGCACCAGCCCGGCGCCGGCCATGGCCTCGGCGATCCCGCGCCAGCGGGCGGGGTTGCTGTAGCCCAGCGCGACGATCTCCGGCAGCATCAGCCGCCGCGTCTCGCCCGCCTCGAATTCCAGCTTGCGGCGGCTGGCGCCCGGGGCGTAGTCGGCCAGGATCAGGTCGATCGCCGCTTCCGGATTGTCCAGCGCCCAGGCCCAGCCGCGCAGCGTGGCGTCGCGCATGGCCCGCACCAGGTCGGGCCGGGCGCGGGCGAAATCGGCATGGACGAACAGCGTGTCGCCATAGAAGTCGATGCCGGATTCACGCGGGTTCCACAGCTGGTAGGGATGCCGCGCCTGGATCAGGTCGAAGGGCGCGTCGGTGGAATAGGCGGTCATGGCATCGAGCCCGCCCTGCCCCAGCCGCAGCGGGCTGTCGGGATAGGGCAGCAGCGTCATCGCCTGCGGCTTCAGCCCGGCGCGGTGCAGGAAGACCAGGCATTCGGCGGCATGCGCCTCCAGCGCCAGGCCGCGGCCGGCGAGGTCACGCGGCGATCGCAGATCGGCGCCGCGCCGCGCCAGCAGCACGAAGGGCGAATGCTGCATCAGCGGCGCCACCACGGTGACCGGCCGACCGGCGGCGAAATCCTGCAGCAGCGCCGCATTGCCGATGCCGAATTGCGCGCGGCCGTCGAGCACGGCGCTGACCGGATTGCGCTCGGCGCTGCCCTGCAGCAGCGTCACCTCCAGCCCGGCCTCGCGGTAATAGCCGCGGGCGATGGCGGCGTAGAAGCCGGCGCCCTGGAACTGATGCGTCCAGCGCAACTGCAGGCTGACGCGTTCCTGCGCCGCGGCGGGCCACGCGGCCAGCAGGCCGAGCAGGCAGAGAACCAGACATCCCAGACCGCCCCGCCATCCGCCCAAGCCCGGCCTCCGACTTCGTTGCCCGATCGATAGCATAGCCGAGGCGTGGCCGGCGCGAAGCCTCGGCCATTCTCGCAGGCCACCGACTGTCCCACTGAAAAACCGCGGAACTGTCCCTTTTCGCGCCGCTGCACACGGGACAGTGATAGCGCTGCACGACAAAAACAAACCGACAAAACACCTCGGGAGACGTCCATGCTGCACCGCCGCCCCCTGCTCGGCTGCGTCCTCGCTGCGCCCGCGATCCTGCTGCACCGCACCGCCGCCGCGCAGGCGCCCGATTCCTGGCCGAGCCGCGCCATCACCCTGGTCGAGGGCTATCCACCCGGCGGCGTCACCGACCTGGCGTCGCGCGCCGTCGCCGAGCCGATGTCGCGCGAGCTCGGCCAGACCGTGGTGGTGGAGAACCGCCCGGGCGCCGCCACCTCGGTCGCCGCCACCTATGCCGCCCGCGCCCGGCCCGACGGCTACACGCTGGTGATGGGCACCACGACGCTGGCGATCAACCCGACGCTGCAGCCCGGCCTGACGCCGAAGGAGCCGGTGAAGGAGCTGGAGGCCATCGGCATGGTCTTTCAGACGCCCTTCATCCTGCATATCCATCCCGGCCTGGCGGTGAACAACGTCGCCGAGCTGATCGCCTTCGCCAAGGCCAATCCGGGCAAGCTTCTTTTCGGCTCGCCGGGCACCGGCTCGGTCAGCCATCTGTGCCTGGAGCTGTTCCGGGCGCGGGCCGGCATCGACATCGTCCATGTTCCCTATCGCGGCGGCGCGCCGGCAGCGCTGGACCTGCGCCAGGGCCGCATCCATGCCGTCTTCCAGGCGATCCAGGAGGCGGCGACGACGCTGTCCGACGGCGGCACCAAGGGGCTGGCCGTCACCGCCACCGCCCCCATCGCCAACTACCCGGCGCTGCCGCCGGTGGCGCAGACCCTGCCGGGCTTCGAGGTGTTCTTCTGGCAGGGCCTTTTCGCCCCCGCCCAGACCCCGGCGCCGGTGCTGGCGCGGGCCGGCCGCGCGCTGAAATCCGCCACCGACGACGCTGGCCTGCGCAGCCGCCTGGCCGAGCAGGGCGTGCAGCTGGTCAGCGGCGACGCGGCCACGACCAAGCAGCGGCTGGTCGACGACACCCAGAAATGGGGCGACCTGATCCGCGCCGCGAATATCCGCCTGGAGTGACCGCGCCCCGCCTCGCCACCGCCGCTCCTCTGCTGTCTGGAAGAACAATGTCGATCAGCAATCTGACGTCCCGCATCAGCGGGTTCCACCGCATGTCCGCCGAGGAGCGGCGCGAGGCCGTCGCCGCCTTCGCCGGGCTGGACGGCGCCGCCACCGCCCAGCTGGCGCGCGACGGCAACATCGACCCGCATCTGGCCGAGCATATGATCGAGAACGTGGTCTCGAGCATCGCCATCCCGGTCGGCGTCGCCACCAACCTGCGCATCGACGGCGAAGACGTGCTGGTGCCGATGGCGACCGAGGAAAGCTCGGTGGTCGCCGCCGTCTGCAATTCGGCGCGGCAATGCTATGACCGCGGCGGCTTCACCACCTCGATGTCCGGCGGCGAGATGATCGCCCAGGTGCAGCTGCTGGGCGTCGCCGACCCGGAAAGCGCGCGGCTGCGCATCCTGGAGCGGCGGGCCGAGATCGGCGCGCTCTGCGACGCCTGCGACCCGATGCTGGTGCGCCTCGGCGGCGGCTTCCGCGACCTCGAGGTGCGCATCCTGCCGAGCCGCGGCGGCACCATGGTCATCGTCCATCTGATCGTCGACACCCGCGACGCCATGGGCGCCAACACGGTCAACACCATGGCCGAGACGCTGGCCCCGCGACTGGCCGAATGGAGCGGCGGCCGCTCTCTCCTTCGCATTCTCTCCAACCTGGCCGACCGCCGCCTGGCCCGCGCCCGCGCCGTCTGGCCGGTGGAGGCGATCGGCGGCGAGGCGGTGCGCGACGGCATGCTGGCCGCCTACCACTTCGCCGAGGCCGATCCCTATCGCGCCGCCACCCACAACAAAGGCATCATGAACGGCGTCTCGGCGGTGGTGCTGGCCACCGGCAACGACACCCGCGCGGTCGAGGCCGGCGCCCATGCCTATGCCGCGCGCGCCGGCCGCTACACCAGCCTGACGCATTGGGAGATGACGGCGGAGGGCGAGCTGGCCGGCATGATCGAGCTGCCGATGCCGGTGGGCCTGGTAGGCGGCGCCACCAAGATCCACCCCACCGCCCAGGCCTGCCTGAAGATCCTGGGCGTCAAGACCGCCGAGCGCCTGGCCCGCATCATCGCCGCCGTCGGCCTCGCGCAGAATTTCGGCGCGATGAAGGCGCTGGCCACCGTCGGCATCCAGCAGGGCCATATGGCGCTGCATGCGCATAACGTGGCCATCGCCGCCGGCGCGGTGGGGGAGGAGGTCGGCCGCGTCGCCGCCATCCTGGTCGAGCGCCGCCAGGTCCGCCAGGACGCGGCGACCGAGGTGCTGGCGCAGCTGCGCGGCTAACGCGCTCCGAACTGCCCGCGCATGAACTGCAGGAAGCGCGGATCGGCGGCATGGGCGACGTTGCAGCGCAGCGCTGCGACGGCGCCCTCCCGCTCGATGCGGAAGACGCTGCCAGGGGCGAGGAAGATGCTTTCCGACGCCGCGGCACGACACAACGCGGCCTCGTCGACGCCGCCGGGCAACTCGATCCATAGATAAAAACCGCCGCCGGGGGGCGCGCGGGCGGCGAGGCCGATGGCGGACAGGTCGGCGACGGCGCGCTCGGTCGCGGCGGCGACGCGGCGCTGCAGCCGCGCCAGGTGGCGGCGGTAATGCCCGGCGGCGATCAGCCCGCAGACCAGCCGCTCGGCATATTGCGAGGTGGCGACGACGGTCAGCAGCTTCAGGTCGGCCAGCGTCGCCGCCAGCCCCGGCGGCGCCGCGACGAAGCCCACCCTGAGCGACGCCGACAGTGTCTTGGAAAAGGTGCCGACATAGAGAACCCGCCGCAACCCATCCAGCGCCGCGAGGCGCGGCAGGGCGGCGGGCAGGATGTCGGCGAAGGCATCGTCCTCGACGATCAGGAAGCCGGCGCGCTCGGCGGCCTGCAGCAGGGCATGCGCCACGGGGAGCGAAAGCCCGCCGCCGGTCGGGTTGTGCGCCAGCGACTGGGTGAACAAGGCGCGTGGCCGGCAACCCGCGAGAACCCGTTCCAGCGCGGCCAGGTCGGGCCCTTCCGGCCCGCGCGGGATGCCGATGATCCGCGCCTTGGCCAGGCTGAGCTTGGCGAAGAGCGGGTAGTAGCCGGGATCGTCGACCAGCACCGTGTCGCCCGGCTCGACCAGCTGGCGGATGATCAGGTCCAGCGCATGGTTCGCCCCCTGGGTCAGCAGCAGCCGGTCCGGCGGGCAGGCGATGCCGCGCTCGGCCAGCGTCAGCGACAGCCGCTCGCGCAGCGGCGCGTAGCCCCAGGCGCTGCCATAGTCATGCGCCTGGCCCGGCGCCTCGCCGGCGGCCTGGCGCGGCAGGCGGAAATGCGCGGCGAGCTCCGAGCGTTCCATCCAGGCCGGCGGCGGGCGGCCATCGCCGGGGCGGACGGCATAATGCGCCTCGCCCTGCTCGCGCAGCAGCGAGACCAGGTCGAGCGCCTCGGCGAGATGCGGCTTGGCCTGCGGGGTGGCGACGACCGGCTGCGACGTGACGAAAAAGCCTGAACCGCGGCGGGCTTCCAGGCATCCGGCGGCGACCAGCCGGTCATAGGCCTCGGCCATGGTGTTCTTCGACACGCCCTGGTCGCGCGCCGCCTGACGGACGGAAGCGATGCGCTCCCCGGCGCGCAGCGTCCCTGCCGCGATCGATCCCGACAGCCGCGCCACGATGCGCGCGACGCGGCTGCCTTCGGCTGCCATGGGCGCGCGTCAGCCCTCCAGCGGCCGCATCGCGCCGGGGCGCAGCGGCGCCTCGGTCTGGGCGCGCAGCGCGTCGAGGCTGAGGCCCGGCAGGATTTCCTCGACCTCCAGCCCGTCCGCGGTGACGGCGATGACGGCGAGGTTGGAGAAAATCCGCTTCACCACGCCGCGGGCGGTCAGCGGATAGGTGCAGTCGCGTACGATCCGCGCATGCCCGTGCCGCGAGGTATGCTCCATCATCACCCAGATCTCCCGGGCGCCCACCGCCAGATCCATCGCGCCGCCGACCGCGGGGACGCCCTCGCCGATGCCGGTCGACCAGTTCGCCAGGTCGCCCCTCTCCGACACCTGGAAGGCACCGAGCACAGAAATGTCGAGATGCCCGCCCCGCATCATCGCGAAGCTCAGCGAGGAATCGAAGAAGGAACCGCCGGTGCGCAGCGTCACCGGCTGCTTGCCCGCATTGATCAGGTCCCAGTTCTCCTCGCCCGCCGGCGGCCGCGGTCCCATGTTCAGGATGCCGTTCTCGCTGTGCAGGAAGATCTCGCGGCCGGCGGGGATGTGGTCGGGGATCTGGTCGGGCAGCCCGATGCCCAGATTGACGAAGGCGCCGTCCGGAATGGCGCGGGCGATGCGGCGGGCCAGCTGCTCGCGGGTCAAGGGCGTGCTCATCGCGGCGCCCCCTTCAGCACCACGCGGTCGACGAAGATGCCCGGCGTCACCACCGCTTCCGGATCGATCGCGCCCGGCTCGACGAATTCCTCGACCTCGGCCACCACCAGCTCCGCCGCCGTCGCCATCACCGGCGCAAAGTTCCGCGCGGCCATGTTGTAGGTCAGGTTGCCCAGGCGATCCGCCTGCCGCGCCCGCAGCAGCGCCACATCGGCCCGGATCGGCTTCTCCAGCACATGCTCGCGCCCGTCGATCATGCGGGTCTCCTTGCCCTCGGCCAGCGCGGTGCCGGCGCCCACCGGCGTGTAGAACCCGCCGAGGCCCGCGCCGCCGCAGCGGATGCGCTCGACCAGCGTGCCCTGCGGCACCAGCTCCAGCTCGATCTTCCCGGCCAGATACAGCTCGGAAAAGCTCGCCGTCGTGTTCAGCTTGGACTTGGGATAGGAGCAGACCAGCTTGCGCACCTGTCCCGCCGCCAGCCACAGGCTCAGATCCGGCTCGGCGCTGCCGCCGTTGTTGGCGATGACCGTCAGGTCCTTCAGCCCTGCCGCATGCACCGCCGCCACCAGGCCCAGCGGCGTGCCCGCGCCGCCAAAGCCGCCCAGCAAGATCGTCGCGCCGTCGCCGATCCCGGCAATGGCCTGCGCAAAATCCGCGACACGCCTGTCCAGCATGACCAGAACGCCCCTCCCAAGGCTGCGGCTGTTTCGCCTGTTTCAGAAAGGTCAGGGGGAAGTATTCCCCCGAACCCCCATCTATTTTTGATTAGAAGATCTGATCACCTTCCACACGCCATCCGCCGCCAGGACAGTCTCGCCACGGACAGACAGAACACCGCGGACGAAGACCACCGACCGTGCGACACGAAGAACCTCGCCCCGCGCCTCGATGAAGTCGCCCGGCCGCGCCGCGGCGATGAACTGCGTGTTCAGCTGCATCGTCACCGCCGGCTGCCGCCCCGTCGCCTCCCACACGGTCAGGCCCAGCGCGTTGTCGATCAAGGTCATCAGCATCCCGCCATGCACGATGCCATGCACATTGGCATGCTGCGGCCCGGCCAGCAGGCCATAGGCCCATCCCTCGCTGTCGCGCCTGGCCCAGAGCGGCCCGACCAGGTCGGTGAAACCCCCCGCCTCCCGCTCCGACCACCCCGCCGTGACCGGATCGAATTCCGCCGTCCCAAGCGCCATGCGCAATTCCGCTCCGCAGAATATCGTTCCAGTCGTTGTAGCTGAGTATGGACCCCTCCCCCCCAAGGTCAAGCAGCCGGCGCTTTACGCGCCCAGCGGGCGCGCCTAACTGGAAGGAATGCCCTTCGATGCACGCTTCCGCCCGGCCATCCGCCACGCCCAGCTCGGCGATGATTTCTTCGACGTGGTCGCCGCGGCCGAGTTCCCGCAGCACCGCATCCGCTTCCGCAACCAGCCCTGGGCGGCGGCGCTCGGGCTCGGCGGCCTGACCGAGGCCGAATGGACCGACCATTTCGGCCGCTTCCGGCCCCTGCTCGGCAGCTTCGAGCAGCCGCTGGCGCTGCGCTACCACGGCCACCAGTTCCGCAGCTTCAACCCGCAGCTCGGCGACGGCCGCGGTTTTCTGTTCGCTCAGCTGGAGGAAGAGGGCGGGCGGCTTCTGGACCTCGGCACCAAGGGGACTGGAACAACCCCCTGGTCGCGCGGCGCCGATGGCCGCCTGACCCTGAAGGGCGGCGTGCGCGAGGTGCTGGCCGCGCAATTGCTGGAGGCCCAGGGCGTCGACACCTCGAAGCCCTTCAGCCTGGTCGAGACCGGGGAGAACCTGGTGCGCCAGGACGAGCCCTCCCCCACCCGCAGCGCCGTGCTGGTGCGGCTGAACCATTCGCATGTCCGCATCGGCAGCTTTCAGCGCCTGGCCTTCAACCGCGACACCGCCGGCGTGCAGCGGCTGATGGAATACTGCCTGGACAACTACCTGCCCGAGGCCGCCGGCCGCGACGCCACCGCTTTCCTGGAAGCCGTGATGCGCCGGGTGGCCCGGACCGGCGCGCAATGGATGGCCGCCGGCTTCGTCCATGGCGTGCTGAACACCGACAACATCAACATCACCGGCGAGAGCTTCGACTACGGCCCCTGGCGCTTCCTGCCGACCTACGACCCGAACTTCACCGCCGCCTATTTCGACTATAACGGCCTCTACGCCTATGGCCGCCAGCCGCAGACCCTGCTGTGGAACCTGGCGCGGCTGGCCGAATGCCTCCTGCCACTCTCCAGCATGGACGCGCTGCAGGGCACGCTGGAAGGCTTCGCCCCCGCCTTCGAGGCCGCCTGGACCGAGGCCTGGCTGCAGCGCCTGGGCCTGCGCAGCCTGGGGCAGGAGGCCGACACCCAGCTCTGCGTCCTCTGGGAGAGCTTCCTGGGCGAAAGCCAGGCGCCCTTCGAGCAGGCGGTCTTCGACTGGCAGGGGGGTCTCGCCAGTGGCGTCCGCGCGGCCGCCAGCCCCTCGGCCGCGCATTACGCGACCCCGGCCTTCGCCGCCTTCAAGGAGCGGCTGGAGGACTTCCGCGCCGTCGACACCACCCGGCTGGAGCACCCCTATTTCCACCGCGCCATCCCCGCCGCCCGCCTGCTGATCGACGAGCTCGAGGCGCTCTGGGCCCCGATCGCCGAATCCGACGACTGGTCGCTCTTCGAGGCCAAGCTGGCGGCCATTGCCGAGCTCGGTCAGGCCATGGGCACCAGCCGGGGCTGAGCTTTCCCCCTTGGAGTGTCGCCGCGCCGGGCGCAGTCTGGCGCGGCGCGCGACCCGGGACCGTCCAAAAACCCCGGGCGACCAGGGAAACGACCGGATGACTGACTTGCTGACCCGCCGCCATCTCGGCGCGGCCTCGCTGGGCCTGGCCCTGGCGCTGCCGGCGCTGCGCCGCCCCCTGGCGGCCGAGACCGTGCTGCGCCTCTCCACCAACCTGCCCCCCAGCCACCCGCTGAACCAGCGGCTGCTGGAGGCCGCGGCCACCATCGGAAGCCGCAGCGATGGCAAGCTGGAGCTGCGGCTGTTCCCGGCCAACCAGCTCGGCGCCGACACCGACGTGCTGAGCCAGCTGCGCTCCGGCGCGGTGCAGATGATGACGCTGTCGGGGCTGATCCTCTCGACCCTGGTGCCGGTGGCCTCGCTGAACGGCGTCGGCTTCGCCTTCCCCGACTATCCGACCGTCTGGCGCGCCATGGACGGGGCGCTGGGCGCCTTCCTGCGCGGCGAGATCGCCAAGGCCGGGCTGACGCCGATGACCCGCATCTGGGACAACGGCTTTCGCCAGATCACCTCGGCCGCCAAGCCGGTGGAAAAGCCCGAGGACCTGGCCAACTTCAAGATCCGCGTGCCCGTCAGCCCGCTCTGGACCTCGCTGTTCCGGGCCTTCGGCGCGGCGCCCGCCTCGATCAACTTCGCCGAGACCTATTCGGCGCTGCAGACCCGCCTGGTCGACGGCCAGGAAAACCCGCTGCCCGTCATCGAGACCGCCCGCCTCTATGAGGTCCAGAAATTCTGCGCCATGACCAACCACATGTGGGACGGCTTCTGGCTGCTGGCCAACCGCCGCGCCTTCGCAGGCCTCACGACCGGCCAGCAGGAGATGGTGCAGCAGGAGCTCGACGCCGCCGCGCTGCGCGAGCGCGAGGACCTGGCGACCCTCTCCACCGCGCTGGAGGGCACGCTGGCCGCCCGCGGCCTGCGCTTCAACGCCCCCGACCCCGCGCCCTTCCGCCAGAAGCTGCAGCAGGCCGGCTTCTACGAGCAGTGGAAGACCCGCTACGGCGCCGAGGCCTGGGGCCAGCTCGAGGCCGCGGTCGGCAAGCTGGGCTAGTGGACAAGGCTGGCGGGGCGGGGGATTGCTACTCCCCCCGCCGCCAGCCCGAGGAGCGTCCCATGGCCGACAACCCCTTCTTCGAGACCTGGGACAGCGCTGCCGGCCTGCCGCCCTTCCCGCGGCTGCGCCCCGAGCATTTCCCGCCGGCCCTGACCGCGGCGCTGGCCGCCCACAAGGCCGAGATCGCCGCCATCCTGGCCAGTCGCGATCCGGCCGATTTCGCCAACACGCTGGAGCCGCTGGAGCGCGCCGGCCGCCAGCTCAGCCTGGTCTCGCGCTGCCTGGACACCCTGGCCAGCAACCTGGGCGACCCGGCGATCGAGGCGCTGGAGCTGGAATGGTCGCCGGTGCTGGCCGAGCACGACGCCGCCATCACCGGTGATTCTTTTCTGTACGCCCGGCTGATGGCGGTGCCCGAGGACGGGCGGGAAGAGGACCAGCGCCGCCTGCTGGCGCAGCATCGCCGGCAGATGCGCCGCGCCGGCGCCGGGCTGGACGCCCCCGGCCGCGCCCGGATGCTGGCCATCGCCGGCGAGGCCAGCCGGCTGGAGACCGAATTCGCCCAGAACGTGACGCGCGCCGAGCGCGACTGGACGCTGTCCCTGTCGGCCACCGATCTCGACGGCCTGTCCGACGACTTCCGCGCCGCGCTGCAGGCCGCCGCGGACGAACGCGGGGAACAGGGCTGGCTGGTCACCCTGTCGCGCAGCGTCATGGAGCAGTTCCTGGCGCAATCCACCCGGCGCGACCTGCGCCAGGCGGTGCACCAGGCCTGGTCGGTCCGCGCCGCGGAGGCCAACGCCCCCCTGGTGCCGCGCCTGCTGGCGCTGCGGGCCGAGCGTGCCCGGCTGCTGGGTTTCTCGAACCACGCGGAATACGCACTCGACGGCTCCATGGCCGGCAGCCCCAAGGCCGCAATGGCGCTGCTGGAAAAGCTGTGGGAGGCCGGCCGCGCCCGCGCCCTGGTCGAGGAGGCCGACCTGCAGGCCCTGGCCGATGCCGACGGTCTCGGCGGGACGATCGCCGCCTGGGACTGGGCCTTCTATGCCGAGCGGCTGCGCCAGCAGCGCCACGGCATCGACGAGGCCGCCCTCAAGCCCTATCTGCCGCTGCCCCGCGTGCTGGAGGCCGCCTTCGACACCGCGCATCGCCTGTTCGGCGTCACCTTCGTCGAGCGAGACGACCTGCCCGCCTGGCACGTCGATGCGCGCAGCTTTGAAGTGAAGTCCGGGGCGGAAACGCTCGGTCTTTTCGTGATGGACAACTATGCCCGGCCCGGCAAGCGCTCCGGCGCCTGGATGTCCAGCCTGTCGGATGCGGCCGCGCTGACCGGCGCCCGCGCCGTGGTCACCAACGACAACAACATCGCCCGCGGCAACCCGACCCTGCTCAGCTGGGACGATGCGCGCACCGTCTTCCATGAGCTCGGCCATGCGTTGCACGGGCTGATCAGCACGGTGCGCTACCCCTCGCAATCCGGCACCAATGTCGAGCACGACTTCGTCGAGTTCCCCTCCCAGGTGCTGGAGAACTGGCTGGCGACGCCGGCCGTGCTCGACCGCCATGCCCGCCATGTCGAGACGGGCGCGCCGATCCCCGCCGCGCTGCGCGACGCCGTGCTCGGCGCCCGCACCTTCAACCAGGGTTTTTTCACGACGGCCCTGGTGGGCTCGGCGCTGCTCGACATGGCGCTGCACAGCCTGGACGATCCCTCGACGCTCGACCCCGCCGCGTTTGAGGCTGCCTTCCTGGCCGACAGAAAGATGCCGGAGGCCGTCGGGCTGCGGCATCGCACGCTGCATTTCAGCCATCTCTTCGGCGGCTCCATGTATGCCGCCGGCTACTACGCTTATCTCTGGGCGGAAGTGCTGGATGCGGACGGGTTCGCGGCCTTCGAAGAGTCCGGCGACGTCTTCGATCCGCGCCTGTCGCAGAAATTACGAGAAATCTACGCCGCCGGCGGATCGCGCGATCCCATGGCGCTCTATCTGGACTTCCGCGGCCGCCCGCCGCAGGAAGACGCCCTGCTGCGTGCCCGCGGCCTGATCTGACCACCGGAGAGACACGTCATCATGCAGAACACCCCCGATATCTGGGCACTGGTCGAGGCCAAGCGCGAGGCCATGGTGGCGCTGGCCGACCGCGTCTGGGAGACGCCCGAGGTGCTCTACACCGAGGCCCGTTCCTCGGCCGCGCATGTCGAGGAGCTGCAGCGCCAGGGCTTCGCCGTGCGCCAGGGCGTCGCCGACATCCCCAGCGCCATCGTCGCCGAGGCCGGCGATGAAGGCCCGGTCATCGCCATCCTCGGCGAATATGACGCGCTGCCGGGGCTGAGCCAGACCGCCGGCATCGCCGAGCACCGCCCGGTCGAGGGCCAGGGCGGCGCCGGCCATGGCTGCGGCCACAACCTGCTGGGCGCCGGCGCCATGCTGGCCGCGACCGCGGTGAAGGACTGGCTGGCGGCGCAGGGCATCAAGGGCCGTGTCCGCTACTATGGCTGCCCGGCCGAAGAGGGCGGCGCCGGCAAGACCTTCATGGTGCGCGCCGGCCTGTTCGACGATGTCGACCTGGCTATCACCTGGCACCCGGATTCCTTCGCCGGCGTCGCCCCCGCCATCGCATTGGCAAACACCCGCGTCGACTTCACCTTCACCGGCCGCTCCAGCCATGCCGCTGCGGCGCCGCATCTGGGCCGCTCGGCGCTGGATGCGGTGGAGCTGATGAATGTCGGCGTCAACTACATGCGCGAGCACATGAACAGCGAGGCGCGGGTCCATTACGCCGTGCTCGACGCCGGCGGCATCGCGCCGAACGTCGTGCAGGGCCGCGCCAAGGTGCGCTATGCCGTGCGCAACACCGATCTCGCCGGCATGCGCGCGCTGGTCGAGCGGGTGCGCAAGATCGCCGAGGGCGCCGCGCTGATGACCGAGACCAAGGTCGAGATGCGCATCGTCGCCGCCTTCTCCAACCTGGTCGGCAACAAGGTGCTGGAGCAGGCGATGCAGGCCGAGTTCGACCGGCTGGGCGCGCCGGAATTCGACGCCGCCGACCGGGACTATGCCAACCAGATCCGCGCGACGCTGGATCCGGAGGACATCCGCGCCGCCTTCCGCGGCGCCGGCCTGCCTTTCGACGGCGACATGGCGCTGTGCAGCACCGTCGTGCCGCTGGACGCGCCGCGCAAGCCGATGGTGGGCTCGACCGACGTCGGCGACGTCTCCTGGGTGGTGCCGACGGTGCAGGCGCATGGCGCGACCTGCGCCGTGGGCACGCCCTTCCATTCCTGGCAGCTGACCGCCCAGGGCAAGAGCCCGCATGCGCATAAGGGCATGGTGCATGCCGCCAAGGTGATGGCCGCCACCGCCGTCGCCGCGCTGCAGGACCAGGGGCTGATCACCCGCGCCAAGGCGGAGCTGGCCGAGCGGCTGCAGGGCCAGACCTATGCCAGCCCGATCCCGGCCGAGATCCCGCCGCCGCTCGACATGGCCAAGGGCTGACGCCGCGCCGCGGGGCTTTCCTGAGCGCCGCCGCGCGGTGCATGCTGGGCGTAACGCGGGGCGGACCAACGAGTCCGCCCCCACGGGAAAAAAGCCGGTCGAGGGAGTGTGCCATGGAGCGCCGTGCCTTCCTTGCCTCCACCGCTGCCGCATTGGCGGCACCCCGCCTGGCCGCCGCGCAGAGCGGCCCCGGCAGCCGCGTGCTGCGCTTCGTCCCCGAAAGCGACGCGACCGTGCTGGACCCGGTCTGGACCACGGCGACGGTCACCCGCAACCATGGCTACCTGGTCTTCGACACGCTCTATGGCCAGGCCGATGACTTCTCCGTCCAGCCGCAGATGGTCGAAGGCCATGTCGTCGAGGAGGATGGGCTGCGCTGGACCCTGACGCTCCGCGAAGGCCTGCGCTTCCATGACGGCGAGCCGGTGCGCGGCGTCGACTGCATCGCCAGCATCCGCCGCATCGCCGCCCGCGACGCCTTCACCGCGGCGCTGATGGCGGCGACGGAAGAACTGTCGGCGCCGACCGACCGCACCATCGTCTTCCGGCTGAAGAAAAGATTCCCGCTGCTGCCGAATGCGCTCGGCAAGACCGGCACCTCGATGCCCGCGATCATGCCGGAGCGGCTGGCGAAGACCGACCCCGGCACGCGGGTGACCGAGATGGTCGGCTCCGGCCCCTTCCGGTATCTCGCGCGCGAGCATGTCGACGGCGCCTTCTCCGCCTATGGCCGGTTCGAGGGCTACAAGCCGCGCGAGGGCGGCCCGGCCAGCTTCACCGCGGGCCCCAAGACCGTGCATTTCGACCGCATCGAGTGGCGCATCATCCCCGACCCGGCGACGGCGGCGGGCGCGCTGATGAATGGCGAGGTCGACTGGTGGCAGCAGGCGGCCATCGACCTGATGCCGATGCTGTCCCGCGGCAACCGCTTCTCGTCGATGGTGCAGGATGTGAGCGGCAATCTTGGCACGCTGCGCTTCAACCACCTGCTGCCGCCTTTCGACAATGCGGCGATCCGCCGCGCGCTGCTCGGCGCCATCAGCCAGGCCGATTGCATGCAGGCCATCGCCGGCAACGATGCCAGCCTCTGGAAGGACGGCGTCGGCCCCTTCCCGCCCGGCACGCCGCTGGCCAACAGCGCCGGCCTCGAGGTGATCAGCGGCAGGCGCGACTATGACAAGGTGAAGCGCGACCTGGCCGCCGCCGGCTACAAGGGCGAGCCGGTGGTGATGATGGTCGCCGGCGACTACCCGGCGCAGAGCGCCATGGGGCTGGTGGCCGCCGATGCGCTGAAGCGCGGCGGGCTGAATGTCGACCTGCAGGTGCTGGACTGGGGCACGGTGGTGCAGCGCCGCGCCAAGAAGGATGCACCGCAAGCCGGAGGCTGGAACCTTTTCATCACCTTCCTGACGGGGACCAACAATTTCGACCCGGCCAGCCATCTCGGGCTGCGCGGCAATGGCGCCGGCGCCTGGTTTGGCTGGCCGACTTTGCCGCGGCTGGAGGCGCTGCGCCAGGACTGGTTCGACGCGCCGGACCTGGCCGCCCAGAAGCAGGTGGGCGAGGCGATCCAGCGGCAGTTCTGGGAGGATGTTCCCTATCTGCCGCTCGGCGTCTACTACCAGCCCACCATCTTCTCCAGGCGGCTGACCGGGCTGCGCAGCGGCTTTCCGCAGTTCTATGACGTTCGGTGGAGCTGACGCCGCCCGCGGTTGACCGTCATATCCAGCACGGAATAACGTGGCCAGTCTGTTGACCGTTCCCGGGCTTGCCGGCCCGGCGCCGGGAGCGCACAACTGATAATGGAACGCAGTCGCAAATGGCGACGGCGCCGCGCTGGAGGAACACGGCATGAACAACCTGAAATTCTACATCGACGGCGCCTGGGTCGACCCGATCACGCCGAAGACGCTGGATGTGATCGATCCCTCCACCGAGGAGGCCTATACCCAGATCTCCATGGGCAGCGCCGCCGATATCGACCGCGCCGTCGCCGCGGCCAAGGCGGCCTTCCCGGCCTTCGCCGCCACCAGCCGCGCCGAGCGCGTGGCCCTGCTGAAGCGCGTCGTCGAGATCTATGAGCGCCGCTACGAGGAATTCGTCCAGGCGATCAGCCAGGAGATGGGCGCGCCCGTCTCGCTCGCCCGCGACGCCCAGGCGGCAATGGGCCCGGGCCATCTGCGCGAGCTGATCCGCGTGCTCGAGACCTATGAGTTCGAGGAGATGCGCGGCAGCACCATGATCGTGCGCGAGCCGATCGGCGTCTGCGGCCTGATCACCCCCTGGAACTGGCCGATCAACCAGATCGCCTGCAAGGTGGGCCCCGCGCTCGCCGCCGGCTGCACCATGGTGCTGAAGCCCTCCGAGATCGCGCCGATCGACGCACTGCTGATTGCCGAGGTGCTGCACGAGGCCGGCGTGCCGAAGGGCGTGTTCAACCTGGTCAATGGCGACGGCCCGACGGCCGGTGCGGCGCTGTCGGCGCATCCGGATGTGGACATGATGTCCTTCACCGGCTCGACCCGCGCCGGCATCCAGGTGGCGAAGGCCGCGGCCGACACCGTCAAGCGCGTCAGCCAGGAGCTCGGCGGCAAGTCGGCGAACATCCTCCTGGCCGATGTCGATTTCCAGAAGGCGGTGACCAAGGGCATTGCCGGCTGCTTCGGCAATAGCGGCCAGTCCTGCAATGCCCCTACGCGCATGTTCGTCCCGTCTTCCAAGATGGATGACGTCAAGAAGATCGCGAAGGCCGCTGCCGAGACCTACAAGGTCGGCGACCCGCGTGCCGCCGACACCAAGCTCGGCCCGGTGGTCAGCCAGATCCAGTTCGACAAGATCCAGGACCTGATCCAGTCCGGCATCGACGAAGGCGCCGAGCTGCTGACCGGCGGCACCGGCCGGCCGGAGGGGCTGAACCGCGGCTATTTCATCCGCCCCACCGTCTTCGCCAACGTGAAGCCCTCGATGCGCATCGCCCGCGAGGAGATTTTTGGGCCAGTCCTCGCCATCCTGCCCTATGAGACGGTGGATGAGGTGGTCGCCATGGCCAACGACACCGTCTATGGCCTGTCCTCCTACGTGCAGTCGGCCGACCTGGCGGCGGCGCGCAAGGTGGCGGCGCAGATGCGCGCCGGCGACGTTCGCATCAACTACCCGGCCTGGGACTGGGGCGCGCCCTTCGGCGGCTACAAGCAGTCGGGCAATGGCCGCGAATACAGCGCCTTCGGCCTGGAGGAGTTCCTCGAGACCAAGGCGATCATCGGCTACGCGGCCGCCTGACCGTCCGGGCGGCGCAGGGGGCCGCGGCGGGGCATCCTGCCGCGGCCCTTTTTCCTGGGGCCGCCCTGCGGTCGTTGACGCGTGGCGAGGCTTGGTGTTCCGTGGATCGCAACGCCGCGCGGCACGCGACGCGGCGAGATCGTGAGGAACACGCCCTTGGCCCGCATCGCCTATGCCGATCCGGATCGGCCCGAGACGCGCCCGCTCGTCGACCGCATCGTGCGGGAGCGCGGCTCCGTCCTGCATCTCTATGCCATGCTGCTGCACAGCGCGCCGGTGGCCGAAGGCTGGCTGCGCTACCTGACCGCCATCCGCCATGAATGCGCGCTGCCGGGCAAGCTGCGCGAGATGGTGATCATGCGCATCGCCCATCTGAACGCCGCGCCCTACGAGGCCGCGCAGCATGCGCCGATCGCGCTGAAGGAAGGGCTTAGCCAGGACCAGGTCGAGGCGCTGGTCGACTGGCGCGCGCAATCGGCCCTGTTCGACGCCACCGAGCAGGCGGTGCTGGCCTATTGCGACGCCATGACCCAGCATGTGCACGTTCCCGAAGGCGTCTTCGAGGCGCTGCGCCCGCGGCTGGAGCCGCGGCTGCTGGTGGAGCTGACGGCAACCATCGGCGCCTACAACATGGTCTCCCGCTTCCTCGAGGCGCTGGGGATCGATGCCGCCGACCCGCTGGCGCAGCCGAAGGCCGCCCCCGATGGGAAGGCTTGAGGGCAAGGTCGCCATCGTCACCGGCTGCGGCTCGCAGGGGCCGGGCTGGGGCAATGGCAAGGCGATCGCGGTGACCTTCGCGCGGCAGGGCGCCTCGGTCTATGGCGTCGAGCGCAACCGCGCCGCGGCGGAGGAAACCGCGCAGCTGATCGGGGCCGAGGGCAAGGACTTCGCTTTCGGCATCGGCGATGTCACCGACAAGCCCAGCGTCGAGGCGCTGGTCGCCGATTGCGTCGCGCGCTTCGGCCGCGTCGATGTGCTGGTCAACAATGTCGGCCTGTCGCGCCCCGGCGACCCCGCGACGATGAGCGAGGAAGACTGGGACGCGCAGATCGACATCAACCTGAAGAGCGCCTTCCTCTGCTGCAAGGCGGTGCTGCCGCTGATGGAAGCGCAGGGCGCCGGCGCCATCGTCTCGATCGCCTCCACCGCGGCGATCCGCTACACCGGCAAGCCGCAGGCCGGCTATGCCGCCGCCAAGGCCGGGCTTGTGCAGTTCAGCCGCGTCGTCGCCGTCGACTATGCCCGCCGCGGCGTGCGGCTGAACTGCGTGCTGCCGGGGCTGATGAACACGCCGCTGGTCGAGAAGCTGGCAGAAGACTTTGCCAGCCGCGAGACGGGGATGGATCGCGACGCCTTCTTCCAGCGCCGCCACGACCAGGTGCCGATCGGCCGCATGGGCGAGGCCTGGGACGTGGCCAATGCCGCGCTGTTCCTGGCCTCGGACGAGGCGAAATACATCACCGGCACGGAGCTGCTGGTGGATGGCGGGCTATGCGCCGCGGTGCGCGGTTGAGGGAGAGCGTTGGATGCTACGGCTGGACGGCAAGGTTGCGCTGGTGACGGT
>NZ_MLCO01000308.1 GCF_001982615.1 Teichococcus deserti | reverse complement strand
CCCAGCCCTTGCCGCCGCGAAACCACTTGCCCGCCTCCCCCCGCCTGCGGCACGACTCCGTGATCGGGTGAAGCAGCGGCCGCCGGACAGAGCCGCGCGCCCCGTCAGGAGGACCGTCCCATGCCCATCATCCATCGCCGCGCCCTGCTCGGCGCCGCCGCGGCCGCCCTGCCCGGCGCCGCCCTCGCCCAGGCCCCTGCGCCCGCGCCCGCCGGCAGCTGGCCCGCGCGCCCGGTCCGCGTCATCGTCCCCTTCGTCCCTGCCGGCACCACCGACATCGCCGCCCGCATCCTGGCCAACCGGCTGCAGCAGCGCCTCGGCCAGCCCTTCCCGGTGGAGAACCGCGCCGGCGCCGGCGGCAATATCGGCTCCGACGTCGTCGCCAAGGCCGAGCCCGACGGCTACACCTTCCTGATGCAGACGGTCTCGTCTGGCGCCATCAACTACGCGCTCTATGCCGGGCAGATTCCCTACAAGCCCGAGGACCTGGCCAATATCGGCCTGCTGATCCGCGTGCCCAACGTGATCTTTGTCCATCCCGGCCTGCCGGTGCGGAGCATGGCCGAGCTGGTGGCGCTGGCGAAGAAGCGCCCCGGCGAGCTCAACATCGGCTCGTCGGGCGCCGGCACCTCGCTGCACATGACCGGCGAGCTGCTGAAGCTCGAGGCCGGGGTGCAGCTGACCCATGTCCCCTTCCGCGGCGCCGGGCCGATGCTGGCCGAGATCATGGCCGGCCGGGTCGAGGTCGGCGTCGACAACCTGCCCTCGGCGATCGGCCATATCCGCGACGGCAGGCTGCGCGCGCTGGCCGTGACCACGGCGACCCGCAGCGCCGCTTTGCCGGACGTCCCCACCACCGCCGAGGCGGGCTTCCCCGGCGTCGAGGCCACCGGCTGGTTCGGCCTGCAGGGCCCGGCCCGCACGCCGCGCCCGATCGTCGAAAAGCTCGGCGCCGAGATCAACGCCATCGTCGCCGAGGAGGAGACCTGGGCCAAGCTCGCCGATCTCGGCGGCATGAAGCCCGACCTGGTCCCCGGCGGCGGCACCAGCCCGGCCGCCTTCGAGACGTTCGTCGCCGCCGAGGTGAAGAAATGGGCCGAGGTGGTGCGCCGCTCCGGCGCCAAGGTGGACTGAGCGCCCGCCCGCACGGTCCTCGCGGACCGGTCCCGGCGGAATGGAACAGGCTTTCATGTTTGCCGAAGCGTCATCCGGCCGCGCCTTGCCGCGGCCGGGCCGAGCGTCTACCTGAGGGTGGAAACGTTCTCGAAGGATGGCGCAATGACGCTTCCCCGCCGCCGGCTGCTGGCCGGTGCCAGCCTCCTGGCCGCTCCGGCCCTGCTCGCGCCCGGCGCATCGCGTGCCCAGGCCAGCTGGCCGAACCGCCCCATCCGCATGGTCGTGCCCTTTCCCGGCGGCGGCGCCACCGACGTCACCGCCCGCGTGGTCTGCGAGCGGCTCTCCGTCCTGCTGGGCCAGCCGGTGGTGGTCGACAACCGCCCGGGCGCCGGCGGCATCCTGGGCAGCGACATGGTCGCCAAGGCGGAGCCCGACGGCCACACCCTGCTGACCTGCACCATCGGCACCGCCAGCATCAACCAGTTCCTCTATTCCAAGCTGCCCTACGACCCGGCGAAGGACCTGACCAGCGTGGCGCTGGCCAATTCCCTGGCCAATGTCGTGGTCGTGCCGGCCAGCAGCGAGATCCGCACGCTGCCGCAGCTGCTGGAAGCCAGCAAGAAGACGGAGATGAACTACGGCACGCCGGGCAACGGCACCTCGGGCCATATGTGCGCCGAGCTGCTGAAGTCGCGCACCGGCGCCAAGTTCATGCATGTGCCCTATCGCGGCAGCGCGACGGTCATCCCCGACCTGATCGCCGGCCGCATCGAGCTGGCCATCGACAACATCCCGCCCTACCTGCCGCATATCCAGGAAGGCCGGCTGCGCGCCATCGCGGTGACCAGCAAGGCGCGCTGGTTCGCCCTGCCGGAGGTGCCGACGGTGGCCGAGAGCGGCGTCGCCGGCTTCGAGGCCGAGGCCTGGTTCGGCTTCCAGGCGCCGTCGCGCACGCCGAAGCCGGTCCTGGACCGGCTGTCGGCGATGATCCTCGACATCCTGAAGGAGCCCGCGGTGATCGCCCGCCTGCGCGACGTCGGCAGCGAGCCGCGCCCGCTCGGCCCCACCGAGTTCCAGGCCTTCATCAAGGCCGAGGACGCCAAGTGGCAGGACGTGGTGCGGGTCTCCGGCGCGCGGCTGGACTGAGGCCGGATCGCGGAGAGGCTGCGGCCTCTCCGCCCGCTACCGGGTGAAATAGCCCCGCGGCACATGCCGGAACGGCAGCGCGGCCAGGTCCAGCGCCGCCGGGCCGGGCGTGTCGCATTCCAGGATGGCGCTGCAGCGGTCGGCAAAGGCCGCGCGGAAGTGGTTCTTGCCCTTGTTCACCAGCAGCCGCGTCGCATCGAGATCGATGCCGTGCAGCGCGAAGAAGCCAGGGTCGATCGCGGCTTCCTTGCGGCTGGCGACGACGATCCGCACGGCGCCGACCCGCAGCAGCGCGGTCGGGCCGAGATCGACCGGGGCGCCGCGCTCCATCGGGCCGGTGTTGGTGAAGCGGCCGTCGGTCAGCCGTTCCACCACCGCCACCGCCGGCACCGGCGGGCCGAAGGCCGCGGTCACCTGGCCGCCCAGCGCCACATCGATCGTCGCGCCGACCCCCGCGCCGCCGGCGCGCGCCACCAGCGCGGCGTCGTGCAGGAAGGCGAAGACCGTGGGCACCGTCAGCCCGGCGGCCAGCACCACGCGCAGCAGCCCCGGCGTGTCGCAGATCCCGCCCGAGAGCGGATTGTCCGCCGGGTCCAGCAGCGCCACCAGCCCGTCCGGCGCGGCCAGGGCGGCGGCCAGCGCCGCGTCCGGGGTCGGCAGCGCCACGTCGAAGCGGGCGCGGCGGGCGGCGATCGCATCGGCCAGGTGGCCGGCCGTGGCCGCGGCCAGCGCCGGCGAGGTGGAAAACACCATCGCCCCCGGCCCGGCATGCGGGCTGTCGCCCCAGGCGAAGCCGCCCAGCAGCGAGGCGTCCAGCACCGCCCCGCCCTCGCGCTCGCGGGCTTCCTGCCAGACCTCGGCCATCGGGCCGCCGGCGTCGCGCATGTGGAAGCTGTGCAGCACCATCGGCCGCTTCGCCATCGCCCCATGGCCACGCGGCGCGCCGTCCAGCATCCGCTCCAGCTGCGCCAGCGCCCGCCGCGCGGCGGCGTCCATGTCGACATGCGGATAGGTGCGGTAGATGCTGCCGCCATCCAGCAGCGAGGCCACCTCGGGCGACAGGTTGCCATGCGGGTCGAAGCTGGCGACCAGCGGCACGTCAGGCCCGATCACGCCGCGGATGGCGCGCAGCAGGGTCAGGTCGGCGGCGGGATCGCTCTCGGTGATGCAGGCGCCGTGCAGCGACAGATAGACGCCGTCCCAGCCGCCGGCGCGCAGCCCTTCGACCACCTCGTCCAGCCAGGCGGCGAAGACCGCGTCGCCCATCGGCCCGCCGGGCTGGGCGCTGGCGCAGCGCAGGATCGTGGCCTGCCAGCCCGGCCGCACCTCCAGGAAGGAGGCCAGCGCGCCGAGCTCCGTCGCCGTGCCGCGATAGCGCGCCAGGGCGTCCGGCCCGGCATTCCATTCGCGGCTCTGGAACGCGTCCAGGCCGGTGACGCCGGGGGTGAAGGAATTGCCCTCGAACCACAGCCGCGCCACGGCGATCCGCTTCGCGCTCATGCCTTCGCTCCCTCCAGCAGCGCGGCCAGCGCCGGTCCCAGCCCCGTCGTGGCCCGGCCCTCCACCGGCGCCAGGCTGCCCGCCCGCGGCCGCGCGGCGCCAAGCCCGGCCAGCGCCTCGGCCAGCCGCACACCGCAGGCCATGCCATCCAGCAGCGGCACCGGCGCGCGCAGCCGGCCGGCCATCCCGGCCAGCGCGGCGCCGCCCAGCACCACCGCCTCCGCCCCCTGTGCCACCAGGCGCGCGATCGCCGCCTCCAGCAGCGCCGCGGTGCCGTGGGCGTCGCGCAGCGCGTCCTGCGGAGTGGCGGCGATGCCCTCCAGCCCGGCCAGGCGCGACGAAAGCCCGTGCCGGCCGATCAGCTCGCGATAGGTCTCGACGCCCCCCAGCGTCACCAGGCCGAAGCGGGTGGCCAGCATGCAGGCGGCGAAGCAGGCGGCCTCGGTCATGCCGACCACCGGGCAGGGCATCACCTGCCGCGCCGCCTCCAGCGCCGTGTCATGGCTGACCGCCAGCACCACGGCATCGACCTGGCCGGCATGCTCCGCCAGCAGCTCCAGCAGCGCATGGCCGGCGATGACATTCTCGGCGCGGCTGGAGATCACCGCCGGGCCGAAGCGCGGGGTGGCGGCGACCACCTCGACGCCCGGGCTGGCCGCAGCGCGGGCGGCGTCGGCGCAGAGCTCGGTGATGGCGACCGTGGTGTTGGCATTCGCGACCAGGATGCGCATCGGCCGCTCAGCCCGCCGGGGCCAGGGCGGCGAAAGGCCCCTCCGCCATGCGCGACGGCTCGACCCTGAGCGGCAGCGCCGCCAGGCCGGGCGCGCAGCTGGCCCAGACGGTGAAGGGATTGACCGCCAGCAGGTCGCCGGCGCGCAGCGGCACCTTCAGCCCGATCCCCGGCCGCGCCAGGATGTCGTCCAATGCCGCCAGCGCCCCGCCCGCCGCCGCCGGATCGATCGAGGCCCGGTCCAGCCGCGCGGCGAAGACGCCGCCGGTCACCGCGAAGACCGGCAGCTCGGCGCCGCCATCGACCTGCGGCAGGGCCCGGTAGAAGACCTCGAGCGCGGCGCGGTCGGCCTTCAGCAGCTCGTTGTGCAGCGCCGCCGCGGAATACAGCGTGACATCGACCGGCTCGCGGCACAGCAGCAGCAGCGCGTCGCAGGCCTCACTGTGGAACGGCCCGGCCGGCGGCGGCGCATGCACCGCCTGGCCGATCCGGCTGCCCAGCAGCCCCAGCAGCACCGCCGCATCCCCCGGCAGCGGCAGCCCGCGCAGCAGGGAAAAGCCCAGCCCATGCGACAGCCGCTCGGCCAGCCGCGCCAGCACCGGGCCCAGCCGCGGCAGCGCCTCGCCCGGGGCGGCCAGCGCGGCCTCGATCTCGGCCGCCTCCTCGGCGCCCAGCGGCAGCATCCAGTCGGCCGGGCTGAGCGCCGAGCCGGTCCAGAGATGCGCGCCCGTCTGCGGGGCGATGCGGCGGGGGGGCGTGTGGTCTGTCATCACTGCCGATGATGACCCATGGCCGGCCGAAACGCACCACCCCGAATTCCGGCCCTGATTCCCGCGGGCCGCCCCCTTGCCCTGCCTGGCGGCTGGTCGCAGGCTGCCCGCCTCCCCGAAGCCGCCGCCCCGCTTCCAAGACGCCATCCAAGAAGGACCACCCGATGGACGCCGAGACCCTGCCCGATCAGCAGCCCGAAGCCCTGCGCGCCCTGGCGCTGCCCTTCGCGCCCGAGACCCTGCTGGCCGGGCTGCGCCCCTGGGTGGAATGCGAAAGCCCGACCTTCGACGCCACCGCCGTCAACCGCATGATGTCGCTGGCCAGCCGGGACCTGGCCATCCTCGGCGCCCGCATCGAGCGCATCCCCGGCCGCATGGGCTTCGGCGACTGCATCCGCGCCCGCTTCCCCCATCCCGACGGCGAGATGGAAGGCGGCATCCTGGTGCTGGCGCATCTCGACACCGTCCACCCGGTGGGGACGCTCTCCGCCCTGCCCTGGCGCGTGGAGGGCGACCGCGCCTTCGGCCCCGGCATCTGCGACATGAAGGGCGGCACCTTCGTGGCACTCCAGGCCATGGCCGCCATGGTCCAGGCCGGCATCGCCACCCGCCGCCCGGTGACCTTCCTGCTGACCTCGGATGAGGAGGTCGGCAGCCCCTCCACCCGCGACCTGATCGAGGCCGAGGCCGCCCGCCACGAGGTCGTCCTG
>NZ_MLCO01000307.1 GCF_001982615.1 Teichococcus deserti | reverse complement strand
CGTCTGCGGCGTAAGAGGGGGACAGGGGACAGGCCCAGGGCCGCACCCCCGCCCGCCCGGCGCGGCTGGCGCTGCGCCAGGTGCCGCAGGTCGAGGGCGCCGTGGTGGCCCTCGATCCGCAGACCGGCCGCGTCCTGGCCATGGCCGGCGGCTTCTCCTTCGAGAAAAGCTGGTTCAACCGGGCGACCCAGGCGCTGCGCCAGCCCGGCTCCTCCTTCAAGCCCTTCGTCTATCTGCCGGCGCTCGAGATGGGCATCCCGCCGAACCAGCGCCTGCTGGACGGGCCGATCGAGGTGCAGACCCCGCAGGGGCCCTGGCGCCCCGGCAACTACAGCGGCAACTTCAACGGCTGGGTGACCATGCGCACCGCCCTGCAGAAGTCGCTGAACCTGGTGACGGTGCGGCTGGCGCAGGAGATCGGCATCGACCGTGTCGCCGAGACCGCCAACCGCTTCCATGTCATCCCCAACATGCCGCGGGTGCTGTCGATGTCGCTCGGCGCCGGCGAGACCACGGTGATGCGCATGGCCGCCGGCTATGCCGCCTTCGCCGCCGGCGGCAAGGAAGTGACGCCGACGCTGATCGACACGGTGCAGGACCGCTTCGGCCGGCTGGTCTGGCGCGCCGACAACCGCCGCTGCGAGGGCTGCTCCAACGGGCCGAACGCCGAGCCGCCGCGGCTGGTCGACGAGCGCAAGCAGCTGACCGACCCGATCGCCGCCTACCAGATCGTCTCGCTGCTGCAGGGCGTGGTGCAATACGGCACCGGCACCCGCGCCGGCGCCGGGCTGAACCGCCCCGTGGCCGGCAAGACCGGCACCACCAACGACTACAACGACAACTGGTTCGTGGGCTTCACCCCCGACGTCGCGGTGGCCGTCTGGATCGGCTATGACGAGCCGCGCAGCCTGGGCAGCGGCGAGACCGGCGGCGGCAATGCGGCCCCCGTCTTCCACGACGTGGTCGCCGCCGCGCTGCGCGACAGCCCGCCGGTGCCGTTCCGCGCGCCGCCGGGGGTCGCCCTGGTCCGCGTCCAGCTGGACAACGGCCAGACCATCCTGGAGCCCTTCCGCCCCGGCACCGAGAACGCAGCCCGGCCGCCGATGGAGGAAAGCGTCATCTCCTCCGACACGCCGGCCGGCGTCGACAGCAACCTGGGCGGACTCTACTGAGGCCGCGTCTTTCGTCCGGGCGGCCTTTTCCACCACTTTTCTCGCACTGAAAACTGCAGCGCCGTCTTTCCTTCCGGAGAGACGGCATTTTGCTTTTCGGCACTTATTATTTCGGAGAAAGAGAAATACCAAAGTAATTTTACGTAATTATCGTGGATCACAAAGTATTTAGGCAAATAAATCGCTGTATATTCTCGCCAACATGAGGAAAGCTTCATCTCGGCACAGCAATTCCCAAGCGTCGAGAGCAGCCCCATGTCCCGTCCCTACATCGCCCCCGTCCTGCAGATCGTCGGCACCGCACAAAGCGAAGCCATCCGGGGCACTGCCCTGAACGAGGATCTCTACGGCGGCGCCGGCGACGACTGGATCCTGGGCGGCGGCGGCGCCGACTACATCGATGGCGGGCCGAACCACGACACCGCCGCCTTCGCCGGCGCCTCCAGCCTCTACGAGGTCGCCATCCGCGGCGGCGTGGTGACGGTGGAGGAGCGCGCCTCCGGCACCATGAGCTGGCTGGTCAATGTCGAGAGCCTGGCCTTCGACGATGTCAGCCTCGACCTGTCCGGCGTGCCGGCCTTCAGCCCGCAGCGCTACCTCGCCTCCAACCCCGACCTGATCCCGCTCTTCGGCCTCGATTCCGCCGCCGCCGCCTGGCACTACCTGCAATACGGCTTCGACGAGGGCCGGCCCTTCCACAGCTTCAACGGGCTGGAATACATCGCCGGCCATGCCGACCTGATCGACGCCTTCGGCGCGGATTCTGGCCAGGGCTATGCCCATTACATCAGCTTCGGCTTCGCCGAGGGGCGCGACACCCGCCCCTTCAACGGGCTGATCTACATCGCCAGCCACGACGACCTGATCGACGCCTTCGGCGCCGACCGCGAGGCGGGCGCCATCCACTACATCAACTACGGCGTCGCCGAGGGCCGCGCCCAGGGCGACTTCAACGGGCTGGACTACATCGCCTCCTATGGCGACCTGATCGATGCCTTCGGCGCCGACTACGATGCCGGCGTCGCCCATTTCATCACCTATGGCCGGGACGAGGGCCGCGACCGCGACGATTTCGACGCCGCCGCCTATCTGTCCAAGTACGAGGACCTGCAGGCCGCCTTCGGCACCGACTACGACGCCGCGACCGCGCACTTCATCACCTTCGGCCACTACGAGGGCCGCAGCGACGATCTGATCGCCTGAGATTTTTCGGTCGATTTCTCGCACCGAAAACAATGCAGCGCCGCCTTTCCCCAGGAGAGGCGGCGCTTTCCCTTTTGGAGTATTTTTTGCGGAATAAGATAATTAGCGGCGTAATTCTCTGGGATATTTCGCGATCACAAAGTGTTTATGTTAATAAATATCTATGTATTCTCGCATGCCTGGGCGAAGCTTCCCCGGTCACCCAGAAACGAGACATCGAGACCCGCCCATGGACCGTCCCACCATTGCCCTGAAGCTCGCTGGCACCCCCGGCAACGACCGCCTCCTCGGCTCCGGCCGCAACGAGGACATCTATGGCGATGCCGGCGATGACTGGATCCAGGGCAATGGCGGCAGCGACTATATCGACGGCGGCCCCGGCTTCGACACCGTGGCCTTCGCCGGCGCCGCCAGCCTCTATGCGGTGCAGACCCGCGGCGGCGTGACGACCGTGCAGGAGCTCGGCACCGGCGCGGTCAGCTGGATGGTCAATATCGACCGCCTGGCCTTCGACGGCGGCAGCCTCGACCTGGGCGCGCCCGCCTTCAGCCCGCAGCGCTACGTCGCCTCCCACCCCGACCTGATCAAGGCCTTCGGCCTCGATTCCGCCTCGGCCGCCTGGCACTACGCGCAGTTGGGCTTCGCCGAGGGCCGCAGCTTCGACGCCTTCAACGGCCTCGACTACATCGCCGGCGCCGACGATCTGATCGCGGCCTTCGGCGCCAATGCCGGCCAGGGCTATGGCCACTATATCGCCCATGGCTTCGCCGAGGGGCGCGACCCGGGCGCCTTCAACGGCCTGACCTATATCGCCAGCTATGACGACCTGATCGATGCCCTCGGCGCCGACCGCGAGGCGGGGGCGGCGCATTACATCACCTATGGCGCCGGCGAGGGCCGTGCCCGCGGCGACTTCAACGGGCTGGAATACATCGCCTCCCATGCCGACCTGATCGGGGCCTTCGGCGCCGATTACGATCGGGGCGTCGCCCATTTCATCGCCAACGGCCGTGCCGAGGGCCGCAGCCGCGACGATTTCGACTCCGTCGCCTATCTGTCCAAGTACGCCGACCTGCAGGCCGCCTTCGGCACCGACTACGACGCCGCGACGTCGCATTACATCACCAACGGCTATGCCGAGGGGCGCAGCGACGACCTGCTCGGCTGACCCTGCTGGGCAGGCGCCACTGGACAGCGGGGTGGGCGGGATAGTATCCCCGCCCACCCCGCTGCCGTTTCCGCGGTGCCACCCTGCGGGGGATGGCGCCCCCTGCCAGGCAGGCGGACCCAGTGCGAGCGAAGGAAGACACGATGCGCGCCGATGCCGAGGCCCTGCGCGGCCAGATCGAGGATTCCATCGCTCTGCTGCGCCGCCACCTGGACTGGGAGGTGGCGCTGCGCCGGCTGGACGAGGTCAATGCCCGCGCCGAGGACCCCACCTTGTGGGAGAAGCCCGACGAGGCGCAGGCCGTCATGCGCGAGCGCGGCCGGCTCGCCGACCAGGTCGAGGGCGTGAAGAAGCTGGAGCAGGGCGTCACCGACGCGCTGGAGTTGATCGAGCTGGCCGAGGCCGAGGGCGACAGCGCCACGGCGGACGCCGCCATCGCCGACCTGCAAGGCTTCGCCGCCGAGGCCAAGCGCCGCGAGATCGAGAGCCTGCTGTCCGGCGAGGCCGATTTCCGCGACTGCTTCGTGGAAGTGAATGCCGGCGCCGGCGGCACCGAGGCGCAGGACTGGGCGCAGATGCTGCTGCGCATGTATTCCCGCTGGGCCGAGAAGCGCGGGCTGAAGGTGCAGCTGACGGAAGAATCCGAAGGCGAGCAGGCCGGCATCAAATCCGCCACCATCCAGGTGACCGGCCCCAACGCCTATGGCTGGCTGAAGACCGAGAGCGGCGTCCACCGCCTGGTCCGCATTTCTCCGTTTGACGCCGCCGCACGGCGCCAGACCTCCTTCGCCAGCGTCTATGTCTTCCCCGTCATTGACGACAAGATCGAGATCGAGATCAACCCGGCCGACCTGAAGACCGACACCTTCCGCGCCTCGGGCGCCGGCGGCCAGCACGTCAACAAGACCGAATCCGGCGTGCGCTTCACCCACCTGCCCACCGGCATCGTCGCCGCCTCGACCCAGGACCGCTCGCAGCACCGCAACCGCGTCATCGCCATGGATATGCTGAAGGCGCGCCTCTACGAGCTCGAGCTGCGCAAGCGCGAGGAGATCAACGCCGCGACCGAGGCCGGCAAGACCGACATCGGCTGGGGCCACCAGATCCGCTCCTACGTCCTGGCACCCTACCAGCTGGTCAAGGACCTGCGCACCAATGTCGAGAAGGGCAACCCCGACGCGGTGCTCGACGGCGAGCTGGACGACTTCATGGCCGCCGCCCTGGCGTCGCGCGTCGGCGCCACCCGCAGCGAGGCGAGCGCCAACGCCAGGTAAAGGTCAGGGGAAGGCCAAGGGGAAGGCCAGGGGGGAATGAATTCCCCCTGGACCCCCTTCTTCTTTCTGGGGTGACTGCCGTGTCAGCGTGGTCACGCGGGACGCGCCACCAAGACCGCCACGCGACCTGTCAGCGAGCGACCATGGACGACCTCTTCCCCGACTCCCTTCGCCCGCAGGACCGCCACGATCCGGGCGGCAAGGTGCGGCTGGCGGTCAGCGGCGACGTGGTCAGCCGGGCCGAGTTCTCCGCCTGCGGCCGCTACCGGACCTTCCTGGAGCGGCGCTGGGACGGGCAGCCCTTCGGCAGCCCAGGGCTGGTCGCCTGGATCATGATGAACCCCTCCACCGCCGACGAGCAGGTCGACGACCCCACCGTCCGCCGCTGCCGCGACTTCACCCGGCGCTGGGGACACGGGGCGATGGTGGTGCTGAACATCTTCGCGCTTCGCGCCACGAAGCCTGCGATGCTGCTCGAGGATGCCGACCCGGTCGGGCCGGGCAACGACGCGGCGATCCGGCTCTGGGCCGGGCAGGCGTCGCGGGTGATCGCCGCCTGGGGGCTGCCGCCGAAGCCGTTGCGCGCCCGTGGCCGCGCGGTCGCCGCGATGCTCGCCGCCGATGGCGTTCAGGTCGAGGCGCTGAAGGTCACCCAGTCGGGCGAGCCTGGCCATCCCCTCTACATCGCCGGCGACACCGTCCCAGTGGCTTGGCCTTAACTGCCAGAAATAGAAGGGGGTCTGGGGGGATACTTCCCCCCAGCCTTTCTTATGCCTTGGCCAGCACGTCCCCGATCTCCTCGAGGATCAGCGGATCGTCGATGGTCGGCGGCACGGTGTAGCTTTCCCCGTCCGCCAGCTTCCTGAGCGTCGCGCGCAGGATCTTCCCCGACCGCGTCTTCGGCAGCCTTTGGACGATGCTGGCCCGCTTGAAGGCGGCGACCGGGCCGATGCGGTCGCGGACCAGGGCGACAAGCTCGGCTTCCAGCTGTGCCGGGTCGGGCTGGCTGCCTGACTTCAGCACCACCAGCCCCATCGGCACCTGGCCTTTCAGCGCGTCACGGATGCCGATCACGGCGCATTCGGCGACGTCCTTGTGGCTGGCCAGGACTTCCTCCAGCGCGCCGGTCGACAGGCGGTGGCCGGCGGTGTTGATGATGTCGTCGGTGCGCGACATCACCCAGACATAGCCCTCGGCGTCGATCATGCCGGCGTCGCCGGTGTTGTAGTAGCCGGGGAAGGCCTCGAGATAGGCCTGGCGGAAGCGGTCGTCGGCGCGGAACAGGCTGGGGGCGCAGCCGGGCGGCAGCGGCAGGCGGATCGCCAGGCTGCCGGTCTCGCCGGCGGCGACGGGTTTCCCGTCATCGCCCAGCGCCTGGACGTCGTAGCCCGGGGCGGGCTTGCCGCCGGAGCCCGGGCGCATCGGGAACAGGCCCGCGCCGCGGAAATTGCCGGTGATGCACCAGCCGGTCTCGGTCTGCCACCAGTGGTCGATCACCGGGCGGCCGTCCAGCAGGCGCTCGGCCCAGAGGGCGGTGTCGGCGTCGCAACGCTCGCCGGCCAGGAACAGCGCCTGCAGCTTCGACAGGTCGTGCTGCGCCAGCAGCCTGCCCTCGGGGTCTTCCTTCTTGATGGCGCGCAGCGCGGTGGGGGCGGTGAACAGGGTCTTCACCCCGTATTCGGCGCAGACCCGCCAGAAGGCGCCCGCATCGGGGGTGCCGACCGGCTTGCCCTCGTAGACGACGCTGCTGCAGCCGGCGAGCAGCGGCGCATAGACGATGTAGGAATGGCCGACCACCCAGCCGACGTCGCTGGCGGTCCAGCAGGTGTCGCCGGGGGCAAGCCCGTAGAGCAGCGGCATGGAATGGGCGAGTGCGACCGCATAGCCGCCGGTGTCGCGCAGGATGCCCTTGGGCTTCCCGGTCGTGCCGCTGGTGTAGAGGATGTAGAGCGGGTCGGTCGCCGCGACATCGACGCAAGGGTGCGGCGCGGCGGCCTCGATCGCTTCCAGAAGGTCTTCGTCACGGCCGTCGACCAGCGCGCCCGGCGAGGCCTCCCGCCGGAGAATCAGACAAAAATCCGGCTGGTGCGGCGACAGGCCCAGCGCCGCGTCGAGCAGCGGCTTGTAGGGGACGACGCGCCCGGGCTCGAGCCCGCAGGAGGCGGCGATGACCGCCTTCGGCGTCGCGTCGGCGATGCGGGCGGCGAGCTCGGCCGCCGCGAAGCCGCCGAAGACCACGGAATGCACGGCGCCGAGCCGGGCGCAGGCCAGCATGGCGACCAGCGCCTCGGGCACCATCGGCATGTAGATGACGACGCGGTCGCCCTTGCGCACGCCGCGCGCATTCAGGGCGCCGGCCAGCCGCGCGGTGCGGTCGAGCAGCTCGGCATAGGTCAGCCGCGCCTTCTGGCCGCTGACGGGGCTGTCCCAATAGAGAGCAACCTGGTCGCCGCGGCCGGCGGCGACATGGCGGTCGAGGGCGTTGTGGCAGAGGTTCAGCCGGGCATCGGGGAACCAGCGGCCATAGGGACCCTGGTCAGGGTCGAAGATCCTGGCCGGCGGGCTGGACCAGTCGATGGCGCCGGCGGCGCGGGCCCAGTAGCGCTCGGGGTCGCGCTGCCATTCGGCATGGACGGCAGCATGTCCTTTCGACATGGCGGTGGCCTCCCTTGGCGTTCTTGTCCGTTGCCGGAAAGCCCCGGCTCCGGAAAACGCAGGGGGGCGCAAGGCCCCCCTGGTCCGTCAGGCGCGGCGACCCGGCAGGGTCAGCGGCGCAGCGTGGCCGGGCGGACGCCGGGCGCGGGCGCCGTGTCGTCGGCGAAGATGTCGCGGTCCTTGGTCTCGGGGACGAAGAGCGCGCCGATCACCACGGTCACCAGGGCGATGACGATCGGGTACCAGAGGCCGAAATAGACGTCGCCGGTCTGCGCGATCATGGCGAAGCTGGTTGCCGGCAGCAGCCCGCCGAACCAGCCGTTGCCGATGTGGTAGGGCAGCGACATCGAGGTGTAGCGGATCCGCGTCGGGAACAGCTCCACCAGCGCCGCGGCGATGGGGCCGTAGACCATGGTGACGTAGATCACCAGCAGCGCCAGGACCAGGACCAGCACGCCGGTCTGCTCGCGGAAGATGTCGAAGGGATGCGCCATCTTCACGACGGTCGGATTGGCCGCCGCCGGATAGCCGGCCGCGGTGATGGCGGTGCCGAGCGCCTGGCCGAAATTCGGCACCGTGGTGGAGATGGTGGTGCCGGCGATGTTGACCACGGCGGGGCTGCCGGCCGGGGCGCTCTCGACGCGGTAGTTGACCGAGAGCCGGGCGAGCGCCGCCTTGGCGATGTCGCAGCTGTTGGTGAAGCGCGCCGTCCCGGTCGGGTTGAACTGGAAGGAGCAGTTGGCCGGGTCGGCCTGCACGGTCACCGCGATGTTCTGGTGGGCGGCATGCAGGGCCGGATTGGCCTCGGCGCTCATCAGCTTGAACAGCGGGAAATAGGTCAGCGCCGCCAGCAGGCAGCCGCCCAGGATGATCGGCTTGCGGCCGATCTTGTCCGACAGCCAGCCGAAGAAGACGAAACCGCCGGAGCCGAGCAGCAGGCCCCAGGCGATCAGCAGGTTGGCGCTGTAGCTGTCGACCTTCAGCACGGTGCCGAGGAAGAACAGCGCGTAGAACTGGCCCGTGTACCAGACCACCGCCTGGCCGGCGACCAGGCCGAGCAGCGCCAGGATGGCGATCTTGGCGTTCTTCCACTGGCCGAAGGCCTCGGTCAGCGGCGCCTTGGACTGGGTGCCCTCCTCCTTCATCTTCTTGAAGGCGGGGCTTTCCTGCATGCGCGAGCGGATCCAGACCGAGATCGCCAGCAGCAGGATCGAGACCAGGAAAGGCACGCGCCAGCCCCATTCGCGGAAGGCGGCCTCGCCGGTGATGGCCTGGGTGCCCAGGATGACGATCAGCGACAGGAACAGCCCGCCCGTCGCGGTGACCTGGATGAAGCTGGTGTAGAAGCCGCGGCGGCCATGCGGCGCATGCTCGGCGACATAGGTGGCGGCGCCGCCGTATTCGCCGCCCAGCGCCAGGCCCTGCAGGCAGCGCAGCACGATCAGGATGACCGGCGCCAGGATGCCGATCTGCTCGGCGGTGGGCAGGATGCCGACGATGAAGGTCGAGGCGCCCATGATCACGATGGTGACCAGGAAGGTATATTTGCGGCCGACCAGGTCGCCGAGCCGGCCGAAGACCAGGGCGCCGAAGGGCCGCACCAGGAAGCCGGCGGCGAAGGCCAGCAGGGCGAAGATGTTGCGGGTGCCCTCGTCGAAGATCGGCTGCCCGTCGGCGCCCAGCACGGTGAAGAACTTGGCGGCGATGAAGCCGGCCAGCGAGCCGTAGAGGTAGAAGTCGTACCACTCGAAGACGGTGCCGAGCGAGGAAGCCACGATCACGCGCTTCTCCTCGCGCGTCATCGGCCGATTCGCCGCATCTGTCCGTGGAATCGCGGATGCCATTGTCGAACCTATTCCTGCCCTGGACAGCGCGATGCCGTCGCGCCGCCGTTTCTTGTTGATCTGCCGCGTGCTTGGCCACGCGGGTGGTCGCGGCCCGGCCCGTCCTCCGGCCCGGCTTCGACGGCCGGCTCACCTGGGGCAGGGCCGGAGAGGCCACGTCGCGACGCGCATGAAGCAAGTTTCACCCGTGCCACGTCTCCGCTGCCAGCCTGCGCGAAGACGATCGGGAACGGCAATGGAATTTTAGCGGTTTTGCACTGCGGGCGCGGTGCGGCGCGGGCGCGGCGCGGCCGGGGCGCCCGGCCCGCGGTTGCAACGCTTGGCGGCCGGGGCCGTTGGTCCCATATGGAGATGGTGGCCGCTCTCCGCTCCGACGGACCCCGGCGCTCGATCCCCCTGCCTCCGCCCGGAGAGACCCCGGAGAGACCATGGCCCGCTTCCCCGCCTTCCCCGCGCTCCGGCCGAATCCCGCGCCGTGTCGCGGCCTGCGTGAAAAGCGGCTGGCATCTTCCTCGCCGGCGCGTCAGCATGGGGAGGGAAGGAAGCCTTGATGGATACGATCCGCACACTGGCTGACCATTCGATCCGCCGCGTGCTCAGCGCGCTGGCGCTCGGTATCGCGGTGATCATGGCGGTCCTCGCCGCCGAGCCGCCGCTGGCGGTGCAGAGCGGCGCGCTGCTGACTGCGGCCGTGTGGCTCGGCCTGTGGGGCGCGGCGCTGCGGGTGCCGCATATGGACCTGCGGCGGACCTCGCTGTGGCGCCAGCTCTCGGTGCTGGCGGGCGAGGGGGCGCAGCGGCTGCGTGGCGTGCGCGGCCACCGCCAGCTGGCCGCCGTGCTGGCCGAGCGGCTGATGTGGCATGCCGACCGCACCGCCCTGGCCGCCCTCGGCCTGGGCAGCCTGGCGCTGCTGCTGCACGGGGCGCGCCTGCTCCACAACTGAACCCGCCGGGCCGGCCCGGCGGAAGCGAGTTGACGGCAGCTCCCGCCGGCGCGAAAGCTTGGGTGCAGCGCAGCGCAGCCCGTGCCGCGCCCAGGGGAAGGTGAGGGGCCATCAACGACCGCGACATCACGCTGCTCCTGGACGCCATGCGCGGCCAGGAGGCGCCACCCCCCGTGCCGCCGGTGAAGTACAGCCTGGACCAGTCGGTCGGCCACCTGCTGCGCCGCGCACATCAACGCCATGCCTCGCTGTTCCAGGACCGCGGCGCGGTGGGCGGGCTGACGCCGACGCAGTTCGCGACGCTGCTGAAGCTGGGCGAGCTCGGCCGGGCCACGCAGAACGCGCTGGGCCGGGCGGTGGCGCTGGACCCGGCGACGATCCAGGGGGTGGTGGCGCGGCTGCGCGACCGCGGCCTGGTCGAGGTCAGCCGCGATCCGCTGGACCGCCGCACCGTGGTGCTGTCGCTGGCGCCGGCCGGCGAAGCGGTGCTGTCGGAAGCCGTCGGCCAGGGCCGCCGCGCCAATGAGCAGCTGCTGGCGCCGCTGACCGCCGAGGACCGCCAGGACCTGATCCGCCTGCTGCGCCGTCTTCTCGGCTAGTCGCGCCCGCTTGCTGGCGGGCGCGGCTTGACGTTGCCCTGGGCCGCTGCTGTGCTGCGCGCCGGCCCGAGGGGGAATGATCCGGGGCCGCCGTGTCCGCGGAAAGGGCTGCGCCCACACCCCCTGGCTGGATGCCCCGGTTCCGCCGTCGCACCCTTTCCGGCCTGAGCGGCGGACACAGGCCCGAGGAAGGGGCGTCCCTTGTCCGATCCGTTCCGGTTGAATCTCGAGCAGCAACGCAAGCGTGCCAAGGAGCTGCTGGCCGCCGCCCGCGCCGGCGAGGCCGCGGCGCTGGCCCGCTTCCGCCGCCACCATCCTGCAGCACCGCCGGACGGCCCGCTGCCGCCGCGGCTGCTGCGGCTGTCGGAGGCGCAGCTGGTCGTCGCCCGGGCCCTGGGCCTGGCGAGCTGGCCACGGCTGGCCACCCATGTCGCCGCGCTGTCCGGGCTGCGGGCGCGCATCGCCGCCGGCGGCGCGGCGCCCGATGCCGAAATGCCGACCCTGCATCTCCGCTGCGGCAGCGACATCGCGCCGGCGCTGCGCCAGGCCGGCTTCCTCGGCGAGTTCCTGGAGGTGTCCGACCCGCTCTGCCTGGGGCCGGTGCCGGAGGGCGAGGGCTGGCAGGCAGCGCGGATCGACTTCCTGGCGGAGGCCTTCGGCGGCGCCATGGGGCTGGACCGCGCGGCGATCGCGGCGCGGCAGGCGGCGGCGGAGGAGGGGCTGGCACGGGCCGCAGGCTTTGCCCGCGTGGTGCTGTGGTTCGAGCACGACCATTACGACCAGCTGCTGCTGGCGCGCTGCCTGGCGGCGCTGGCCGCCACGCCGCCGCCCCGGCTGGAGATGGTCAGCGCCGGGTCGTTTCCC
>NZ_MLCO01000306.1 GCF_001982615.1 Teichococcus deserti | reverse complement strand
CTGCCGGGGGCGGTGCCGGCGCTGCCCTGCGCCAGCGCCGCGCCCGGCAGGCCCAGGGCCATGCCCGCCATCCATGCAGCCGATGTGGCCATGTTCCTGGAACCGGTGGAGGTGCTCATCGAGGCTTCCTGCAAATGCGAATGCTTCTCACTTCCTTATGTATCGTCCGGTAACCGGTCAATGGGCTTTGGCGTCGCCACGCGCCAATCTTGCAAATGCGACTTTTTTGCAATACCTCCGACGCCGCGCCACGCCAGATCCTGCCGCCGCCAGCAGGGGCGATGGCCCGCTGGTCTTCCCGCAAGATCAAAGAGAAGCTCAAGGAGCACCGCCCGATGCAGCGCCGCAGCCTGGCCGCCGGCCTCTTCCTCGCTCCGCTGGTGGCGCCGCTGCTGCCCGGCCGCGCCGCCCTGGCACAGGGGACGGCCCCCGACCAGCGCGCCGTCCGCCGCTTCTACGCCGATCTCGGCCAGGCCATGTTCGAGGACTCGGTCACTGCGGCCAAGGCGCTGCACCAGGCCGTGACCGACTTCCTGGCCGCCCCCTCCGAGGCCGGCCTCGCCGCCGCCCGCCGCGCCTGGATCGCGGCGCGCGAGCCCTACATGCCGACCGAGGCGCTGCGCTTCGGCAACCCCGAGATGGACGAGCGCGAGGGCCGCGTGAACGCCTGGCCGCTGGATGAGGGGCTGATCGACTATGTCGACGCCCGCTACGGCACCGAATCCGACGAGAACCCGCTCTATGCGGCGAACATCATCGCCTCGCGCAGCCTGAAGTTCGGCGACGAGACCCGCGACCTCTCCACCCTGACCCCCGCGCTGATCGAAGGCCTGCACGAGGCCGCCGGCGTCGAGGCCAATGTCACCATCGGCTACCACGCCATCGAGTTCCTGCTCTGGGGCCAGGACCTGAACGGCACCGGCCCGGGCGCCGGCGACCGGAAATTCACCGACTACACCTCTGGCGACAACGCCGACCGCCGCGGCCAGTACCTGAAGATCGTCTGCGACCTGCTGCTGCGCGACCTGCAGGACATGCTCGACCAGTGGCTGCCCGGCGGCGCTGTCCGCAAGCGCCTGGCCGCCGGCGCCCCGGCCCAGGTGCTGACCGTCATGCTGACCGGCATCGGCAGCCTCTCCTACGGCGAGCTCGCCGGCGAGCGCATGAAGCTCGGCCTGATGCTGCACGACCCGGAGGAGGAGCATGACTGCTTCTCCGACAACACCCATGCCAGCCATCGCGGCAATATCCGCGGCATGGTCGCCGTCTGGCGCGGCGAGTACCGGCGGCTCGACGGCTCCACCATCCGCGGCGCCAGCCTGCGCAACCTGGTCGACCGCACCGACCGCCGCCTGCGCGAGGAAATGGACGCCCGCTTCGCCGCGACCGAAGCCGCCTTCGACGCCATCGTCCAGCGCGCCACGACGAAGGAGGCCTACGACCAGATGCTCGCGGAAGGGAACAAGGAGGGCAACGCCACCCTCCAGGCCGGCATCGACGCCCTGCTGGCCCAGACCCGCACCATCGAGCGCGTCGTCGCCGCCATGAAGCTGCCGGCCATCAGCCTGGAAGGCTCGGACAGCCTGGATGACCCGGGCAAAGTCTTTAAGTAAGAAGGCCAGGGGGAATGAATTCCCCCTGGAACCCCCATCTTTTTTCTGATGAACGGCCGTTTTCAGACCATCGCGGCAGCCGCCGCCACAGCATGGCTGCTCGGTGGGACTCCGGCCGCGGCGCAGGACCTGCGCAACGCCTACCGCATGCCGGACAAGGCGCAGGGCCTGGACTTTCGGCTGGGGGACAGCATCTTCCGCAAGCTCTGGGTCCAGGCGCCCAGCTCGACCAGGTCGTCGGACGGGCTGGGGCCGCTCTACAACGCCCGCTCCTGCGCCTCCTGCCACATCCGCAACGGCCGCGGCCCGATGCCCACCGGTGACGAGCCGCCGCTCTCCCTGCTGTTCCGCACCTCGATCGCCCCGCAAGGCACCAACGGCCCGACGCCCGAGCCCACCTACGGCCTGCAGATCCAGCCCCTCTCCGTCGCCGGCCTGCGCGGCGAGGGCAGGGTGGTCACCACCTGGCAGGAAACCCCCGTCACCCTGGCCGATGGCACCACCGTCACCCTCCGCCGCCCGAGCTACGCATTCACCGATCCGGCCTACGGCGCCCCGCATCCGGGCCTGGAGCTCTCCCCCCGGCAGGCGCCGTCGCTGATCGGCCTGGGCCTGCTGGAACGCGTCCCGGACGACGACATCCTCAAGCCGCGCGACAACCACGACGGCATCCGCGGCCGCCCCAACCGCGTCTGGAGCCCGTCGCGACAGGCAACAGTCCTCGGCCGCTTCGGCTGGAAGGCCTCCGAGCCGACGCTGCCCGACCAGATCGCCGTGGCCTTCGCCAATGACCTTGGCCTGTCGACGCCCTTGCTCCCGGCCGCCTGGGGCGACTGCACCCCGCGCCAGCCGCAATGCCGCGCCGCGCCGCACGGCCTGGCCCCCGGCGAGGCCACCGAGGTCGCGCCCGTCCTCTTCGACCTGGTGCTGGCCTATCTCCGCAACCTCGCCGTGCCGCCCCGCCGCAACGCGGACAGCCCGCAGGTGCGGACGGGAGCGACAGTCTTCGGGGAGATCGGCTGCGCCGCCTGCCACCGCCCCGAGCTCGCGCCCGGTGTTGCCGCCTATACCGACCTGCTGCTGCACGACATGGGCCCGGGCCTGGCCGATGGCCGCGCGGACTGGGCGGCCGGTGGAGGGGACTGGCGCACCGCGCCGCTCTGGGGCCTCGGCCTGGCGGCGGCCGTCGCCGGCGGCCCGGTCGGCTATCTGCATGACGGCCGCGCCCGGTCTCCCCTCGAGGCCATTCTGTGGCATGCTGGCGCCGCGCAACCGGTCCGCGACCGCGTCCTCGGCCTCTCGCCCGCCGATCGCGCGGCGCTTCTCGCCTTCCTGGATTCCCTGTGATGTCCCTTTCGCGCCGCTCTGTTCTGCTTCGCGCGGCCCCGATCGCCGCGGCCCCGATCGTCGCGGTCTTGGCCCCGCTGCCCGCTTGGGCGGCCCCGGACGAGGCCGGCTTCCGCGCGCTCAACCGCGCCGCCGTCGAGCAGGTGCTGCTGCCCGCCTATCGCCGCTTCGCCGCCAGCACCGCCAACCTGGCCGCCCGCCTCGACACCCTGGCCCGCACCCCCGCCGAGAAGGCTTCGCTGACCGCCGCGCGCGAGGGTTTTGCCGAGGCCTTCCTGGCCTGGCAGGCGGTGCAGCACCTGCGCTTCGGCCCCGCCGAGCTGTTCAGCCGGCACGAGCGCATCCAGTTCTGGCCCGACCCGCGCAACGCCATCGGCCGCGACCTCGCCGCCGCCATCGCCGGCCGCGACACCGCGGCGCTTGAGGCCCGCGCCAATTCCCTGGGCCAGGTCACCACCCAGGGCCTGCCCGCGCTGGAGCGGCTGCTCCAGGGCGAGGAGGCGGTGGCGCGGCTGCGCGCCGGCGATGCCGAGGCCGGCTACCGCGCCGCCCTGCTGCGCGCGATCGGCGGCAACCTGGCGACGCTGGCCCAGGACCTGCTGGCCGGCTGGACCGGCGGCGAGCAGCCCTTCGCCCGCGTGCTGACCGAGCCGCGCAGCCCCTATGCCACCCCGCGCGAGGCGACGCTGGAGCTGTTCAAGGCGCTCTATTCCGCCATCGAGGTGGTGGCCGACCGCAAGCTCAGCCGCCCGCTGGGCAGCAGCCCCTCGACCAGCCGGATGCAGTTGCTGGAGGCCTGGCGCAGCAACCTCTCCGGCCAGGCGATCCAGGCCAATCTGGAGGCCGCCCGGGCGCTGTGGACCACCGCCTTCCTGCCGGCGGTCCAGGCCGGCGACGCGGAGCTGGCCGGGCTGCTGACCCGCGCCTTCGACCAGGTGAACGCCACGGCGGCCGCGCTGCCGCTGCCGCTGGAACAGGAGTTCGGCATCCAGGGCCGCCGCGATGCCGCCTTGCTGCTGCAGAAGGAGGCCGCGGCGCTGAAGATCCTGCTCTCCACCCGCCTGCCGCCGGCGCTGGACATCCCGCTGGGCTTCAACGCCCTGGACGGGGACTGAGCCGCCGATGCGCCGCCGCGATCTTGTCCTCAGTGCCCTGCTGGCGGGGATGCCGCTGACGGCCAGGGCGGAATCCGAGGGACTGGTGCTCGGCGCCTGGCGCGATCCGGCGGGCGCCGACCATGCCGGCGGCTTCCTGCCGCGGGATGGCCGCACCCCGCTCGACCTGAAGCTCGCCGCCCGCGCCCACGGCTTCGCCGCCCATCCAACGCGCGCCGAGGTCGTGGTCTTCGGCCGCCGCCCGGGCTGGGAGGCGCTGGTGGCCGACCTCGCCCGCGGCGCCCTGACCCACAGCTTCGCGCCGCCCGAGGGCCGGCATTTCAACGGCCACGGCCTCTTCGCCCCGGATGGCCGGCTGCTCTACGCCACCGAGACCCGCTTCGAGGACGGCGCCGGGCTGATCGGCGTCTATGACGCGGCCGACGGCTTCGCGCATGTGGCCGAGTTCGAGACCGGCGGCCGCGACTCGCATGACATGCGCCTGGCGCCCGACGGCAGCGCGCTCGTCGTCGCCAATGGCGGCATCCTGACCCATCCGGACGCGCCGCGCGCCAACCTCGACCCGGCGGGGATGGATCCCTCCCTGGTGCATCTCGATCCCAGGACCGG
This sequence comes from Teichococcus deserti, assembly GCF_001982615.1. Lineage (GTDB taxonomy): Bacteria > Pseudomonadota > Alphaproteobacteria > Acetobacterales > Acetobacteraceae > Pseudoroseomonas > Pseudoroseomonas deserti. Next base: position 11,335 of record NZ_MLCO01000306.1, on the reverse strand, counting down.
CCGGCAGGTCCACGCCGCCCGCTTCGCCCCGGGCATGAACCGTCTTTCCATTCGCCATCTCTCGCCCATTCCCGGCGGCACGGCGGTGGCGATGCAGTATGAGGGCGACGAGACGGCAAGGATGCCGCTGCTGGCGGTCCAGCGCGGGACAGGGGAGCTGCAGCCTCTCGACCTGCCCGAGCATCTCCGCGCCGCCTGCCGCAACTACATCGGCAGCGTCGCCACCGATGCCGGGGGCAAGGTGGTCGCCGCCACCAGCCCGCGCGGCGGCCTGGCCGTCTTCTGGGACCTCGGCGGCGCGCGCGCCCTGGGCGCGGTCCGCATCGACGATGTCTGCGGCGTGGCGCCCTCGGGGCGGCCAGGCGGCTTCATCCTCTCCGGCGGCCAGGGCGCCCTGCTGGAGGTCGATGCCCGCAGGCTCGTCCCGAAGCCTCTGGCCGGGCCGCGTGGCGCCTGGGACAATCATTTGTTGCGGGTGGGTTAAAGAAACGTCAGGGCAGCGCTTGGTTCTTGCTGCCATGCAGCAGGAACCCTGTCCAAACCGGTGTCGCGACCCTAAATCCCGCGGTCATGAGCGAAGACCTGCCGCCCCCCCCTTCCTCCGACATCCTGGCCGATCTCTTTGACGGCTATCGCCGCTTCCGAGAGGAGGTCTGGCCGGAGCGCCGCCGCCTGTTCCAGTCGCTGGCCCGCGACGGCCAGAGCCCCAAGGCCCTGGTCATCGCCTGCTCCGACAGCCGCGTCGATCCGGGCATGGTCTTCAATGCCGCCCCCGGCGAGCTCTTCATCGTCCGCAACGTCGCCAACCTGGTGCCGCCCTACAATCCGGATGGCGACTACCACGGCACCTCCGCCGCGCTGGAATTCGCCGTCTGCGTGCTCGGCGTGCCGCGCATCGTGGTGCTGGGCCATGCCATGTGTGGCGGCGTCCAGGCGCTGCTGCGCGGCTTCCCGGCCGGCGCCCAGGACTTCGTCGAGCCCTGGATGAACGGCATCGCCGCCGAGGCCCGGGCCCGCACCCTGGAATGCGTCGCCGCCGATGCGGAGGAGGCCCAGGCGCAATGCGAGCTGGAGACGGTGAAGCTGTCGCTGCGCAACCTGATGAGCTTCCCCTGGGTCGCCGACCGGGTGCGCGCCGGCACTCTGACGCTGCATGGCGGGTCCTTCGACATCCGCAGCGGCATGCTGTCACATCTGGCTGATGATGGCAGCTTTAAGCCTCTGAGTTGATTGTCACGCCGGAATTCGGACGTATTCCCCCCGCCTGATGAACGGCGGCGAAGCATGAGCATGGCAGGGTGCAACCCTGCCATTCCTCGCGCGTTCGCTGGTCGCCGCCGAAGGGGGAGTGCCTGCCGTGAACCGCCGCGATGCCATGCTCGCAGCCTTGTCGCTGTCTACTGTCTTCCTGGCGGAGGACACCGCGCATTTTTCCGAGGCCCATGCTGCCGGGCCGGACGAGACCCGCTTCGACCCCGGCACGGTGCGGGAGCAGGCCCGCGCCATGGCGCAGCAGGCGTTCAAGGCGCCGCCTGAAAGCCTGCCCGGGCCGCTGGCCGAGCTGACCTACGACCAGTACCGCGACATCCGCTACCGCCCCGCCCAGGCGCTGTGGCGGGCGGAGGGGCTGCCCTTCCAGATGCAGCTGTTCCACCGCGGCTTCCTCTACAAGCCGCGGATCGACATGTTCGAGGTCTCCGGCGGCATGGCGCGGCCGATCCGCTACAACACGGAGATGTTCGACTTCCAGAACATGCCCCGCCCGGCGCAGGAAGACATGGGCTTCGCCGGCTTCCGCCTGCACGGGCCGATCAACCGCAGCGACTACTACGACGAGATCGTCGCCTTCCTCGGCGCCAGCTATTTCCGCGCCGTCGCCCGCGGCCAGATCTACGGGCTTTCCGCGCGTGGCCTTGCGGTGGGAACGGGCGATCCCAAGGGCGAGGAATTCCCCGTCTTCCGCGCCTTCTGGATCGAGCGGCCGCGCGAGGGCGTCAACTACGTCACCGTCCACGCCCTGCTCGACAGCCCCTCCTGCACCGCGGCCTTCCGCTTCGGCATCCGCCCCGGCCGCAGCACCGTCTTCGACGTCGAGGCCACCATCTTCCCGCGCGCCGACATGGCGACGGTGGGCATCGCGCCGCTGACCAGCATGTTCTGGTTCTCGCCGCTGAACCGCAGCGGCCGCGACGACTGGCGTCCGGCGGTGCATGACAGCGACGGGCTGCTGATGTTCACCGGCCGCGGCGAGCGCCTCTGGCGGCCGCTGAACAATCCGCGCGACCTGCAGATGTCCGCCTTCGGCGACGTCAATCCGCGCGGCTTCGGCCTGATGCAGCGCCGCCGCGATTTCGCCAGCTACGAGGATCTCGAGGCCCGCTACGAGAAGCGGCCCAGCCTCTGGATCGAACCGATCGGCGACTGGGGCGAGGGCGCCGTGCAGCTGGTCGAGATCCCGACCACCGGCGAGATCCACGACAACATCGTCGCCTTCTGGCGCCCGAAGGAGCCGCTGCGCGCCAAGGGCGAGTATCGCTACACCTTCCGCCTGCACTGGACCGACGAGGCCCCGGGCAGCCCGGAGATGGGCCGGCTGATGTCGACCCGTTCCGGCGCCTCCTGGACCCAGGGCGGCCGGCTCTTCGTCATCGACGCCCAGGGCGGCGCGCTGGACAACCTGGCGCCCGACGCCAAGCCGGAGCTGATCGTCACCGCCAACCGCGGCGAGATCCGCAACCCGGTCGCCCAGCGCAACCCGGAAAGCGGCGGCTGGCGCCTCAGCTTCGACCTCTTCCCGGGCGACGCGCGCGAGGTCGAGCTCCGCGCCGACCTCAAGCTGGCCGGGGAGGCGGTGGCCGAGACGCTGCTCTATCGTTGGACCGCGTGAGCGCGGCGCGCGCCCCGGTTGCCGCCGAGGCCGAGGGCTGGCACGCGCTGCCGCCCGAGGCGCCGCTGGCCATGCCGGTGCAGTCGCTGCAGGCCAGGCCGGAGAAGCGTCCGGGCGGCCTGCCATCCCGCCCGATGGCCAGCGGGCTCAGGCGCCTGCTGGTCATCGGCGGCGCCATCCTGCTGACGGCCTTCGCGACGCGCGAGATGTGGCTGGTGCTGAACAGCGGCAAGCCGACGCCGCTGCAGGCCTTCGTGCTGCTGCTCTTCGTCGTGCTCTTCGCCTGGATCGCGCTGTCCTTCACCAGCGCCACCGCCGGCTTCTTCCGGCTGATCGCGGGGCCGGACCGGCGCCTCGGCATCGCCCCCGACGGCCCGCCGCCGATGCCCGGCGTCAGGACCGCGCTCCTGATGCCGACCTACAACGAGGATCCGGCGCGCATCATGGCCGGGCTGCAGGCGATCCATGAATCGCTCGCCGCCGCCGGCGCCACCGACCGCTTCGACATCTTCATCCTCAGCGACAGCACCCAGGCCGATGCCTGGATCGCCGAGGAGGCCGCTTATCTCGCGCTGCGCGCCCGGCTGGGCGAGCCGCCGAACCTGTTCTATCGCCGCCGCCCGAAGAACATCGAGCGAAAAGCGGGCAACATCGCCGAATGGGTGCGGCGCTGGGGGGCTGCCTATCCGCAGATGCTCGTCCTCGACGCCGACAGCGTCATGGAGGCCGACACCATCCTGCGCCTGGCCGATGCCATGGAGCGCCACCCGGATGTCGGCCTGATCCAGACCCTGCCGATCATCGCCGGCGGCAACACGCTTTTCGCCCGCATGCAGCAGTTTGCCGGCCGGGTCTACGGGCCCCTGATCGCCGAGGGCATCGCCTGGTGGCACGGCTCGGAGGGCAACTACTGGGGCCACAACGCCATCATCCGCACGGAAGCCTTCGCCAGCGCCGCCGGCCTGCCGGACCTGCCCGGGCGCAAGCCCTTCGGCGGCCACATCATGAGCCACGACTTCGTCGAGGCCGCGCTGCTGCGCCGCGCCGGCTGGGCCGTGCACATGGTCCCCTGGCTGCGCGGCACCTATGAGGAAAGCCCGCCCTCGCTGATGGACCTGGCGATTCGCGACCGGCGCTGGTGCCAGGGCAACCTGCAGCACGCGGCCGTGCTGCCGGCGCGCGGCCTGCACTGGGTCAGCCGCCTGCACCTGCTGACCGGCATCGGCAGCTACATCACTGCGCCGATCTGGCTGGTCTTCCTGGTCGCGGGCGTCCTGCTGGCCATCCAGGCCCGCTTCATCCGGCCGGAATACTTCCCCGCCGGGCCCAGCCTCTTCCCCGCCTGGCCGGTGGTCGACCCGGTCCGCGCCATGTGGGTCTTCATCGGCACCATGGCGCTGCTGCTGGCGCCGAAGCTGATGGCCTGGATCGCCCTGCTGTTCCACGCCCGCGATCGCCGCGGCGCCGGCGGCATGATCCGCGCCTTCCTGTCGATGATCGTCGAGACCCTGGTCGCCGGCCTGCTGGCGCCGGTCACCATGCTGACCCAGTCGGTCGATGTCATCGCCATCCTGATGGGCCGCGATTCCGGCTGGAACGCGCAGAAGCGCGACGATGGCAGCGTGCCCTTCGGCCAGGTGGTGCGGCTCTACTGGAAGCACACCCTGTTCGGCCTGGTCTTCGGCGGCGCCGCCTGGCTGGTCTCGCCCTATCTGGCGCTGTGGATGTCGCCCGTGGTTATCGGCCTGGCGCTGGCCATTCCGCTGGCCGCCTGGACCGCCCGCCGCGGGCTGGGCGTCGGGCTGCGCCGCCTCGGCCTGCTGCTGACCCCGGAAGAGCATGACACCCCGGCCGTCCTGATCCGCGCCCGCGAGATCTATGCCGGGCTTCAGGACATCCCGCCCACCCCGGTGCGCGGGCTGTTCAGCGACGCGGCGCTGCTCGAAGCCCACCGCCGCATGCTGCCGCCGCCACGCCGGCCGCGGCAGGACCCCTTCGACCCGAACCTGCTGGTGGGCCTCGCCCGGCTGGAGGAGGCCGCCACCCTGGACGACGCGCTGCACCAGATGACCCGGCAGGAGCTGGCGGCGGTGCTGGCGGACAGAAGCGGCGTCGAGAGGCTGGAAGCGCTCAGCAGCAAGTAGGCGGCGGGGGTCTGTCCGAGGCAGTGCCTCGGACCCCCCGCACCCCCTTCTACTTCTGCGAATCAGGCGTGGCGCTTAAGCACCGCGACCTCCGCGAACGAAGCCGGCCATAGCAGCAGCCGATAGGAATCCTCGCCGGCCAGGCCGTCCTCGCTGAGCGTGTCCAACCCCCGGCACAGCAGCCGCACCCGCAGCATGCCGGGCGCCACCGGCAGCCGGGCCGCGGTGGGCAGGTAGTCGGTGCCGCCTGCCAGGATCAGCATCCCGCTGCTCTCGACCGACGCCTCCACCGCATGGTCGACGCCGTCCAGCGCCAGGGCGGGCTCCGAGGCGAGCGACTCAACATAAACCGGGACTTGCATGTTGCGCGCGGTGGCGAAGGCCAGCAGCCCGGGCATCGCCACCACCCCGTCGGCGAGGCTGGCATCGTCCCAGGGCACCGCGGGACGTTCCCGCAGCGCCGCGTCCTGCAGCAGGAAGTGGAAATAGTCGGCGAAGATCGGTCCGTCATGCAGCAGAGTCATGCCCGCATGAAAGGCCCAATCAGGGCAGCGGTTCCACCGCGCGGTCCATCAGCATCTCGTCATAATAGGTGCTGCCCAGCTTCAGCCCGCGCTTCTCCAGCCCATATTCCTGGAAGCCGGCCGCCTGGTAGACCCGGATCGCCGCCTTGTTGCTGGCCACCACCGACAGCCGGATCGCCTCGACCCGGCCGCGCGCGGCCAGCACCACCTGCTGCACCAGCGCCGCCGCCAGCCCGCTGCCCCGCGCGTCGGGCCGGACATACATGCCCCACAGCACGCCGCGATGCCGCTGCTTGGCCGGCGCCGGCACCATGAACCCGGCGACCCCGTCCAGCCCGGCGCCGAAGACCGAGCCGCCGATGATCGTGGTCGATTCCAGCCGGCGGGCGAACCAGTCCAGCGGCTTGTCGGCCTCGTCCTCCCAGGCGGCGCCGAAGGCCTCGGGGTGGCATTCCAGCCCCTCCAGCCGCAGCTCGCGATAGGCGGCGGCATCGGCCGGCAGCAGGCGGCGCAGCGCGGGGGCAGGGGGCATGGCTCAGCCCAGCCGGTCGATGGTGGTCTGCGCCATCGCGTCGGTGGTCTTCAGCACCGCGAGATTGGCCTCATAGGCCCGCTGCGCCAGCATCAGGTTGACCTGGTCGGCGACGGGGTTGGCCTGGTCGCGCAGATCGACCACCGGCACCTCGGGCAGCGCGTCGCCCGTCACCACCGCCTGGGTGGCGCCGTAGGCAGCAATGTTCTGGGCGGTCTGCGCCACGCTCTGCTCGGCGCGGCGGGCGCCGCCGAGGGCCGCGAGGCTTGCGCCGGCCAATCCTGAACCAGGAGGAGGGCCGTAGGGGCCGAGGGGGGAAAGGGACATGGTCTCGTCCTAGGCCACAAAAGCTTGCAACTGGTTAAGAACGCGCCGCGGCGTATCGACAAGCCACGCTGCCGGACGCACCTTGCCCGGCGCATTCTGCCAAATCCTGCCACACCTGTCTTGCCTATCCGGCGCGGAGAACGTCCATGCAGAACACCCAAGAAATCTGGCGCCTGGTCGAGGACCACCAGGAAGACCTGATCGGCCTGAGCGACCGCGTCTGGGACATGCCCGAGCTCGCCTATGCCGAGACGCGCTCCGCCGCCGAGCATCGCAAGATGCTGGAAGAGAAGGGCTTCCGCATCACCGACAACGTCGCCGGCATCCCCACCGCGCTGATGGGCGAGGCGGGCGAGGAAGGTCCGGTCATCGCCATCCTGGGCGAATACGACGCGCTGCCGGGCCTCAGCCAGGAAGCCGGCGTCGCCGAGCACCGGCCGCTGCCGGGCGACGGCTCGGGCCATGGCTGCGGCCACAACCTTCTCGGCGCCGGCTCGCTGCTGGCGGCGACGGCGGTGAAGGACTTCCTGGCGAAGAACGGGCTGAAGGGCCGCGTCCGCTACTATGGCTGCCCGGCGGAAGAGGGCGGCGCCGCCAAGGCCTTCATGGTGCGCGACGGCGCCTTCAAGGACGTCGACATCGCCATCTGCTGGCACCCGGCGCCCTTCGCGGCGGTGAACGAGCCGAAGTCGCTGGCCAATTGCCGCATCGACTTTTCCTTCGTCGGCCGTTCCAGCCATGCCGCCGCCGCGCCGCATCTGGGCCGCTCGGCGCTGGATGCGGTCGAGCTGATGAATGTCGGCGTCAACTACATGCGCGAGCACATGCCCTCCGACGCGCGCATCCACTATGCCTATCTGGATGCCGGCGGCATCGCGCCGAACGTGGTGCAGGGCACGGCCAAGGTGCGCTACCTGATCCGCGCCACCGACCTGCCGGGGCTGCAGCAGCTGATCACCCGGGTGCGCAAGATCGCCGACGGCGCCGCGCTGATGACCGAGACCACGGTGACCACCAAGACCGTCTCGGCCGTGTCCAACCTGCTGGGCAACACCCCGCTCGAGCGCAACATGCAGGACCAGCTGGAGCGGCTGGGCCCACCGCCTTTCGACGATGCCGACCGGGCGCTGGCCGCCGAGTTCCAGAAGACGCTGTCGGACGAGGACATCGCCAGCGCCTTCCGCCGCATGGGCGTGCCGGTGCGCCGCGGCGTGCCGCTGGCCGACGAGCTGATCCCGCTGGACGCCAAGGGCGCCGCGATGGTGGGCTCGACCGACGTGGGCGACGTGTCCTGGGTGGTGCCGACGGTGCAGGCGCGCGGCGCGACCTATGCGATCGGCACGCCGGGCCATAGCTGGCAGCTGACCGCCCAGGGCAAGTCGGCGCTGGCGCATAAGGGCATGGTGCATGTGGCCAAGGTGATGGCGGGCGTCGCGGTGGATGCCCTGCAGGACCCGGCCTTGATCGCCAAGGCCAAGGCCGACCTGGCGGCGCGCACCTCGGTGGACCCGTATGTCTGCCCGCTGCCGGAGGACCTGGTGCCCCCGATCAAAATGTCGCCTGCTGTCTGATAGAAAAAAGAAGGGGTCCAGGGGAATTCATTCCCCTGGCCTTTCTTAGATGATCTTCGCTTCAAATGGCGGCAGCAGGTCCGGCGCCTCGAATTCCAGCACCCAGAGGTCCGGGTCCCGCTTCACCTGACGCTCGACATAGGCCTCCGCCTCGGGTTCCGGCACCGGGTCCTTGCCCGTCCCCCGCATCCAGGCGGCGCGGCCTTCGCCGTCGCGCACCTGGGACAGCACCAGGCAGCCCTGCCGCCCGCGCAGCACGCAGAGGATGCCGCCTGAATCCGGGTCGCCCTTGCGCAACACCATGCCGGGGCGGCCGGCCTGGTCGGCCAGCCGCAGTGCCATCTGGGCCCAGAGCCCGGCCTTCACTTTCGCTTCCATCCCCCTAGCCTGACGCCGGCCGGGCGGGATGCAAGCCCCGCCGATAAAATGCGCTTGCGATCGCCGCTGCGGCGCGGCATCCACCCGCTGGCTGGGATCGATGCGGGGGTTTGGACGATGGCGGTTCAGGTGCAGGAACGGGCGAAGATGACCGAGGGTCAGCGCGCCTATGAGACGAAGCGGGCGGCCAAGGCCGGGGTCAGCCTCGACAAGTGGCTGTCGATGAAGGTGCAGGAGCGCGAGCAGCTGGTGGCCAAGGCGGCGGCCGCGACCGCGCCCGCCAAGAAGCCCGGCTTCTTCGCCCGGCTGATGGAGCGCGCCACCAAGCCGATCGGCTGAGCCTATCTGGGCGGGCGATCCTTGCCGGCGGCCCAGCGGCCTTCGGCGATCGCGCGCTCACAACATCCGCCGCAGCGTGTCGTCGCCGCGGTGGATGTGGTGCCAGAGGGCGGCGGCGGCGTGCAGCGCCACCAGCCCGCCCAGGGCCAGCGCCATCCAGCCGTGCAGCGCCGTCAGCTTCGGCGCCAGCGCCTCGTCCGGGCCGATCGGGCTGGGGATGGGCAGAATGCCATAGGCGGTGAGCGGGAAGCCCCAGGCATTGGTGGCCATCAGCCCGACCACCGGCATGGTCAGCAGCAGGGCATAGAGCGCCGCATGGGTGGCCCCGGCGGCGCGGCGGAAATGCGGCGGCAGCGGCGGCGCGATCGGCGGCGGCGGGTGCCAGAGCCGCCAGGCCAGCCGCAGCAAGGTGACCGGCAGGATGGTCAGGCCGACGCTTTCATGCAGGTTGTAGAGGCGCAGCTTGAAGGCCTCGTCCTGTGGCGGGGCCCAACCTAGCCACAGGCCCAGGCAGCCGACCAGGATGAGCGCCAGCACGGTCGCCCAGTGCAGCAGCCGGGCGACGGCGGTATAGCGGGGCGCAGGCGGGGCAGGGGTGCGCATGCGGGGTCCTCCGTGCAGCGATGATACACCGATGATCGCCGCGCATGCGGATTGGAGCGTCGATCCGCGCAAGCGCTGGGTCAGCATCGCGCGACGGCGGCGGAAGGCCCGCGGCGGCGGCGTCGAATGGCGGGCCGAGGCGCCACGCCCGGTGGGCGACCCGGCGGCGCTGACCGCCGGGCTGCTGGCCGAGGGCGTGCCGCTGGCCTTCGGGCTCGACCTGCCGCTGGGCCTGCCGCGCGGCTTCGCGGCCACCCGCCCGGAGGTGGATTTCCCTGCCTTCCTGCGCGGCCTCGTGGCGCGGCCCGATTTCTTCCTGGTCAGCCCGACGCTGGAGACGGTGTCGCCCGAGCGCCCCTTCTACCCGGCGCGCGGCATCAAGGGGATGACGCGGCTGGCGCATGCCACGGCGCTGGGCCTGGCGGATGCGGCGGCGCTCAGCCGGCTCTGCGACCGCGCCACGGCGGAGCGGCCGGCCGGCGCCCCGGTGTTCTGGACGCTGGGGGCCAACCAGACGGGCAAGGGGGCGATCGGCGCCTGGCGCGACTGGCTGGCGCCTGCCCTGGCGAAGGGTGCCCCGCTGGCGCTGTGGCCGTTCCAGGGCGGGCTGCACGCGCTGCTGGCGCCGGGCCGGGCGGTGCTCGCCGAAGTCTATCCGGCGGAGGCGATGCGGCATCTGGGCGTCACGCTGCCGGGCAGCAAGCGGCTGCCGCATGCGCGGCGGGCGGCGGCCGGGGCGCTGGGCGCGGCGATGGCGCGGCTGGCCGTGCGGCCTTCGGCAGCGCTGGCCCAGGCGATGGAAGACGGGTTCGGCCTGGATGCGGCGGGCGAGGACCGTTTCGACAGCCAGCTCGGGCTGCTCTGCCTGGTCGCGGTGCTGGACGGCCTCCGCCCGGACTTCATCCCCGACGACCCCTGGGTGCGGGGCTGGGAAGGCTGGGTGCTGGGCCAGACGGCCCTGCCGGCCGGCTGGCCGACCGAGGCGATGCTGGCGGCCCTGTGAGCCGCCAGCACGCAAACATCAGGTGCGGCCGTAGGTGTCCTCGAAGCGGACGATGTCGTCCTCGCCGAGATAGGAGCCGGACTGCACCTCGATCAGGGTCAGCGGGATCATGCCCGGGTTTTCCATCCGGTGGACGCAGCCCAGCGGCAGGTAGATGGACTCGTTCTCGCGCAGCATGATGCGCTCGGCATCGCGCTCGACGATGGCGGTGCCGGCGACGACGACCCAGTGCTCCGCCCGGTGGAAGTGCTTCTGCAGGGAAAGCTTCTCCCCGGGCTTGACCGAGATCTTCTTCACCTGGAAGCGGTCGCCCTTGATCAGCCCCTCGTAATGGCCCCAGGGACGGTACATGCGGCGGTGCTCGGTGGCCTGCGGGCGGCCGTCGGCCTTGAGCTGCTCCAGCAGCTTCTTCACGTCCTGGGCGCGGTCGCGGTGCATGGCCAGCACGGCGTCGTCGGTGACGACCAGCACGGCATCCTCGAGGCCCACGACGCCGGCCAGGATCCCCTCGCTGCGGACGTAGCAGTTCCTGGCGCCGTAGAGGGCGACCGGGCCCTGGGTGGCGTTGCCGGCAGCGTCCTTGGGCGAGACCTCCCAGAGCGCGGCCCAGGAGCCGACATCGGACCAGCCGAGATCGGCCGGCACCACGGCGGCATGGGCGGTCTTCTCCATCACCGCATAGTCGATGGAGATGTCGGGGGCGGCGGCGAAGGCCTCCGGGTCCAGGCGGATGAAGTCGAGGTCGCGGGTCGCGCCCTCCACCGCGCCGCGGACGGCGGCGAGCAGCTCGGGGGCCAGGCGCTCGAGCTCGGCCAGCAGGGTGGCGGCGGTGGCCACGAACATGCCGGAGTTCCACAGATGCCGGCCCTCGGCCAGGAAGCGGGCGGCGGTGGCGGCGTCGGGCTTCTCGACGAAGCGGGCGATGGCGGCGACGCCCTCCAGCCCGTCCAGCGCCGATCCCGCCTCGATATAGCCGTAGCCGGTCTCGGGGGCAGTGGGCTTCATGCCGAAGGCGACGATGCGTCCG
>NZ_MLCO01000305.1 GCF_001982615.1 Teichococcus deserti | reverse complement strand
CCCCGACACCACCCCGCCCGGCCCGCCGCGCGCCCTGCTGGGGCCGCTGCGCGACGCTTTCGGCATGGCGCCGCGCTTCGGGGTGCTGGCGCCCGCCGACCTCGTCACCCTGGCGGAACTCGCAGAAAAACAGGGCGATGGCTGGATCCGTATCGCGCCCACCCGCTCGCTGCTGATCGCCGGAGTCGCGCACCCCGAAACCATCGCCCTCGGCCTGCCGCGAAACTGGATCGTCACCGCGGAAGACCCCTGGAAACGGGTGGTCGCCTGCCCGGGCGTCGCCGGCTGCGCCAGCGGCGAAACCCCCACCCGGCAGGATGCCGAAACCCTGATGGCCCAGGGCTATCACCCGCCGCCGGGCTTGCTGCATCTCTCGGGTTGCGCCAAAGGCTGCGCCCATCCCGCGGCTGCCGCGGCGGTGCTGGTCGGCCAGGCGGGGCGCTATGCGCTGATCCGCCAGGGCCGCGCCGGCGACCCGCCGCTGCGCCAGGGACTGACCCTGGCCGAAGCGGCGGCGGAGCTGGACCAGCGATGACCTACGACTACATCCGCGACGGCGCGGCAATTTACGAAAAATCCTTCGCGACGATCCGGGCGGAGGCCGAGCTGTCCGGCTTCACCCCGGCCGAGGCGCGGGTCGCCGTCCGCGTCATCCATGCCTGCGGCCAGGTCGAGGTCGCGCGCCACATCCGCTTCCACCCGCGCTTCGTCCAGGCGGCCGAGGCGGCGCTGCGGCGCGGCGCGCCCATCCTGTGCGACGCCAAGATGGTGGCCCAGGGCATCACCCGCCCGCGCCTGCCGGCTTCCAACGAGATTCTTTGCACGCTGGACGCGCCGGGGGTGCCGGAGCGCGCCAAGGCGATCGGCAACACGCGCTCCGCCGCCGCCATGGATCTGTGGGGCGACAGGATGGGCGGCGCGGTGGTGGCCATCGGCAATGCGCCGACCGCGCTGTTCCATCTGCTGGAGCTGCTCGATGCGGGCGCGCCACCGCCGGCCGCCGTCATCGGCCTGCCGGTCGGCTTCGTGGGGGCTGCCGAATCCAAGCAGGCGCTGGCAGCCGACAACCGCATCCCCTGGATGATCGTCGAAGGCCGGCTGGGCGGCAGCGCCATGGCGGTCGCCGCCGTCAACGCCCTGGCGCAGGAGAAGGAATGAGCGGCACGCTGCATATCCTGGGCGTCGGCCCGGGCGATCCGGAGCTGGTGACGCTGCGCGCCGCCCGGCTGCTGGGCGCGACGGGGACTTACGCCTTCTTCGCCAAGCGCGGCCGCCCCGGCCATGCGCGCCGCATCGCGGCGGCGCATCTGAACCCGGCGGCGGAAGAGCTGCGCTTCGACTATCCCTTCACCACCGACCTCTCGGTCGAGGACCCGCGCTATGCCGAGGGCATGGGGCGCTTCTACGACGACTGCGCCGCCGCCGTGGCGACGCGGCTGGCGGCCGGCCAGGACGTGGCGCTGCTCTGCGAGGGCGATCCCTTCCTCTACGGCTCGGCGATGTATCTGTTCGACCGGCTGCGCACGACGCATCGGGTCGAGGTGACGCCGGGCATCACCGCCATGGCCGGCTGCTGGTCGCGCGCCGGGGTGCCGATGGTGCATGGCGACGATTCTCTGTCGGTGCTGCCGGCGACGATGCCCGAGGCGGAACTGACCGCGGCGCTGGAGCGCTGCGATGCGGCGGTGGTGATGAAGCTCGGCCGCAACCTGCCGAAGCTGCGCGCGGCGCTTTCCGCCAGCGGCCGCGGCGAGGGCGCCGTCTATGCCGAGCGCGGCACCATGGCGGACGAGATCATCCTGCCGCTGGCCGAACGCGACGACAGCCCGGCGCCCTATTTCTCCCTGGTGCTGATCCCGGGTCGTAGAGGCGTGCGATGACCGGCTGGCTGCGCGTCATCGGCCTGGGCCCGGGGGCTGCCGGGCTGCGCACGCCGGAAGCGGATGCGGCGCTGGCGGAAGCCACCGACATCCTCGGCTACGGCCCCTATGTCGGGCGGGTGAAGGCGCGCCCCGGCCAACGCCGGCACGAAACGGACAACCGCCAGGAGCTGGACCGCGCCCGACACGCCCTGTTCCTGGCCGAGGAAGGCGCGCGGGTCGCGGTCGTCTCCTCCGGCGATGCCGGCGTCTTCGCCATGGCCAGCGCGGTGTTCGAGGCGGTGGAGGCCGGGCCTGCAGAATGGCGCGCCCTCGACATCGCCGTGCTGCCGGGGATTTCGGCGATGTTCGCGGCCGCCGCCCGGCTGGGCGCGCCGCTCGGCCACGATTTTTGCGCCATCTCCCTGTCGGACAACCTGAAGCCCTGGGAACTGGTCGAGCAGCGCCTGACGGCGGCGGCGGGGGCCGGCTTCGTCATCGCGCTCTACAACCCGATCTCCAAGGCGCGGCCCTGGCAGCTGGGGCGGGCTTTTGCGCTGTTGCGAGAGGTATTGCCCGGAACAGCGCCGGTCGCCTTCGCCACCGCGGTGTCGCGTCCCGAAGAACGCCTGGTGCTGACGACCATCGCCGAGGCGGACCCGGAAAGCGCCGACATGCGCACCCTGGTGCTGGTGGGCAGCGCCGGCAGCCGGCTGATCGCGCGCGGCGAGGGCGAGCGGCCCTGGCTCTACGCGCCGCGCTCGGCCAGGCCGTGAAGCCAGGCCAGCGCGCCCGCGACGTCGCCGGCGACGGCCAGGCCCTCCGGCCGGGCGGGCCGCGCCAGCAGCCGCATCGGCAGGCCGAGGCGTCGCGCGGCTTCCAGCTTGGCTTCCGTCGCCATGCCGCCGGAATTCTTGGTGGCGAGCAATTCGATGCGGTGGTCGCGCAGCAAGGCGAGCTCGTCCTCGAGGGCGAAGGGGCCGGTCGCGGTGATCAGGGTGACGTCGGGCGGCAAGAGCTCGAGCGGTGGCGGGTCGACGCTGCGGATGACGTAATGGTGCCAGGGCGCGGCCTGGAAGGGCGCCAGCTCCTTGCGGCCAATGGTCAGGAAGACCCTTTTTGGCGTCTCGCCCAGGGATTCCACCAGAGCGGGCATGCCGGCGATTTCCTGCCAATCGTCACCCGTCTCGGCACGCCAGGCCGGGCGGTCGAGGCGCAGCAGCGGCGTGGCGGTCGCGCCCGCCGCCGCCGCAGCGTGGCGGGTCATCTGCGCGGCGAAGGGATGGGTGGCGTCGAGCAAGGCGTCGATGCGCTCATCCCGCAGATAGGCTGCCAGGCCGTCGATGCCGCCGAAGCCGCCGATGCGGGTGGGCAGCGGCTGCGGACGCGGGGACCGGGTGACGCCGGCCAGCGACAGGGTGGCCGAAAGGCGCGCATCATCAGCCAGGGCGCGGGCGAGCGCCGCGCCCTCGGTCGTTCCTCCCAGCAGCAGAACCCGCATAGACCCCCGCGATGACCACATCTTGGCTCACCATCCTGGGCATCGGCGAGGACGGCGTCGAGGGCCTGTCCCCGCTGGCCGCCCGCCTGCTGCGCGAGGCGCCGCATGTCTTCGGCGCGGCGCGGCAGCTCGCCCTGGCGGCGCCGCTGATCCAGGGCGCGACCACCGCCTGGCCGTCGCCGATGTCCGAGGGTTTTTCGGCGCTGCTGGCGCGGCGGGGACAGCCGACCTTGGTGCTGGCCTCGGGCGATCCGTTCTGCTTCGGGCTGGGGGGGACGCTGGCCCGCCACCTGGCGCCAGGCGAGTTTCTGACCGTTCCGGCGCCGTCCTCCTTCGCGCTGGCGGCGGGCAGGCTGGGCTGGGCGCTGCAGGACTGTTCCACGATCTCTTTCTGCGGCCGGCCGCTGGAGCCGCTGCGGGCGCTGCTGCAGCCGGGGGCGCGGATCCTGGCGCTGTCGGCGGATGCCGCGACGCCGGCGGCCGTGGCGGCGCTGGTCACCGGCCTCGGCTTCGGGCCGTCGCGGATGGTGGTGCTGGATGCGATGGGCGGCCCGCGCGAGAAGCGCTGGGACGGGGTCGCCGAGCGGTTCGACGCCGTGCCCGACGCGCTGAACCTGGTGGCGCTGGAGGTGGTGGCGGGCGCCGGCGCTGCCGTGCTGCCGCTGGCCGCGGGGCTGCCGGAAGAATTCTTCGACTATGACGGGCAGATCACCAAGCGGGAGGTGCGGGCGGTGACGCTGGCGGCGCTGGCCCCGCGGCAGGGCGAGCTGCTGTGGGATATCGGCTGCGGCAGCGGGTCGGTGGCGATCGAATGGCTGCTGCGGCACCCCTCCATGCGGGCAATCGGGCTGGAGCCGAAGGCGGATCGCGCCGCCCGCGCCGCGCGCAACGCGCTGGCGCTGGGGGTGCCGGGGCTGCGGCTGGTCGAAGCTTCCGCGCCTGGGGGCCTTGAGGGGTTGGAACCGCCTGATGCTGTCTTCGTCGGCGGCGGCGGTGGTCGTGAGGGCGTCTTGGAAGCCGCCTGGGCTGCGCTGCGGCCTGGGGGGCGGCTGGTTGTCAATGCCGTCACCATCGAGACGGAGGCGGTGCTGCTGGCCGCGCATGCGCGCTGGGGTGGCAGCCTGGTGCGGCTGGGTGTCGAGCGATTGGACCGTGTGGGGGCGATGCATGGTTATCGCCCGGCGATGACGGTGGTTCAGTATGGGGTGGAGAAGCCGGCGGGGTCCGGGGGGATACGATCCCCCCGGAGGGGAGGTCCAGGAGGGGCGGCGCCCCTCCTGGCCACCGCTGGGCTTGGCTTGCGCCCTTCGGCCGATGCGGCGTCCTTGGTGGCGGTGGTGCGCCGCGCCGAGGGGTTGAGCGGCTGCCGCGTGGTGTCCTTGTCGGTCCCGGACTTCCGCGACCTGCCGGTGGTGGCCGAGGCGGCGGAGCGGCTGGGCGTGCCGATGCAGCTGGTGTCCAGGGCGCGGCTGATGGCCGTGCAGGACCGCTGCCCGACCAAATCCGAGGCGGCGCAGCGGGCGATCGGCATCGCCTCGGTGGCCGAGGGCTGCGCGCTGGCCGAGGGCGGGGCGCTGCTGCTGAAGCGGATCGATGGGGAGGGGGTGAGCTGCGCGCTCGCCGCCGTGGAGGAGCCCGCATGACGGTGCATTTCATCGGCGCCGGCCCGGGGGCGGCGGATCTGATCACCTTGCGCGGGCGGGACTTGCTGGCGGCCTGCCCGGTCTGCCTCTATGCGGGCTCGATCGTGCCGCCGGCGCTGCTGGCGCATTGCCCCGAGGGGGCGCGGCTGGTGGACACGGCGCCGATGGATCTGGACGCCATCGAGGCCGAATACGTCGCGGCCCATGCGGCAGGCCAGAATGTGGCGCGGCTGCATTCGGGCGACCTGTCGATCTGGTCGGCGGTGGCCGAGCAGATCCGGCGGCTGCAGCGGCACGGCATTCCCTACACGCTGACGCCGGGGGTGCCGGCGTTTTCCGCGGCTGCCGCCACGCTCGGGCGGGAGCTGACGGTGCCCGGCGTGGCGCAGAGCCTGGTGCTGACACGGGTCTCGGGCCGCGCCTCGCCGATGCCGGCGGGCGAGACGCTGGAGGGGTTTGCCGCCACCGGCGCGACGCTGGCCATTCACCTCGCGATCCATGCGCTGCCGTCGATCGTGGCGCGGCTGACGCCTTTCTATGGCGCGGATTGCCCGGTCGCGATCGTGGTCCGTGCCTCCTGGCCGGATGAGCGGGTGCTGCGCGGTGTTCTTTCAGACATCGAGGCGAAGCTGGCGGCGGAGCCTGCCGAGCGGACGGCGCTGATCCTGGTCGGGCGGTCGCTGGGGGCCGAGGATTTCCGCGAGAGCGCGCTGTACAGCCTGGACTACCAGCGGCGGTTCCGCGGGGCGTGATGCGGTCAGGCCTGGGCCAGCAGCGTCCCGTCGCGGCCGAAAAGGGCGATGTCGACGGCGATGCCGGTGCCGTCGATAGCGGCCGCCGCGGTGTGCCGCGCCGCCGTCGCCACGGCCTGGGGCAAGGCGATGTTTTCCGCGGCCGCGAGAGAGAAAGCTTCCAGCGCGGTGTTGGCGGCGGCGATCCGCGCGGCAAGCGTCTCGTCGGCGCCGTGCTGCGCCGCCAGCGCCGCCAGCGCCTCGAGGTCGAGGCCGCCACGGCGCGAATGCAGGTCGAGCCGGCCCTGAGCCAGCTTGGTCAGTTTGGCGAGCCCTCCGGCAACCGTGACGCGCGGCACCGGATGGGCGCGCAGGTATTTCAGCATGCCGCCGACGAAATCGCCCATGTCGATCAGCGCCTGCTCGGGCAATCCATAGAGCGCCTGGACCGCGGCTTCCGAGGTCGCGCCGGTGGCGCCGGCGAGATGCGTCAGGCCGGCAGCGCGCGCCACGTCGATGCCGCGATGGATCGAATGGATCCAGGCGCTGCAGGAATAGGGCATGACGATGCCAGTGGTGCCCAGCACCGACAGCCCGCCCAGGATGCCGAGGCGCGGGTTCATCGTGCGGCTTGCCATCGCTTCCCCGCCGGGGATGCTGATCTCCACCTCGGCATCGGCCGCGCCGCCGGCGAGCTCGGCGAGCGCCGCGGCGATCATGGCGCGCGGCATCGGGTTGATGGCGGGCTCGCCGGGCGGCAGCGGCAGGCCGGGCAGGGTGACGGTGCCGACGCCGGTCCCTGCGCGGAAGACCAGGCCGGCGCCGGGCGGCAGCTTGCGCACCGTCGCGCGGATCAGCGCGCCATGGGTGACGTCGGGATCGTCGCCGGCATCCTTCACCACGCCGGCCGTGGCGCGGCCATCGGCGAGGAAGCCGGATTCGGCGAGCGCGAAGGCCGGGCGCTCGCCGCGCGGCAGGGTGATCTCGACCGGGTCGGGGAAGCCGCCATGCAGCAGCGCGGCATAGGCGGCCTTGGCCGCCGCCGTGGCACAGGCGCCGGTGGTCCAGCCCCGGCGCAGCGGTTGGTCGGGCTGCGGCACGCAGCCAGCTTTATCGCCCTGCCCGGCCGCTGTCATCCGCGGGCTCGGCCGTGACGCGGCTGGAAGCGCTGGCGCTGCTGACCGGCCGCGCGCCGCCGGTGCTGGAACCCGGCCATGTCTGGCTGGTCGGCGCGGGCCCCGGCGATCCGGGAATGCTGACGCTGGACGCGCTGGCGGCGCTGTCCCAGGCGGAGCTGCTGCTGCATGACGCGCTGATCGATCCGCGCATCCTGGCGCTGGTCCCCGATGGCGCCGAGCGGCTGGTGATGGGCAAGCGCGGCGGCCGCCCCTCGGCGCGGCAGGACGACATCACGCAGCGGCTGATCGACGAGGCGCGGGCCGGGCGCCGGGTGGTGCGGCTGAAAGGCGGCGACCCCTACGTCTTCGGCCGCGGCGCGGAAGAGGTCTTTGCCCTCGCCGAGGCGGGCATCCCCTGGCGGGTGATCCCCGGGCTGACGGCGGGGCTGGCCGGGCTGGCGGCGGCGGGGATCCCTGCGACCCTGCGGGGGGTGAACCAGGCGGTGACACTGGCCACCGCCCATGCGGCCGAGGGCGCCGAGGATGCGCTGGATTGGGCCGCCCTGGCGCAAGCCGGGCAGCCGATCGTGCTCTACATGGCGACGCGGCGCTTGCCGGCGGTGACCGGGGCGCTGCTGCGGGCCGGGCTGCCGGGCGACACGCCGGCGGCGGCCGTCGCCGAGGCCACCACGCCGCGGCAGCAGGTGCTGGAGGCGACGCTCGCCACCATCGCCGCGCGGGTCGAGGCGGCCGGCTGGACGGTGCCCGCGGTGATCGCCATCGGCGGGATCGTCGCGGCGCGGCGCAGGCTGGGATGAAAAAAGCCCGGCGGGATCGCTCCCGCCGGGCCCGGGTCCCGAACTGACAGAAGAATCAGCGCGTGGTGGTGGTGCTGCGGCGCGCCGGGGTGGTGGCCGCAGGGCGGGCCGGCGTGGCGGTGCTGCGGGTCGAGGTGTTGCTGGTCGCCGGCGGCGCGCTGACGCGCGGCGTGACGGCGGCCGGGGTCGCCGCGGCGGCCGGGGCGGCGACGCCCTGCACCGTGACGTTCACCTTGACCGAGGTCGAGCCGGGCAGCAGGCGCACGGCGAAGCTGTCGGCGCCGACGAAGCCGCTGTCGGCGATGTAGTCGATGCGGGTGTAGTCGCCGACGCTCTGCACGCGGACGCGGCCGTTCGACGGGCGGGCGGTCAGCAGCCCGGCATCGAAGGGCTCGGGGCCCGGCTTGGCGACGCGCAGGCCGCAGAAGCCGCCGTCATTGCCGACGGTCATCGGCACTTCGGTCTGCTGCGCGTCGGTCAGCTTCGGCGCGTCCGGCACGGTGCAGAGGCTGGAGGCACCCTGCAGGTCGGCCGCGTAGATCGGCAGGCGCGAGGAGACCGCGGCCGGGCCGGTGGCAGGCTTGGCGCAGGCGGCCAGCAGCGCCGGCAGGGCGATCACCGCCATCAGGGCGGTGGAGCGGATAGCGATCATCAACGGGCGGCCCTGGTGGCAGGCTTGGCGCCGGCGGCCGGCCGGGCGGCGGCCCGGGCCGGCGCCGGGGCGGAGGCGGCAGTGACGCAGTTGCCCAGCGAGGCCGGCAGCAGGTCCTTCGACGCGGCGTAGGGGCCGAGCTCGGCGGCGGACGGCAGCGCCATCACCTCCTTGAACAGCCGGGCGTTGCGGGCGCAGAAGTCGGCGCCGATGCGGTTGGCCTCCTGCGCGCGGGCATTGGCCAGGTTGGTGATGAAGGTGTCGTTGGCACGCTGGCCGGCGCGGCGGTCGCGGCCGGTGAAGTGCTCGATCACCGCGCGGTCGTTGCCGGAAAGCTGCGTCTGGTAACGACGGATGAAGTCGTTGTAGGGCGCCTCGGTGTCGCAGGTGGTGGCGACGACCATGAGCTCGGTCTTCAGCGCCGACAGTTCGAACATCCGCTGCTGGTCCTCGTTGGCGCAGCGGAAGGGCGCGGCCATCGCGGCAGAAGAGGCGAACAGGGTGCTGACCGTCAGCACGCCCGCCAGGATCTGGCGCAGGCGACGACGGCCGGTCTGCTGCTTGGCAGGACGCATCTCTGAAAGCGGGTGGTGCTGCACCATGCCCCTTTCCTCTCCGTGTTGTTCGGCGCGCGGACGCGGCGAGACGACCCGACCGGGCCACAATAGACATTCGGAAGGCTGGAAGCCGGCGTCACCCCCCCGGGCAGGCGCACGGCCCGGGCCTTGCCTGCACCCCCGATGCGGCGGCGATACGCCTCCCCATCGGATCCCCGGCAGGCAGCGACCCAGCGCCCGAATACCGTGTCAGACCAGGGCTGGGCAAGGGAGAGTTAAGGAAATCCGGCCAAATGTGTTTACAAGAAATCAACTTGTTATGCCGAATTGCTTAGGTGCCGTCTGCACTGACGGCACCGAAGGGGACGCTGCAGCCCCGCGCTGCCGGCGCGGCGCAACTGTGCTAGGGCTCGGCCGGAGAAAGACAGGCGGGGCAAGATCCTATGCGGGGGCTGGTGGTGGGGGCGCCGCGCTCGGGCGCGGGGAAGACAACGCTGATGCTGGCGCTGCTGGCCGGCTTCCGGCGCCGCGGCCTGGCGGTCGGCGCCGCCAAGTCGGGCCCCGACTATATCGATCCGGCCTTCCACGAGGCGGCCAGCGCGCGTCCCAGCGGCAATCTGGACAGCTGGGCGATGCCGCCCGGGCTGCTCGAGTCGCGGGCCGCGGCGGCGGGCGAGTCGCTCGACCTGCTGCTGATCGAATCGGCGATGGGGCTGTTCGACGGGGCGGGCGAGGAGCCCGGCCGCCAGGGCAGTGCTGCCGACATCGCCGCGCGCTTCGGCCTGCCGGTGCTGCTGCTGCTGGATGTCTCGGGGCAGTCGCAGACGGCCGCCGCCCTGGCCCGCGGCTTCGCCCTGCATCGCGACGGCGTCCGCGTGGCGGGGGTGGTGCTGAACCGGGTGGCCAGCCCGCGCCATCGCGCCGGGGCGGCGGATGCGATCGCCGCCATCGGCCTGCCGGTGCTCGGCGCGCTGCCGCGGGATGCGACGCTGTCGCTGCCGGAACGCCATCTTGGCCTGGTGCAGGCGCGCGAGCAGGAAGAGCTGCCGGCGCTGCTGGACCGGCTGGCGACGCTCGCCGAGGCGGCGCTGGACCTCGACGCCATCCTGGAAGCCGCCGTTCCGCTGCCCGCCCCCCGCCCGCATGCGCCCGC
>NZ_MLCO01000304.1 GCF_001982615.1 Teichococcus deserti | reverse complement strand
CTGGACCTTCTGCTCGACCGCCAATGCGGTGCTGCTGCGCGGCGCCGTGCCGGTTTTCGCCGATGTGCGGGAGGACACGCTGAACCTCGATGCCGACGACGTCGCCGCCGCGGTGACGCCGCGCAGCAGCACCGCATTGGCGGTCGAGCAGAAGGTCCAGGAGGGCATGATGACCTCGTCCCCCGGCTTCAGCTCCAGCAGCAGCGCTGCCATCTCCAGCGCCGCGGTGCAGGACTGGGTCAGCAGCGGCAGGCTGTCCGGCATGGTGGCGGCCAGCAGCCGGTGGCAGCGCTCGGTCTGCGTCGCGCCGCCGGCCAGGCGGCGAGAGATCAGCGTGGCCTGCAGCGCCCGCAGCTCGGCCTCACCCATATCGGGCGCATAGAAGGGGATGGCCGGCAGGCCAGAGGAGGCGCTGGCCGATCGCGCAACGGGCAGCGGCAGTCGGGGGGCGGGCATCGGCACTCCTGCAGGCAAGACTTTGCCCAGGCTAGCCGGCATCTGGTGGATTTTCGCTGAAGCGCAGCGCGGCCCGAAGGACATTGCCCACCTGGAGCAGATCGGTTCAGCCAGTCAGCCGGTGGGGAAGACGATGGATCTTCCCCAGCCGGGGCCGAGACGTCAGGCCACGGCTATTTCTTCAATGACTTCAATGGTTCTTCCATGGTTCAGATCGACAGCCTGGGGACGGAAGTCGCCCGATCGGATGTGGTCAAGGATCGTGTCCGGAATCGTGGGCCATGCCGTTCCCTCGGGCAGGACAATGCCGCCGCCGAAGCGTCGCAGACGTTCGGCAGTGGCGCCGATGTCGAAGGTAACGACCGGCACGCCGGCGGACCATGCATCGGACAGCGCATAGCAATAAGTCTCCGGCCAGAGGCTCGGCAGCAGGATGCAATCCAGATGATGTTGACTGATCAACGTCCTGACGTGACGACGCTCGTAGGGTCCAGTGATCACCAGGTCGGGATTTTCGGATCTCAGCAGGTGATCGTCGGAGGTATAACCGATAATGACGAGCTGAATTGGCAAAGACCGCTCATGCACTTCCCTGGAAATGGCCCTTAGAACATCGAAGCCTTTCTGGACCCCGATAGCTCCAAGGAAACCCATCGTGAGGATGGCGGCTTTGGGATCTATTCCTCTGATCTGGTAGGCGCTGTCGGCTTCATGATGTGGGTGGACTTCGATGGAGAGGTCTCCAAACCGTCGCAGGGTCATCGCACGAGCTGTCTCGGAGGGTGCGGAGATCTTCCGGGCATTCCTCAGGAGGGCGTGGTGCCGCGCAACATACCCCAGCAAACCTTCGCGGGTGGAGAGCACCTGGTTGTCCTGAGGCGCAGTTCCGAGGCGAACGCACTGGACGCATTTTTCGACATGCGGGATGCCGCAGAACGTACGATCGTGAAACGTCTGAATACGGGGGCAGAACCACGCATAGTCGTGGATGACACTGTCGTAGGAAAAGTTCCCCAGAATTTTATCAATGAGCTTCTCATTCCAGCTCAGAGCTGAATGCAGGATAAACGGGAGATTGCCGTGCGCGGTAACACGTTTCAAGAATTCAACAAGATCGCTTTCTTTCAAGTAAACTCGAATGTTCAAGTCAGGAATTCGTAAGGTAGCGACAGCGTCGACTGCCTGTCCCCAGTCATCAGCTGCTTTGTAGGGACGAAGCAAACAGCCAAGTTCCTCACCTCGCCTGCGGGCAATGAACTCGCGTACATGTACCTGGGTGCCGCCGGAGAAGTTGTGCGTCACGTGAACCCGAACCGGCAGTCCAACGGCTTCGATCCGCATGAGGTCGATGGCTGAACGCGCCAGACGTAGGGGATCCTCGCGGACGAAATCGACGACGTGACGCAAATAGTCAGGGTATTTCGTGCCAAGCAGCAAACCGTTCTGGGCGACAAGCTTCTTCCTGGTGTCGGCCCCGAACGAGACGCTTCCCTCATGGCAGACGAAAATATCCGCCGCGGCGAGGTGCACATACCCGAGATCGCGTGCGCGCATGCACCAATCGACCTCTTCGCCGTAGCCTCTCCCCCATTCCTCGGAAAGGTTGCCGACCTCCTCGATCGCTTTCGCCGTCATATACATGCAGAAGCCCACACCCACCGGAACCTCGATGGTGAGCTTGTCGTTGACCTTCGAAGCGATGCCGTCGATTTCTGTTAACTGAGTTTCCGGATCCAACGGATTCTCAAAGTTCATGACGGGGTAGCTCAGGATCGTTGCATTGTTGGACAAGGGCGTGACCGAGGCGACATATGGCTTGGACTGCGCAGCGGCTGTCAGGCGCTCCAACCATCCGTCCGGCACGACGGTGTCGGCATTGAGCAGCACAACACTGCGGCCCCGCCGTTCTTCCAGGCCGCGATTGACGCTGCGCGGGAACCCCATGTTCTGTTCATTGACGATGAGAGTAATCTTGCGAGCTGCTTCCAAATCCCGCAAATACGAAGAAATACGCGGATCAGGGCCGCAGTCGTCAATAGCGATGACCTCGACGAACCGGGGAGTTCCTTTGAACAAGGATTCAAAGCAAGCTTTTACCTCTGCATAGCCGTCATACACGGGCACGATAACGACAGTTTTCTTGAGGGCGGGAAGGTCATCCGCCAAGGATTTTCTGAATCGGGATTCGTTGCGTTCTCTAACAGACGTCAGCGTATTGCGAAAGCTGGCGACAACGCTTTGATCGGTGGTCCGTCCCGCAAGCTGATCTGCGATCCGCACGCCCCGAATGGCTGTCCAGATACTGTTGACCTGCGACTTTGCATTTTCAAGAAAGAAAGGCCCGGCAAACGGTACGTTTGGACAATACTTTGGCGCTATGGCGATGCTCCGGGCGTGGGGGAGGATCTTGAAGGAGAACCCCGAAGGACCACACGAGAAGACGTCTGTGACATCATCCCGCCGGAAACACGTGATATCCGACGAAACTTCTCCATCGACGATCAATACGACCTGCAGCGGTTGGGATTTATTTCTATCGTCAAAACACCATCCACTGATGACTCCCTCCGAATTGACTTCGATCTGGCTCTTTATTTCATGTCGCCATAGAAATCTGTGTACATCCTGCTTGCTGCTGCCGCATTTCAGGCTGAACAGATGCTCGTTGCCGTCGTAGCACCAGGAGGGGATGGCGAGAGAGAACCCGTCTAGGGCGCGGGCGTTGGATACAAATCTGAATTCCTTTCGCGGCTCCACCTGGAACGCACCGTCGAGGCGTATACCGTCCGCCTCGACATAGTAATCATCCTGGATGGCCGAGAGGCCAAGCCGGCTGATCCATCCAGTAAGGCGGCCTTTCACGACACGGGAAATTCTACCGACAAGGTGAGATTCATCGACGCTCTGGGTGGCAACGGTCTTGTCGTCGAATTTGACGGAAAATCTTGCTGGAGCCGAGATCCCCTCATAGGCGAGGACGGCGGACAGGTAGGTCGTATTGTGGGCCCTATGAATATGCGTGGACTGAACTGGAAGGTTTAATCCATTGTATTCGATTGATATTTTCTCGGACTGCTTGATATCGAACCCGCTTCTCACCGCGAAGAGGGCGCCCTGCCCTACAAGCGCCAGAAATTTCATCTCGCCTTGCCTTCTCAAAAACAAAACGTTGTCAGAATATGAAGACTGGTTTCGATATGGCAAGGTCAATTCTCACGTAAAGTTGCTAACTCGGAATGTTATCCACAGCGAAATTTTCGAGGATGGCGCGTGCGTCGCCTTGAGGATTTAAGGCAGTCCGCAGTAAAAAACGTATCAAAAGGGATGTGTCTATGGAAAATACGGCTGTATTTAAGTGCAATATTGAAAATTGCATTGTAGAGGAAGCGTCCGGCCTAATCGAAGGCTGGATTTTCTGTCGCACAAGATTGGGATATGCACCGATTCAGAAGATGCGCCTTAGTTTTATTGAAGATAGGGAAAGCATCGAATTCCCGACTATGCCTCGGCCGGACGTGAATCACGCTCACGCCTTAGGATTCGAGAACAGTGGATTCAAAATTTCTTCCTCGAAAAATATCAAGCTGGGGAATTTAGGTAAAATAGAGGCTCTTGTATATGATGAATGGGTCGTCGTTCCAATGGAGATCTTCTTTGCCCGAGGCTTCATGTGGTTGTGCTCGGAGCCATCTATTTCATATTTCTCCCTTATTCATGATATAGGCAACTACGAAACGAGGCTCCAAGGAACCTCCTTGAAAATATATCTCGGCCTTCTCCTTTCAAAATTGGAGAGAGATCGCAGCATCGAATATTCTCTGGAAGCTGTTGGCCAGATTTTATCCACGTCATTTTATCAGCTTGGCTTCTCCAGTCTGGAAAAATTCTATCAACTGCACTATTTGTCAGGATATTACTTATCCAATGAAATTAATGAATATTCTCGATGGAGACTTTCTGTCAATACTTCAAAAATTCACTGTATGCTGTTCCATGGCATGGTTGCGGAGGCAAAATCCTCACTCACGAAAATTAGCGAAACACTGACTGAATTTAAAAAAGATCCATTTCTTTATTATAACTTCGTTAAATCACAATTGATGTTGGCGACCCTATATCTTATCGACGGCGAAAAAGAGAAGTGTGTATCAACCTGCGCGATGGTGCGCGATGCTGCATTCGAAGCATCGTCGGTGCTCCCCAGGACCTACTCGATGGCGTCCGAGATACGCGATATCATGGTGTGCGCTCAGCAGTCATTCGTCGTGGCGCATCATTGTGGGGTCAATGATGGTGGCCTGGACTATCCTGAAGCCTTGAACATGAAAGATGTTCTGGCAGCATGTCTTAGAGTGACCGACTCAGATCTGGTGCACACGATCCAACGAAATATTGGGATTCAGTAGTGAGTTTAGGTGCTTGCCGTTTGGATTTCCTGGGTCATGTTTGGTGCTGATGTTCTTTTTGGATCTCCTGCAATGGCGCCCGTAGCTCCTATCGCGGCCTGGTTTACCGCTGGCGACCATCGGGCCGGCGCCGTTGATTTCATCGATCCGGTTGACGGCTTGCGGGGATGGGCGGTCGACACACGCAGTCCTCGTCAGGCGCTTCTGATCGAGGCGCGAGCCTCGGGCGAGACTTTGGCGGCAGGGTTGACCGGACTTTCACGAAGCGATCTTGAGAGCGCGCTGCAACAGCCGCTGCGCGCAGGATTCGCGTTGGAATGGCGCAGTTTCGACCGGGCGCAGGTGGCGCGGCTGGCGGCCGCCCATCCCGAGGCGGTGGTCAGCCTCCTGCTGGAGGATGGCGCGCCGCTGCCCTTCGTCGTCCCGACGCCGACGCTGGCCCGGCTGCTGGCACTGGTCGACGCCCCGCGCCCGCCCGATCATGCCGGCTTCGCGACGCTGCGCCTGGCGCTGGCGCTGCGCCGGCTGAGACTGGTGGACGCCACCTGGATCCGCCGCCGCTATCCCGACACTCCTGACGACGACGCCATCCTCTTCTATCTGGAGAGCGGCGAGGCGGCCGGCCGCTGGCCCAACCCCTATTTCGATCCGGTCCTGGTGGGCGAGGCGCTGGGCCTGTCGGGCCCCCAGGGCGCGATGGCAGCCTATCTGCAGCGGCCCGAGGCGGTTGCCCGCACCAGCCTGCAATTCGACCAGGATTTTTGGATCGCGCAGACACGCTTCGCCGGCGCCGTGCCGCTGGCCGCGCATCTGGCCGCGCCGCAGGCGCAGGACCCCAATCCGCATCTTTCCCGGGCAATGCTGGAAGAAGCCTATCCCGAGGCGGAGATGGCGGAGGACCCCTATGCCGAGGCGCTGCTGATCGCCGAGGCCCGCGGCGAGGCCGGCCGCTGGCAGCGGATCCTGACCGCCGCCCCGCCCAGCCCCCTCCCCCGACATCTGACGTCAGAAGATTTTTCGGCCCGGCGCGCCCTGGCGGCGGCTGGCCTGCCCGTGCCCGGACTACGCCGCGACCTCCTCGCCCGCCTCCCCGAGACCGCCCCGCGCCCCCGCGCGGAGCCCTACGCCCCCCCCTCCCCCCCCCCGCC
>NZ_MLCO01000303.1 GCF_001982615.1 Teichococcus deserti | reverse complement strand
GGTGCGGGCGGCGTGGGCCGCCTCGTCATGGTGGCGCAGCCGCAGCGCGATGGCGTCCGCCGCGCCGCGCAGCCGGGCCATCTCGGCCGGCGGCAGCGCGCGGGTGGGCAGCGGCAGGCGGGCGCGCTTGCCGGCGAGGCCGGAGGGGCCGGGCTGGAAGGCCACCTGCACCTCGGCCGTGCCCGCCATGGCGCGGAGCGTGCCGGCCGTGGCCCGCTTGAATTCTTCCTGACGCGTCAGGTCCTTGCTGCCGCTCATGGCCGGCTCCCGTGAATAGGCGGGGTCCGGGGTGACCCTGTCACCCCGGCGGGGAGGTCCAGGAGGGGCGGCGCCCCTCCTGGCCGCGGTCTCAGTTCTTGCGAACGAGCAGCCCCGTCGGCACTTCCTCGTTGAAGCAGCGCTGGTAGTACTCGGCGACGGTCGACCGCTCCGCCTCGTCGCACTTGTTCAGGAAGGAGAGGCGGAAGGCGAAGCCGACATCGCCGAAGATCTTGGCGTTCTCGGCCCAGGTGATGACGGTGCGCGGCGACATGACGGTGGAGATGTCGCCGGCGATGAAGCCGGCCCGCGTCAGGTCGGCCAGCGCCACCATGGCCTCGATGCGCTTGCGGCCGGCGGTGTCGCCCTCGGCGATGTTCATCTTGGCGGCGACAATGGCGCTTTCCTGCGCATGCGGCAGGTAGTTCAGGGTGGCGACGATGTTCCAGCGGTCCATCTGGCCCTGATTGATCTGCTGGGTGCCGTGATAGAGGCCGGTGGTGTCGCCCAGGCCAACCGTGTTGGCGGTGGCGAAGAGGCGGAAGGCCGGGTGCGGCCGGATCACGCGGTTCTGGTCCAGCAGGGTCAGCTTGCCCTCGACCTCGAGCACGCGCTGGATGACGAACATGACGTCCGGGCGGCCCGCGTCATACTCGTCGAAGACCATGGCGCAGGGATGCTGCAGGGCCCAGGGCAGGATGCCTTCGCGGAACTCGGTGACCTGCTTGCCGTCCTTCAGGACGATGGCGTCCTTGCCGATCAGGTCGATGCGGCTGATGTGGCTGTCCAGGTTGACGCGGATGCAGGGCCAGTTGAGGCGCGAGGCGACCTGCTCGATATGCGTCGACTTGCCGGTGCCGTGATAGCCCTGGACCATGACGCGGCGATTGAAGGCGAAGCCCGCCAGGATGGCCAGCGTGGTGTCGCGGTCGAACTTGTAGGTGGAATCGACTTCCGGCACATGCTCCGTGCGGAAGGAATAGGCCGGAACCTCGAGGTCGCTGTCGATGCCGAAGACCTCGCGCACCTTCACGGTGATGTCCGGCTGGTCGATGGACGAGGTGGGGCGGACGTCGGAAAGGGTGGCGACCTTGGTCATTCGGGCTCTCTTGCTCTCGGCTCTCGTGGCGCGCCCCGCGGCGGCGAACCGCAGGCTTGGGGCTGACGCGATCGGGTCTGGTCTCTCGCTCGTTCGTTCTGGCGCTGCGTCAGGCGGCCCGGCTGGCGGCGCCAGGGGATCCGCCGGGGGCGGCCTCGCGGCCCTCCTCGGCGGCCTGGCTGGCCAGCCGCTTGCGCAGCAGGCTGTAGGCGCGGTTGATGTCCTTCAGCCGGTCCTCGGCGGATTTGTCGCCGCCATTGGTGTCCGGATGGTAGCGCTTCGCCAGCTCCTTGTAACGGGCGCGCAGCGCATCATTCTCCAGCGGCCAGCCGAGCCCCAGCATGTCGAGCGCGGCGCGCAGCTCCGGCGGCGCTTCCTTGGCGGATTTGCGCGGCGTCGGCGGCGCCTGGCCGAACAGGCCCAGCGGGTCGCGGAACATCTCGGGGTTCAGCTTGCGCTGGGCGCCAAGCCGGCCGAGCGGCCAGGTCGGCCGCTGCCAGCTGGTGTCCTCGCGCAGATTGGCCTCGATCTCGTCCGAGCTCATGCCCTTGTAGTAGTCCCAGGCCTGGTTGTAGGCGCGGACATGCTCGAGGCAGAAATGATGGTAATCGCGCAGGCGTGAGCGATCACGCGGGGCGCGGAACTCGCCCGGCGCCTCACAGCCGGGCGCATCGCACGGCTTGAAGGGGGTGGAGCTGTCGGTTCGGGGACGTTCGCCGCGGCGGGCCATTTGGAGGTTTATGGTCGCGGATCGCGGAGGCCGCAAGGCGGCAGATTGCAAACCTTTCGCTTGGCAGCCGTAGCCGGGCGTGGAAAACCCCGAAGCCATGTCGACACGCGCCGAACGCATCCACGCCCTGCTGCTCAGCGCCTTCACCGCCGCCGAGCTCCGTCTGCAGGACGACAGCCACCAGCATGCCGGCCATGCCGGCGCCCGGCCGGGGGGCGAGACCCACTACAGCCTGCGCCTGACGACGCCCGATTTCCGCGGCATGAGCCGCGTGGCACGGTCGCGCGCCGTGCATGCCGCATTGGCCCCCGAATTCACCGGCGGGCTGCATGCCCTATCGCTGCAGCTGCTGACGCCCGAGGAGGCGGCCGATGGCCGTTGAGGCCGGCAAGGCCGCGCCCAAGCCAGCAGCCCCGGCCCGAGAGCCGGTCCCCGGCATCATCCTCTACGAGGACGAGCATATCCTGGTGGTGCACCGGCCGGCGGAGAGCGCACTGACCCTGGTGACCTTCGCCGACCTGACCTTCCGCCCGCGCGGCGACGCGGTCTGGGGGCAGGAGCCGGCGGAGAAGCTCGGCCTGAACACCATCGGCCTGGTGGCGAAGCGCGAGAACTGGTTCCCGGTGGCCTCGGTCGAGGCGGCGGCGCCGGCGGTGCGGGCCGCCTTCCAAGGCCCGGCCATCGCCTATGGCTACAGCATGGGCGGCTATGCGGCGCTGAAGCATGCGGCGCGGCTGGGCTGCGAGCAGAGCCTGGGCATCTGCCCGCAGGCCACCATCGACCCGGCGGAATGCCCCTGGGACACCCGCTTCCACCGCTTCTACGACCCGGCCCTGCACGGTTCCATGGCGGTCGCCCCGGGCGAGGCCGGCGACTTCGCCGTCATGCTGGCCGATCCCTACATGGCCGAGGACAACGGCCAGTCGACCCTGCTGGCGCGCGACGCCGGCGTGCACTGGCTGCGCACGCCCTTCATGAGCCATGCCGCCATCTGGCTGCTGGTCGACAGCCGCTTCCTCGGCCAGGTGCTGCAGCTGATGCTGGCGCGCGACCTGCCGCAGCTGGCGGCCGTGATGCGCGCCCGCCGCCATGTCAGCCCGCACTGGGCCCGCCATGTCGCCAATGCCGCCTTCCGCCACGGCCATATCCGCCTGGCCAACCGGCTGTGGAAGCGGGCCAAGCGCCTGGGCCTGTCGCGCGGCATCCTGAGCGGCGACCTGCAGCGCCAGCTGGCGCTCCGCGTCGGCGACCTGCGCGCCCGCAAGCAGCCGCGCCGTGCCCGCCATGCGGTGCTGCTGCAGACCAAGGCCTGGCCGCAGGACGCCGCGCTGATCGCGCGCGCCGGCCATCTGATGCTGGCCCTGGCCGACCTGCCCGAGGCCGAGAAGATCTTTCGCGCCGCGCTGGCGCTGCGGCCCGACCTGGGCAATGCCTATATCGGGCTGAGCCTGTGCCTGGGCGGGCAGAAGCGGCTGGGCGAGGCCGTCTCGCTCTGCCAGCAGGGCGTCCAGGTCATCCCGGCCGACCTGAAGCTGCGCATGCACCTGGCGCAGCTGCTGCTGAACACCGGCCGCGCCGACGAGGCCGAGACCCAGTTCCGCGCCGTGCTGCAGCACGAGGCGACGCATCCCAAGGCGCTGCTCGGCCTCAGCCAGGTGCTGGCCGCGCGCGGCGACCGCGCCGAGGCCGTGGCCATGGCCCGCCGCCTGCTGGAAGACCCCGAGGTCGATGCCGAGACCTGCCTCTGGCTCGGGCAGCTGCTGCTCTATGTCGGCGAGCCGGCCGAGGCCGAGCCGATCTTCCGCCGCGTCCTGGCCATGACCCCGGGGAACGGCACCGCCTATGTCGGCCTAGCCCGGGCGCTGGAGCGTAGCGGCCATCTGGTGCCGGCGCAGAAGGTGGCGATGCAGGCCGCGACGCTGCTGCCCGACGACGCCAAGGTGCAGGCGATCCACAAGCGGCTGGGCCCGCCCTCGGCC
>NZ_MLCO01000302.1 GCF_001982615.1 Teichococcus deserti | reverse complement strand
CCTCCGCCGGATAGCCAGGGGTGGTCTGAAGCATGGGCTCACCTGCTGCGTCCGCGTCGTCGGCGGCGCGCATGGCGGGCCCTGCTGGCTCAGCGCATGCGGGTCGTCAGGCGCGCGGACAATCGAGAGTGACTGTCGCTGGGACTGTCGCTGGGCATGGTTCGGATGGGTTCCTGGGGAGCGGCGGGGGCCCGGAAGCCCTTGCCGCAGGTCGGACATGCGCCTTGCTCACGGCGTCGTCAAGCCGGATCGCCGGTGGCGCCGGGGCGGCGCGGATGAATTCGCGCCCATGCGGAACAGGGCGGCGGAGGGGGTCCCCCGCCGCCCGATCGGGTCAGGCCGCGACCGGCTGCTGCGGGCCATAGATCTCCGGCAG
The DNA here is from genome assembly GCF_001982615.1 of Teichococcus deserti. GTDB lineage: Bacteria > Pseudomonadota > Alphaproteobacteria > Acetobacterales > Acetobacteraceae > Pseudoroseomonas > Pseudoroseomonas deserti. The sequence goes on along the minus strand of NZ_MLCO01000302.1, from coordinate 8,767 downwards.
CAGGCCGATGTCGTGCGGCGCCAGGGTGTCGAGCATGCGGACGCGGCTCTCATGCCGACCGTCCTCGTGCAGCAGGTGCTCGACATAGCCGAGGCGCTTGTCGCCGACCTTCTCCTGCCAGGTGTCGCCGACGAAGAAGGCGACGGCCGGGGCCCAGATCTGCCGGATGCCCTCGACCACGCCGCGGTCCTGCGCCTGGTGCACATGGCCGGAGGCGACGAAGGCAACGTCGTGGCGGCGCAGCAGCTCGGCCAGGCGGGCGCGGGGCGCCGGCAGCACCGACCAGTAGGTCGGGTGCTGCTCGGCCAGCGTCACCTCGCAGAGCGGCTTGTGCTGGAAGATCGCCACCCGGCGTCCCCCGGCATTCGCCAGCGCTTCCTCGAGGAAGGCGAACTGCGCCTCGGCCTCGGGCAGGTCGGCGCCCATGATCAGCGTGTTCAGGCCGATCAGCCGCCAGCCCGGCACGTCCTGTACGAAGTGGCCGGGGTTGAAGTGGCGCTGCCACCGGGTCAGGCGTTCGGCATTGGCGGGGGTGGAGCCCGCCAGCGCCGGGTCGTTGCCGATGTCATGGTTGCCCGGCACCGCCTGCCAGCCGAGGCCGAGCCCGTCCATCGCCGCCCGGGCGAAGGCGAGATCCGCCTCCCCCGCATCGCCTGGCTGCTCGCCATGCGCCGAGACGTCGCCGGTGTGGATCACCAGGTCGGGCGCCTCGGCCAGCAGGTGGCCGGCCAGGATGTTGAAATTGGCGGTGAAGCCAGGATGGCGGCGCGACAGGTGGGTGTCGCTGATCTGGGCCAGGGTGAAGACCATGGGATCAGGACTTCCGCGGCAGCAGGCGGCGCACCTCGGCGGCCATGTCGGCCTGCACCTGGGCGGGCGTCGCGCGCTGCTCGACGATGCGGGCCAGGTTGTCGACCATGGTCTGGGTGACGCGCACGCTGTTGCTGCCCGGGAAGGCGTACCAGGGGATCGAGATCGGCAGCTGGCGCACCGCCGGCATGAACAGCGGGTTCTCGCGGTAGAAGGCGCCGAGATACCGGTCCTCGTCGATCGCCAGCTGGTTGCAGGGCAGGTAGCCGGTGTTCTGCACCATCATCGCCTGGCCCTCGGGCCCGGTGGAGTAGCGCAGGAACTTCCAAGCCGCGGCGCGCTTGGCCGGGTCCTTGGCGGTCAGCATGCCGGCGGCGCCGCCGGTCGGCAGGCGGCCCTTCTGGGCATCGATCACCGGCATCTCGGTGGTGCGCAGGTCGAAGCTCTTGCCGACGCTGGCGACGGCGCCGCGCACCTGGGCGGTGGTCTGGAAGATCATGCCGAGCTTGCCGGCGGCGAAGGCCTGGCGGGCGGCGGCGGCGGTCAGGTTGGGCATGCCGCCCTGCTTCACCATGCGGTCGATCAGGGTGAGCGCGCCCAGCCCCTCGGCGCCGGCGAAGCCGACATCGGTCTCGTCGGCGTTCAGCATGCGGCCGCCATGGCCGAAGAGCAGCGCGCTGAACATCCAGTCGTCGCCCGACCAGGTGAACCACATGCCCTCGACGCCGTCGCCGAGCTTGTCGATCTTGGCGGCGAGTTCCAGCACGCCGTTCCAGTCCTTCGGGAAGTTCTCCGGATCGCCGCCGGCGCGCTTCACCAGGTCGGCGTTGAAGAAGCAGACCGGGTTGGAGGCGGCATAGGCCAGGCCCGACTGCATGCCGCCGAAATGCGCCAGCTGCAGCAGGTTGGGGGTGTAGCCCTGCTGCGCCGGGTTGCCTTCCTGGGCCAGCAGCGGCGTCAGGTCCTGGGCGATGCCGCGCTCGGCGAAGACGCGCAGGCGGTTGAAGCCCTGGTAGGACAGGTCGGGCAGCTGGTTGGTCGTCGCCTGGCGCAGCAGCAGCTGGGCGCCTTCCTCGTAGTTCGGCGTGGTGACGAAGTTCACCTTGATGCCCGGCTCCTGGCGGGCGAAGCCGGCCAGGATGGCGTCGTAGCTTTCCTTGTAGATGTAGGGCTGGGCGTAGTGGACGGTGATCTCGGTCGAGCCCTGGGCGCGCAGCAGGCGCGGGGCGGCGAGCAGGCCGAGGCCAGCGCCGGCGGAGAGCAGCGCCGCGCGGCGCGAGAAGGTGGTGGTCATGTCGGGAAGCTCCGTCAGCCCTTGAGGCCGGTTGTCGCGATGCCTTCGACGAAGCGCCGCTGCGCCAGGAGGAAGGCCAGAACCAGGGGGGTGGTCATGATCACGGCGGCCGCCATCAGCGCGCCGAAATCGTCGTCGCCCTCAGTGGTGCGGAAGAACAGGACGCCGAGGGCGGGGGTGGCATGGGCCGGGCTGTTGACCACGATCAGCGGCCAGAACAGGTCGTTCCAGTGGGCCACCACCGAGAAGATCGCGAAGGCGGTGGCGGCCGGCCAGGCATTGGGCAGCACCACGCGCCAGACGATGGCCATCTCGCCCATGCCGTCGAGGCGGGCGGCATGGATCAGGTCGTCCGGCAGCGACTTGAAGAACTGCCGGAACAGGAAGATGGCGAAGACCGAGATGGTCGAGGGCGCGATCAGCGCCGTGTAGGTGTCGAGCATGCCCAGCGCACTGAGCCCGGCATAGAGCGGCAGGGCCGGCACATGCGGCGGCACCAGCAGGCCGAGCATGACGGCGCCCAGCAGCAGCTCCCGCCCGCGGAACTCCAGTTTTGCCAATGCATAGCCGGCGGGGATGGCGAAGAGCAGCTGGAAGACCAGAATGCCGCCGCAGACCACCACGCCGTTCCAGAGGTAGAGCAGAACGGGCAGCCGCTCGAAGACGGTGCCGAAGTTTTCCACCACCCACAGGCGCCTGGGCAGCAGGTTCAGCGTCGCCGCAAAAATCTCGTCGGCCGGCTTCAGGCTGGCCGAGACCATCCAGATATAGGGCAGCAGCAGCAGCAGCCCGAGGATCGTCAGGACGGCCAGGCGCGGCAGGTCGCGCGCCCAAGAGATGTCGCGCTCAACCATAATGCACCCGCTTGTCGAGGACCCGGGTCTGCAGCCACATCAGCGCCAGCACGATGGCCAGGAAGACCAGGGTGATGGCCGCCGAATAGCCCAGGCGGAAAAAGGTGAAGCCTTCCTGGTACATGCTGTGCAGCAGCACCTCGGAGGCCTTGTTGGGCCCGCCCTGGGTCAGCACCTTCACCGTGTCGAAGACCCGCACCGAGCGGATCATGGTGATGGTCAGCACGAAGAGCGTCGTCGGCCCCAGCAGCGGCCAGGTGACCAGGCGGAAGCGGGCCCAGGCCGACCGGGCGCCATCGACCTCGGCCGCGGCATAGAGCTCGCGCGGGATGGCGGTCAGCCCGGCCAGGAACAGCACCAGGTTGAAGCCCAGGTTCTCCCAGATGCCGATGCCGGCCAGCGACCACATGACCATGCCGCTGTCCGACAGCCAGGCCGGACCGGCGATGCCGAGCTGGCGCAGCATGCCGTTCAGTGGGCCGATGGTCGGGTGCAGCAGGTACTGCCAAGCCGAGGCCATGGCGACGGTCAACGACACCACCGGCAGGAAGAAGACGGCGCGGAACAGGGTGCGGCCGCGCACCCCCGCCTCGATCAGCAGGGCGATGACGAGCGCGCCGAGGATCGAGCCCGGGGTGACCACGCCGACATAGAAGACGGTGTTGACGAAGGACTGGCGGAAGCCGCGATCGGTCCAGAGCTCGGCGAAGTTCTCCAACCCGATCCAGCGCACCGAGTCGGCGCCCAGCTCGTAATCGGTAAAGGCCAGCGCCACCGCGGCCAGCGTCGGCAGCAGCAGGAGCAAAAGATAAGAAAGAATCGCCGGCAGGCTGAGCAGCCAGGCGGTGATCGCCTCGCTGCGCGCATGGCGGGCGGCCGGCGTCGCCTTGGCGGGCGCGACCGGCAGGCCGAAGGTCGCGTCAGACAAGGGCCGGCTCCGCCGCCTGGATCCGCGCCGGCAGCCGCTTGCCATCGGCGCCGAACAGCAGGGCGCGGGCCGGGTCGAAGCCGAGCGCCAGCCGGGCGCCGGCCGCCAGATGGCCGCGATTCTCGGGGGCGATGCGCAGCACCAGCCCCGTGCCATCCTCCAGCCGGGCATGCAGCAGCAGCGATTCGCCGAGGAACTCGATGCCCTCGGCCACCGCCGGCAGGCCGTGGGCCACCGGCTGCAGGTCCTCGGGACGCAGCGCCAGGGTGATCGCGCCGGTCATCGGCGCCCGCAGCCCCGTCGCCATGCCCGCGACACGCACAAAACCCTGCGAATCGGCCTCGGCGGCCAGGGTGTTGATCCTGGGCGAGCCGATGAAGCAGGCCACCCGCAGATCGGCCGGGTCGGCATAGATCGCCTCGGGGCTGGCGACCTGCAGGATCTCGCCGCCCTGCATAACGGCGACGCGGTCGGCCATGGTCAGCGCCTCGGCCTGGTCATGCGTCACATAGAGTGTGGCGGCGCCGGCGCGGCGGTGGATGTCGACGATCTCGCGCCGGGTCTGCACCCGCAGCGCGGCGTCCAGGTTCGACAGCGGCTCGTCCATCAGGAAGGCGGCCGGGCGGCGGACGATGGCGCGGGCCAGCGCCACGCGCTGCCGCTGCCCCCCCGAAAGCTGCCCGGGGCGCCGCCCCTGCAGGTGCCCGAGGCCCAGCGACTCGGCAGCCTGGGCGACATCGGCCTCGATCTGGCGGCGGGCGGCGCGGGCGCCGGGCATCAGGCCGCCGACCAGCGGCAGGCGCTGGGCCGTGGTCAGGCGGCGCAGCGCCAGCGGCACCGCGATGTTCTCGGCCACCGTCAGATGCGGGTAGAGCGCGTAGGACTGGAACACCATGGCGACATCGCGCGCCGCCGGCCGCAGCCCGGTCACCTCGCGGCCATTGATATGGATCTGGCCGGCATCCGGCCGGTCGATGCCGGCGATCATGCGCATCAGCGTCGACTTGCCGCAGCCGGACGGCCCGACCAGCGCCACGAATTCCCCAGGGCCCACCTGCAGCGAGACGCCTTTCAGCACCCGGCTGCCGCCATAGTCCCGCACCAGCCCTTCGATCCTGATCCCCGACACCACGCGCCCTTTTCACTGTCGCGGCGGCCTCTAAGGGCGGCGGATGACCGCGCCGTGCAGGTTTCGAGAAGCTTTCATTGCATTCCGGTTCCGCAAGTCCTAAGCCGGGCCCGCGGCAAGGCCTGACGGCCGGCCCCGCGCGCCACGCCTGCCGAGTCCCGCCCCCAGGGCGCGACGCCGCGGTCGCGACGCACCGGGGCATGGGCGTCATGCATTGACTCTGCGCGTCGCGGCCGGGTAGAAACCGCGCCTTCCCGCACGGAGCCATGGGGAGCCCTTCTCGGGCAAGCTGGGGCTGCGCGCGTTCCTGAGACACAGACGACTGGTTCGAAACACGCCATGGCGAACACGGCTTCCGCGCGCAAGCGCATCCGGCAGACGGCCACTCGCAACGAGCGCAACCGCGCCCGTCGCTCGCGCGTCTCCACCTTCCTCACCAAGGTCGAGAAGGCCATTGCCAGCGGCGACAAGGTCGCTGCCCAGGCCGCCTTCAAGGACGCGCAGCCGGAATACCAGCGCGCGGTGACCAAGGGCATCGTCCACCTGAACACGGTGGCCCGCAAGCTGTCCCGCCTGTCCGCCCGCATCAAGGCGCTGGGCGCTCCGGCCCAGGCCTGAGCCAGGGCTGCTCGCCCCGCCGCACGGCGGGGTGACCGGCGGATCCTGTGTTCTCGCTAAGAACCCGTTGCGCCAGGGGCGCAGCGGGGGATAGCCTTCCAGAACAAGTCTCCGCTCCAGAGTACCCAATTACATCTTGGCATTACCGTTCGCCTTCGGGCGTCGGGTTCAATTCTTTGAATCCGGCATCGAGAGCGGATCGGTGATTTGCGTCCTGTTTTCCGGCGCGCTGTAGTCTCGATCGTCAGGCCGTTCCTGCCTTTCGCCGGCAGGGGCGCCAACCGTGTCGCACGCCCTGGCCGGCGCTTCCGGCCGGGGACTTGTCGCCCCCTCGCGGGGCAGCTTTCAGCTAGGGCCCAGGGCCGAAAGGGTGGCAGGTGCTTCGCATGGAGAATGAGCTCGGCACCCCCTCCGCCGTGGCCGGCCCCGCCAGCGGGCATGTCGCGGAAGCCTGGGCCCGCATCCGCGGCCGCCTGCGCGAGGAAGTGGGCGAGGTCGAGTACCGTAGCTGGCTGCGCCAGATGACCCTCGCCGCCATCGAAGGCGAAGAGGCCGTCATCCTCCTGCCCACGCGCTTCCTGCGCGACTGGGTGCGCAGCCATTACGGCGATCGCCTGCGCAGCCTGTGGTCCGGCGAAAGCCTGGGCGTCCGCCGCGTCGACATCCGCGTGGCCCCTGACAGCCGCCCCGTGGAGGCGCCCGACGAGGCTGCCCCGGGCTCCGTGACCTCGGTCGCCGGCGGCCTGGCGGAAGGCGGCCTGGCCGGCGCCGCCCCCGCCCCGCGCGCCACCCAGGCGACCCTGGCCCTGGCCGAGCCCGCCAGCTCGCCGCCGCGCGGCGCCGAGCAGCGCTCGGCCGAGTCCCGGTCCGATTGGGCCGCCCCGCTCGACCCGCGCTTCACCTTCGACAGCTTCGTCGTCGGCAAGCCGAACGAATTCGCCCATGCCTGCGCCCGGCGCGTCGCCGAGAAGCCGGCCAGCCCCGGCTTCAACCCGCTGTTCCTCTATGGCGGCGTCGGCCTGGGCAAGACCCACCTGATGCACTCGATCGCCTGGGCCATCAGCTTCGGCGGCCAGCGCAACGTCGCCTACATGTCCGCCGAGAAGTTCATGTACCGCTTCATTGCCGCCCTGCGCTCGCAGAGCACGATGGAGTTCAAGGAGAGCCTGCGCTCGGTCGACGTGCTGATGATCGACGACCTGCAGTTCCTGATCGGCAAGGACAACACGCAGGAAGAATTCTTCCACACCTTCAACGCGCTGGTGGATGCCGGGAAGCAGATCGTGGTCTCGGCCGACAAGTCGCCCAGCGACCTGTCCGGCCTGGAGGACCGCCTGCGCACGCGCCTCGGCTGCGGCATGGTGGCCGATATCCACGCCACCACCTACGAGCTGCGCATCTCGATCCTGCAGGCCAAGGCCCAGTCGGCCGAGGTCGAGGTGCCGGCCAAGGTGCTGGAGTTCCTGGCGCACAAGATCACCAGCAACGTCCGCGAGCTGGAAGGCGCGCTGAACCGGCTGATCGCCCATGCCAACCTGTTCGGCCGGCCGATCACGCTGGAATCGGCGCAGGAAGTGCTGCACGACATCCTGCGCGCCCATGACCGCCGCGTGACGATCGAAGAGATCCAGCGCAAGGTCGCCGAGCACTACAACATCCGCCTGACCGACATGTCCTCGGCCCGCCGTGCCCGCAACGTGGCGCGGCCGCGGCAGGTGGCGATGTACCTGGCGAAGCAGCTGACCTCCCGCTCGCTGCCCGAGATCGGCCGCCGCTTCGGCAACCGCGACCACACCACGGTCATGCACGCTGTGTCGCGCGTGGCGGAACTCATGCAGGCGGACAGCACCTTCGCCGAGGATGTCGAGCTACTGCGGCGGATGCTGGAGAACTGAAGAGAAGACAGGGAAACAGGCTGGGGGAATGAATTCCCCCAGACCCCCATCTTTTTTCTTTCAGACTGCCGTGTCCACGTGGGGGCGGTACGTGAAACGGCCCTGCAACAGCGCGACCTTCCACGGCGCGCTGTTTTCATATCTGCGTCCCGCCGCGATGCCCGGGCGAGGGCGCAGGCGAGGCGCGGATCGCCGAACGGCCGGTGAACAGAAAGAAGATGGGGTCCAGGGGAATTCATTCCCCTGGCCTTCAGCTTGCCTTGCTGTACCTCGGCACCGTCCCTTTGCTCTTCCCGACACGCCCTTCCCCGACCAACCGGTTCAGATGCGCCAGCGTCTCGCCCAGCGCGAAGCCGATCTGGCGGTCTTCCTGGACGCGCGGGAACAGCACGCCGGTCGCCTCATAGGCGGTGAGCGGCGTGGCGCAGGCGGCTTCCAGCGTGGCCAGGCGCTCGGCGTGGTGGGCGGCCAGCGCGTCGATGCGGGCGTGCAGCCCGTGAAAAGGGTCGCCATGCGAGGGCAGCACCAGCGTCCCGGGCAAGATCGCCTTCAGCCGTGCGTTCGACTCGAGGAAGTCGCGCAGCGGGTCGGCCTCCGGCTCGGTGGCACCGACGCCGATATAGGGGCTGATGCGCGGCAGGATCTGGTCGGCGGAGATCAGGACCTTGAGCGCGGGGCAGTGCAGGCAGGCCATCTCGGGAGCGTGGCCGCCGCCGGTCAGGACATGCCAGTCGCGGCCGCCGATGCACAGCACGTCCCCTTCCGCGATGCGGCGGTAGCTGCGCGGCAGCGAGACCACGGCGCGGGAGTAGAGCGGCCCGCGACCGGCCAGGAAGGAGAGAAAGCTCTCGGGGCAGCCGGCGGCGCGGGCGAAGCCGAGCTGCTGCGCGGTCATCCCCTCGTCGGTGTCGAGCAGCAGGAAGCGGGCGAAAAGATACTCGCTGCGCGGCATCAGCAGGCCGGCGCCGTGGCGCTCGCACAGCCAGCCGGCGAAGCCGACATGGTCGGGGTGGAAATACGTCGCCAGCAGCCGGGTGATCGGTCGGCCGCCCAGCGTCTGCCGCTGGATCGTGGTCCAGTGGGCCAGGGTCTCCTCGCTGCGGGCGCCGGCATCGACGGCCAGCCAGGCGTCGCCATCCTCGATCAGCCAGAGATTGACGTGCCAGGGCGCGAAGCTGAGCGGCATGCGGATCCAGTGCAGGCCGGGCAGCAGCTCGAGCGACTGGCCAGGCTCGGGGG
>NZ_MLCO01000301.1 GCF_001982615.1 Teichococcus deserti | reverse complement strand
AGCCAGACGTGTGGGAGGGAATCGTGGTCGCGGGCCGCTCGCTGCAGGGACTGGTGAGCGGGCAGAGCAGACGCGGCATGGGGCCGCGAGACGAGCACGCCAGCCGGCAGAGGAACAAGGCGACCGGCGCCCTGGAGGCGCAGCTGGGGGTGCGCTGAGCGTGGCCGAGACCCGCCCGGCAGGTTTTGCCGCCCCGCGCCCGGCCACCGCCACCCCGGCAAATCCTGCCGGGGCGAATCCTGCCGCCGCGCAGGTCTCCCGCCCGCAGCAGTCGCGCAGCCCCGAGGCGATGCGCAAGACCGCGCAGGAGTTCGAGGCGCAGATGCTGGGCGCCATGCTGCAGCCGATGTTCGAGACGGTGCCGACCAACGGGCCGATGGGCGGCGGCGCGGCCGAGGCGCAGTGGCGGCCGATGCTGGTCGAGCAGTTCGGCAAGCAGATGGCCAAGGCCGGCGGCGTTGGCATAGGAACTGCAGTGTACCGCGACATGATGCGTCTCCAGACGCAGTCGAGCGGAGAGAAGCCATGACGGCGGTGATCGAGCTGCAGCGCGTGACCCTGGCGCTGACCGAGGTGATCCTGGCGGAGACCGCCGCGCTGGAGCGGCGCGACCTGCGCGGCGCCGCGGCGCTGTCGGGGAAGAAGGTCGCGGCGCTGGAGGCTTTCGTCGCCGCCCGCGCCCGCATGACGCCGCAGGAGGCGGCGGCCGGCGGCGCCGCGCTGGCCCAGCTGGTCGACCGCCTGCGCGACCAGGTCGAGGCCAACCGCGCCGCGCTGGAGATGGGCATCGCCCTGCAGGGCCGCGTGCTGGAGACCATCGCCGGCGCCGCCGCCCAGCCCGCCATCGCGACGCCGGGCTATGGCCGCCGGGTGCTGCCGGTGCCGGCCGCCGCCTATGCCCTGGGCGCTGCGCCGATGGCCCTGTCGCTCAGCGCGTGAGCCGGCCCTTTCGCGCATTTTGAGACGCCCGACGCGCGGCCCGGCCTGGGCTGCGCGTTTATTTTTTGCAGAATAATGAACGACGCGGGCCGGCTTTCGCCGCTCCGGTCGCCGGTTCCACGCTTGGGTTCTGGTGCAATGCAGCATCGCAAGCGCTTGAAACGCCGCAGAATGCTGCGTCGCGCTGCAAGCGTGACCCCGGCGCTGGCCGCAACCCTGCCCCTCCGTGCCCGGAATGAAGTGGTTAACAACGGGGAAACGCGCCGCTGGTTAGCTGCGCCGGTCGGGCCCTGCTGGTGGCAGAAGGCCGCTTGGGCCGGCACTTCGGTTCGGACGAGGCAGGAGGCCTGGGTCACGGATGAACTACCAAGGGGCGATGACGGCTCTGGCCGCCCTGATCCTGGTGCTGGCCCTGGTGCTGCTGGCGGCCCGCGCCGCGCGGCGCTTCGGCTTCGCGCCCGGGGTGCCCGGCGTGCCGCGCGGCCAGCATCGCCGGCTGGTGCTGGTCGAGAGCCTGGCGCTGGACACCCGCCGCCGGCTGCTGCTGCTGCGCTGCGACGGGCGCGAGCTGCTGCTGGTCACCGGCGGCCCGCAGGACCTTGTCCTTCAAGACCTGCCGCGCTCGGATGCCGCCATGCCCGTCATCGCGAAGGATGCCGGCTGATGCGCCGCGCCCTGTCCCTCGCGCTGACCATCGGCCTGGTGCTGGTGCTGCCCGGCCTGGCCCTGGCGCAGAGCGTCAGCATCGACATGGGCACCGGCGAGGCCGGCGCCACCACCCGGCTGGTGCAGCTGACGGCGCTGATCGGCCTGCTGTCGCTGGCGCCCTCCCTGCTGGTCATGGCCACCGCCTTCGCCCGCATCAGCATCGTCCTGTCGCTGCTGCGCAGCGCCATCGGCGCCGGCGGGGTGCCACCCAATCCGGTGCTGATCGGCCTCGCCCTGTTCCTGACCTTCTTCGTCATGCAGCCGGTGCTGGAGCAGTCCTGGCAGCGCGGGCTGCAGCCCATGGCCAACGGCCAGATCGAGGAGATCGCCGGCCTGCAGGCCGCGGCCGAGCCGTTCCGCACCTTCATGGCGGCGAATACCCGGGAATCCGACATCGCGCTGTTCCTCGACCTCGGCAACCTGCCGCCGGTGACGGATGCGGCGCAGACCCCCTGGCGCGCCCTGGTCCCCGCCTTCATGGTGGGCGAGCTGCGCCGCGCCTTCGAGATCGGCTTCCTGATCTTCCTGCCCTTCCTGATCATCGACATCGTCGTGGCCAGCGTGCTGATGGGCCTCGGCATGATGATGCTGCCGCCCAATGCCATCTCGCTGCCCTTCAAGCTGATCTTCTTCGTGCTGGTCGACGGCTGGCGGCTGGTGGCCGGCAGCCTGGTGCAGGGATTTGCCGGCGGTGGTTGACCCGATCTTCCCCGGCTTGGCTGACCGCGCGGTCAGGACAGTGGTTAATGAAGTGGCGATGTTCGGCTGCGCAGGCTGCGCAATGGCCGTGCCCGCCCCCAGGATCCGAGAGATGCCGCCCGCGACTCCATGGCCGCTGCCGTCGCGTCCTGACGCACTCCGCAACCCCCGCGCTGCGGGGCGGGAGGGCTGATGCCGCAACCGACCCTGCCCCACGCGCCGACGCCCGCCGCAGCAAGCTCGGCCGCCGCAACGCCGGCGGCCCCTGGCAACGCCGCGCCGCGCGACCGCTACAAGGCCTTCGCCTTCGCCGCCGCCGAGCTGCTGGTGGAGGCCGATCCCGAGGGCCGCGCGGTCTTCCTGGCCGGCAACTTCATCCGCCGCCTCGGCCGCGGCGCCGAGAGCGCGCTGGGCGCCCCGGCGCGTGACCTGGTGGCGCTGGAGGACCGCCCGGTCTTCGACGCGGCGCTGGCGCGGCTGCTGGCCGAAGGGCGCCTGCCGCCCACCGCCCTGCAGCTCGCGGGCACGGAGCCGCTGCCCTGCGTGCTGACCGGCCTGCTGCACCGCGACGGCGTGCCGGTGCCGCGCGCCACCCGCGGCGAGGCCGGGCTGCGCCTGGCGCTGAGCTTCGGCGGCCTGCCCGCCGAGCGCGCCATCCCGCGCCGCCCCGCCGCGCCGATCCTGCCGACCGACGCCGCCACCCTGGCGCGCGAGGCCGAATCCCTCCTCCTCGGCCTGAGCGACGCTCCGGGCGAGCCCGGCGTCGCGCCGGTGCTGTCGCTGCTCGAGCTGAACGGCCGCGACGGCCGGCTGACGCCGCGCGCCTCGGTGGTGCGCGACGTCACCGCGCTGCTGGCCGAGCATGCCGGCCCGCAGGGCAAGGCGGCGCAGATCGCGCCTGGCTTCTTCGGCATGGTGCATTCCGGCAGCGAGCCGCCCAGCCTCGGCTCGGTGGTCGAGCAGCTGCAGGCGGTGCTGGCCGGCGCCGGGCTGCAGGGGGCGACCGTCGCCACCCATGCGCTGACGCTGGAGACCTCGCCGGCCAAGGGGATGAGCGGCCCGCAGGCGGTGCGCGCGCTGCGCCTGGCGCTGGGCACCTTCGCCCAGGGCGGCACCGCGGCGCTGGCCAAGGCCGGCTTCGACGACGGGCTGCACGGCTTCGTCGGCGCCGTCGGCCCGCGCGCCGCGGCCCTCGCCCGCGCCATCGCCGACCGCCGCTTCTCCCTGGCCTTTCAGCCGATCGTCGAGCTGGCGCAGCCCGAGGCGACCCCCTCGCACTATGAGGCGCTGATCCGGCCGCTGGCGACCGACGGCCTGCCGACGCTGGGGCCGCAGGCCTTCGTCAACCTGGCCGAGATGGTCGGCCTCTCGGCCGAGCTGGATCTGGCCGTGGCCGATGCCTCGCTGGTCGCCCTGACCCGCGCGGGTGGGGAAATCCGCGTCGCCTGCAACGTCTCCGGCCTGTCGCTGCAGGACCCGGCCTTCCGCCGCCGCCTGCTGGCGCTGCTGGAAAGCCACGCCGCCGAGCTGCGCGAGCGGCTGCTGATCGAGGTCACCGAGACCGTCGAGATCGACAACGAGGCCGAGGCCGTCACCTGCCGCGAGGCGCTGCGGCAGCACGGCGTCACCGTCTGCATCGACGATTTCGGCGCCGGCGCCGCCGGCCTCAGCTATCTGCGCCTGCTGAAGCCCGACCTGGTCAAGCTGGACGGCCGCTTCATGGAGGCGACCAGCGGCGGCCAGCGCGGCGAGAGCTACAACTTCGCCGCCGCCCTGGTCGAGCTGGCGCGCGCCACCGGCGCCGCCGTCGTCGTCGAGCGGATCGAGACCGAGGCCGATGCCGACACCGCCCGCTCCTTCGGCGCACGCTACGGCCAGGGCTGGCTGTTCGGCCGTCCGGGCACGCTGCCGGGCAATCTGGGACCGCGGGCCTTCGGCGCCTCCGCCCGCCGCGCCGCCACGCCGCGGCCGGAAGGCCTGGTCGCAACCGGTTAACAATTTTCCGGGCATCTGACCCCATGTCCCTCGACAGCGCGCTTCTCACCGCCACCAGCGGCCTGCGGCTGACCCAGAAGCAGCTGACCCAGGCGTCGCAGAATGTCGCGAATGCCGGGGTGGCGGGCTATACGCGCAAGCAGGTCGACGCCCAGTCGGTGACCGGCGGCAGCGGCGTCCGCGCGCTGGAGGCGACGCGCCAGATCGACACCGCGCTGCGCGCGCAGCTGCTCGCCGCCGCCGGCCAGCAGGGCGCCGCGGCCCTGCGCGACACCACCCTGTCGCCGCTGGCGCAGCTGCAGGGCAATCCGTCGGATGCGACCAGCACCGCCGGGCTGATCTCGGCGCTGAACGACGCCTTCACCAACCTCGCCGCCAATCCGGCCGACAGCGGCGCCATGAGCACGGCGCTGGGCGCGGCGCAGAGCCTGGCCGGCCAGATCAACAGCGTCTCCGACGCCATCGGCGACGCCCGGCAGCAGGTGCAGGATGGGCTGAGGCGCGACGTCGACACCGCCAACGGCCTGCTCTCCGACATCGCCAAGCTGGACCGGCTGGTGCGCGCCGAGACCATGGCCGGGCGCAGCGGCGCCAACCTCGCCGACCAGCGCGACGCCGCCATCACCCAGCTGGCCGGCCTGGTCAGCGTCAAGCCGGTCGCCGCCGACAATGGCGGCGTCACGCTGATGCTGAACGACGGCTCGATCCTGCCGCTGCAGGAGGGCAGCACGCCCTTCGGCCTGGCCGATGCCACCGTCTCGCCCGGCAGCTATTACGGCGATCCCGACGGCACCCTGCCGGGGCTGACGCTGAACGGCCAGGCGATCTCGACCGCGACGATCGGCGGCGCCATCGGCGAGGGCTTTGCCCTGCGCGACACCACGCTGCCGACCATGCAGGCGGAGCTCGACATGACGGCGGCGACGCTGGCGCACCGGCTGGACGAGCAGGGGCTGCGGCTGTTCACCGACAGCGGCGACAGCGCGCCGCCCGACCCGACCACGGCCGAGGGCCTGGCCGCGAGCACCGGCTTCGCCAGCCGCATCGCGGTCAACAGCGCGGTCAGCGCCAGCCCGCGCCTGCTGCGCGACGGCACCCATGAGGTCGCCGGCTTCACGCCCAATCCGGCGGGTGGGCCGGCCGGCTTCAGCACCCTGCTGACGCGGGTCACCACCTACAGCTTCGGCACCGAATCCGCCGCCGGCACCAAGCATGCGGCGATCGCCGGCAGCGGCCTCGGCGCCAACGGCAAGCTGTCGGCCAGCTTCAGCGCGCCGTCGCGCATCACCGACTATGCCGCGGCCGTGGTCGGCAGCCAGGCCAGCATCGCCTCGGCCGCCAGCGGCGCCGCCACCCAGTCGACCGCCCTGCGCAGCCAGTTCGACACGCTGCTGCAGAAGGCCGAGGGCGTCGACGTCGACAGCGAGATGGCCAACATGGTGCAGCTGCAGAACGCCTATGCCGCCAATGCCCGGGTGCTGACGGCGGTGCAGAGCATGTGGGACGCGCTGCTCGGCGCGGTCCGGTAAGGGATCCGGTCGATGGCGATCAGCGGCTTCTCCGGCTTGAGCGCGGCGGCGACGGCGGCGGCGCAGGTGCGCGCCCGCTTCGACGAGGCCTCCCGCATCGCGACCTCGGGCGAGCGCGCCACCAGCTATGCCGGGCTCGGCGCCGATGCCGGCAAGGCGGTGGATCTCAGCGCGCAGCTCAGCAAGCGCACCCAGCTGGCGACCATCGCCAGCAACGGCGAGGCGCGCGCCAGCTACACCCAGGTGGCCCTGACCCGGCTGTCCGACATCGCGACCGAGATGGCCGGCCAGGCCAGCAAGATCGGCTCGGCCGACGGCACCACCGTCGAGATGGTGGCGGCCAATGCCCGCGCGGCGCTGCAGGAAGTCGCCGGGCTGCTGAACGAGCGCTACCAGGGCGAGGCCATCTTCGGCGGCAGCGACCTCGACAGCGACCCGATCGCCGGTGCCGACCAGATCACCGCGACGGGGATGTTCACCGGCATCGGCACCGCGCTGGACGGGCTGACCGACGCCAATGCCGCCGACGTGCTGAGCAGCATCCTGGGCCTGGCCACCAGCAACGCCGAAGGCGTCAGCCCCTTCTCCAGCTTCGCCAACCAGGCGGCCGAGGGCGAGGTCGGCGACTCACGCCGCGCCGTGCCGACCGAGAACGGCGCCAGCATCGAGGTCGGCCTCTACGCCAACCGCAATGCCAGCACGGCGACCAGCGGCAGCAACACCGGCTCCTGGGCGCGCGACATCCTCATGGGCCTGTCGATGCTGGCCAACATGACCGGCGCCCAGGCCTCGACCGGCGCCTTCGCGACCGTCACCGCGGCCGCCGCCGGCGCGCTGCGCGACGGCGCCAGCGGCGTCACCGACGAGGCCGGCGCGCTGGGCATGGCGCAGTCGCGGCTGGAGGCGACGGCGACCTGGCACAAGGACGTGGCGACCCAGGTCGAGATCCAGCTCGGCAATGTCACCACCGTCGATCCGGCCGAAGCCTATCTGCGCCTGACCGAGACGCAGACCCAGCTGCAGTCCAGCTACAAGGCGCTGTCGATGATCGGAAACATGTCGCTGACCAACTACCTCTGAGCAGTCCGCACCTCTGCGGCGGCTGGGCGGGGCGGTCCTCACGGGCCGCCCCGCTTCGTTTTCCTGGCAGGCGTCGCCGGCACCCGCGCCGGGCCCTCGCCTGTCGCCCGGCGAAAGCCGTGGCTGCGTCTGCCGAATCGACGCTGGCCGCAGCGGCACGGTCGCGCCAGCGCTTGCGCGGGCCTGCCCTGCCGCTTCGATCTTCCTGCTCTGCGCACCAGCGAATCGAATCGGTCGTTGCGCATCCGACCATACTGGCGGAGACCACTCCGGGACCGGTTCGAAAGACTCGAGGCCTCAGCGCAGCATTCTTCGATTCGCAGGGTTGCCTGGCGGCGCGATGCCCATGGGGACCGGTGCCGTCATGGCGGGTCCGGAGCGAAGAAGCTCCTGCGGCATGACCGCATGACGCGAGACGAGGGAGACTTGCGCTGCCAACACGCGGAAAGAATGTGGGTTGAAACCCGTAGCCTAAGCGGAGGCTCGTTCCTCGCCGGGTGCCGCCGCCCTGCCCCGCCAGGCACCGCATGCAGCAGCATCCCGGCCCGCGCTGCCGCCAGATGGAAGATCGCCGTGCAGCACAGCGATCCCGGCGAAACCGGTGCGGGAGGGACGCTGCTCCGGAAACGCCGCAGGAATCTCACTAATTAGAAGAGCGGGCGCACCGCGGCCATCGGGCTGCGCGCCGCCGTCACCGCCACCAGCGGCGCAGCCCGGGTGCTGATCATCGGGATCGGCGCGCTGCGATAGGCGTCGAGCCCGCGGCCGCCGCCGCTGCCGGGCGCCGCCATGGCCACCTGGGCGCGCGCCGCGCCGTTGTTCAGGAAGCCTCCGCCAGGGCTGGCCGCCAGGGCGCCGGCGGTCATCGGGATGCCGCCGCCCACCACGGGCGGTGCGACAGGCGGCCCGCGCCGCTCAGGCGCGCTCAGCGCGGCCAGCTGCGTGGCGCTGGGGGCCGGCGCCGGGTTCTGCTGCTCGGCCCGCCAGGCGGCCTGGATGCGCGCCAGATAGGGCTCGGCGAATTCCGGGTTCTGCGAGTGGTAGGCGGCGGCCGCGCGCGACCAGTCGCCGCGGCTGCTGTTCAGCTCGGTCAGAAACTTGGCCGCATATCGAACATTCGTGAGCGGGTCGAAAGCCTCTTCCAGCGAGGCGAAGGCATTCGGATGATGGCGCAGATTGATCTGCATGCAGCCGACATCGATCGAGCGCATGCCGCCGGCCTGCAGATTCTGCACATGGGCAATAACTGCCGCCTTGGACGGGAACATGGCACCCTTGCCCTCGGCATTGATGGTCCAGGGGTAAGGGTCGGGGCGGCCATTGGCGCCGCGCGTGCCGGATTCCACCCGGCCGATCGCCGCCAGAAGGTGCTGCGGGATGTTGAATTCGCGCTCCACCACGCTGATTGCCGCCCGGCACAGCCCGCCCGGGGCAGCGTCGGCCGGCCGCGCCACAGCGGTCTCCGACGCGGTCGAGGAGGCGATGCCGCGCGCCGCCGCCGGGCTGACCAGGGCCAGCAGCAGGGTGAGCATCATCGTCACCACCAGGGCCAGCAGCGGCGGCACCAGCGGGTCCAGACGCGGAAGCATCGTGGGCAGCATGGGGGGCAGCATGGGGGGCCGCATGCTGGGCCGGCCTCTTATACGCATCTGACGCTGCCGACGAGCCAACGCGTGCAGCGCTCGTGGGTGTCTGTCTGGTCTCACGCACAAAAAC
>NZ_MLCO01000300.1 GCF_001982615.1 Teichococcus deserti | reverse complement strand
TCCGGATGCGCATCGCCTGCCCCATCATGGAAGAAGGGGCAGGCAAGCATGCCAAGCGCTAAGGCTTGGTTTCCGGCGGTCTTACCGCAGGGGCGTCGCGGTCACCCCGCCGTTGGGCTGGTAGGCCGGCGGCGCCTGGTAGTTCGGCGTCTGGTAGCTGGTCGCGGGCTGCTGCTGCATCGGCTGCGCCGCTGTCGGCGCCGCGTTCTGCGTGCCGTAGCGCAGCAGCGCGCCGCGCAGCGGGTCGGCGCCCGGATTGTGCGCGGCCATGTCCACCACCAGCTGCCGGGCGCTGTAGTCCTGGCCGTAATAGGCGCGGTTGGCGTCGCTGCGGGCGCTGATCAGCGAGCCGTCCAGCGCGATGCCGGCATAGAGGCCGCGGGTCTTGGCGAAGGTGACGATGTCGGCGCCGACCGCGGCGGTGGTCGAACCGGCGATGCCGCCGCCGATGGTCGCCACCGCGATCGAGGCGTCGGCGCCGACCTTGAACTGGCTGTCCATCAGGGCGGAGAGGCCCTTGTCGGTCAGCACCATCATCATGACCATGGCGTCCTGCACGCCGATCTGGAAGCCGATGCTGCCGCTGCCCAGGCTGTAGAAGGCGGGCGACGACCAGGAGCCGGCGCCGTCGCGCGCCAGCAGCAGGCAGGAGCCGCCCTGGCCGCCCAGGATGAAGCCGGCGCGGAAGATGCGCGGGCAGACCATCACCGCCCGCGCCCGGCGCAGCAGGGTGATGGCGTCGTTGAAATGGGCGGCATTGCCATCGCCGGCGCCCAGCATCTCCTGCACCGCCAGGGTGGAGCGGTCGACCAGCGCCTGCTCCTCGACCTGGGCGGCGGCGGGACGGGCCAGGGCAAGCATCGCGAGACCGGCCAGGGCCAGGCCGCGAGCAGGGGCAGGGATCGAGGAAAAGATCGACCGGCGCATGAACTTCCTCCGCCAAGCTGTTGGGGAGACATGAACTCCCGGCCCGCCGCTGGCAAGCCCAACTTGTGCGGAGCGGGGGGCAGGGACGCCCGCCGGCCCGGTTTGGCGATGAAAAGTGGGTGTGGAGGCGCGGGCTACCCCACCGCCCCCGGCTCCTCGTTGACCGACATCACCCGCCAATGGCCGTCATGGTTCTCAAGCCGGGTGAGAGACAGGTTCTTCACCGAGAACTGGAAGGCCTGGTGCGGGTCGAGCTTCAGCGCATGCGCCAGCGCCGCGCGGATCGAGCCGCCATGCGCCACCACGACGACGTCGCCGCCGGCATGGGCGCGGGTCATCTCCTCCAGCGCCGGGCCGATGCGGGCGACCACGTCCTCCAGGCTTTCGCCGCCGGGCGGGCGCTCCAGCGCGCCATGCGGCCAGAAGGGATGCGGCGGGTCGCGCAGCAGGCCGGTCAGCGCCTCATGCGTCACCCCCTGCCACTGGCCGAGATTCTGCTCGGCGAAGCGCGGCTCGACGGTCAGCGGCGCCTCCGGGTGGCCGGCGGCGAAGATGGCGGCGGCCGTCGCCCGGGTGCGCGACAGGTGGGTGTGGAACCAGCGCGCGCCGGCGGGCAGGCGGCCGGCCAGCCAGCGATAGGTCGCGGCCTCCTGCGCCATGGCGAGGGCGCAGACGGCGACATCCATGTCGCCATACATGACGAGGCGCGCCGACGGCTCGACGACGGCGTGGCGGATCAGGAAGAAGCGGGTCTGGGTCACGCGCCCGGCTGTAGCGGGTTTGCCGCCGGCCGTGAATGGCGCGCCCCTACCGCGTCTTCACCGGATCTTCACCCGCAGCCGGCAGGATGCCCCGGCCGGCTGTGTAAGGGGAGGACTGCTCCGCCTGCGCCGCCGCGATCCGCCCCAGGACGGGGCCGCAGGAGCGCAAGATGCCCAACCCGCCGGAAACGCCGCGCCCGCCGCCTGCCGAAACCCCCGCCGCGGAGCCGGCCAGGGGCGGCTTCGACCTGCAGTCGCTGCTGGGCGGGGAAGGCGGGGCCGGGACAGCGGGCCCGGGGCCGAACAGCTTCGGCCAGCACGGGCTGGAGCATCTGGGCGTCGCCGCGTTTGAGGGGGAGGGGCTGGCCCTGCCGGCCTGGGCCGACCACGCCGCCAGCCTGGCCTTCAGCATGCGCCTGCCCGGCTGGCCGGATGCGCCGGAGCCCAATGCGCTGCTGTCGCTGGCTTCCACCATGGCGCTGCGGCTCAGCCTGCACGGCACCGGGGGAATCGGCTTCGACACCAGCGCCATCCTGGGCGACGACGACCCGCCGGCGGAACCGGCACCGACCGAGCCGCGCGGCCCGGGCGGCGAGCGCTTCTGGTTCGGCTGAGGCGCCGCTCCGGAACGGCGGGCTATTCGCCCAGGTTGCTCAGCGCGCCGCTGCGTCGGGCGGCCTCGAACTGCCAGATGAAGGCGCGGCCCAGCAGCGCCAGCCAGACCGCGTCGAGGGCGAAGGCGGCCAGCAGGTGGCCGGTATCGACGCGGCCTTCCAGCAGCACGGCGCGCATCCCTTCGAAGACATGGGCGGCGGGCAGGGCGCTGGCCAGCCATTGCAGCGGCACCGGCAGGGTGGCCATCGGATAGAAGACACAGGCGAAGGGCGTCAGGCCGAACAGCACCGACCAGGCCAGCGGCTCGGCGCCGGCGCCG
>NZ_MLCO01000299.1 GCF_001982615.1 Teichococcus deserti | reverse complement strand
GGCATCGTCGGGCTGCGGCGGCGGGGCGGGCAGGCGGGGAAACGGGTCGTTCATGCCGCGCGCAGCCCGACGATGCCCTCGAGCCAGTCATGCACGGCGGCAGGGCCGGGGAAGGCGTCGGGGATCAGGTAGCCGGTGCCGCCCAGTTCCTCGCAAGCCTCGATGCCGAAGCGGTCGGTGACGTCGTCGCCGATGAAGATCGGCTGGCGGCCGGCGAAGGGGGCGTGGCGCATCAGCCAGCGCACCGCCGAGCCCTTGTCGAGGCCGCGCGGGCGCAGCTCGGCCGCGGCATGGGCGGGCATGACCTGGAAGGGGCTGCCCTGGGCGAGGTCCTGCAGGAAGGCGGTCGCCGCCGGCCCCTTGTCCTGGCAGCTGCGGAAATGCAGGACGAAGCCGTATTTCTTCGGCTCGTAGAGCAGACCTTCCGCCACGGCATAGGCCTGGGTCGCGTCGCGCCAGGCCTCGGGCGGCGTCGGCGGCATGGGCATCGGCGGGATGTCGGCACCGGGCAGCAGGGAGGCGTCGATGATCATGCCATGCTCGGCGGCATAGGCGACCGGCGGCTCGCGGGTCAGCGCGCGCGCCACGGCTAGGCCGCGGCCGGTGACGATGGCGACGGCGCCGCCCAGCCGGTCGGAGAGGCGGGCCAGCAGGCCAGGCAGATGCGGCGGCACGACCACCGCGTCGGGGCGCGGCGCGATCTCGATCAGGGTGCCGTCGAGGTCGAGGAAGAGAGCGGCCCGGGCGGCGGGCAGGGGTGGAAGCTGCATAGAAGCAGGATAGGGAGCCCTGGCCCCGTTTCCACCCCTTCGCCGGTCAGACTGCCGTGTCCTTTGGCGTGTCCCGGTTACTTACATTCCAGGACGCGCAGGTCGTAGACCGGGTGCTCCAGCATCGAGACGCCGGGGGCATTGGCGAACATCCAGCCGCGGAAGGCCGGGGTGCCGTTCGGGTCGTTGCGGGTGTCCAGCACCTCGAGCCAGGCGGCGGCGTCGGGCACCTCTTCCGGCGGGCGGGCGTTGCAGGCCCGCACCGTGACCG
The DNA here is from genome assembly GCF_001982615.1 of Teichococcus deserti. Classification (GTDB taxonomy): domain Bacteria; phylum Pseudomonadota; class Alphaproteobacteria; order Acetobacterales; family Acetobacteraceae; genus Pseudoroseomonas; species Pseudoroseomonas deserti. The sequence goes on along the minus strand of NZ_MLCO01000299.1, from coordinate 2,873 downwards.
AGAGGGTGCCGAAGCGGACCGGCTGGTTGACCGGCGCATCGACGATGGTGATGCGGGCGGTGACCTTGTCCAGCGCCTGCAGCTGGGCGGTGCGCTTGGCCACCCAGCCGGGCTCCTGCTGCGCGGCGGCCGGGACCGCGGCGAGGGTGGCCAGCAGGGGGGCGGCGAGCAGGGCGGGCACGACGAGCCAGCGAGTCACGCGGCGGAACCCTTCTTCGCCAGCTTCGGCGCCGGGATTTCGAGAACCATCTGCGCCAGGATGCGGCGCATCGCGGCCTCGTCCACGCCCATCAGCACGGCATCCTCCAGCAGGTCCTGCAGCATGGTGGCGGCCTCGCGGTGGTTCTCGGCCAGCACCTTCAGCTTTTCCCGGCAGGCCAGCGGCTGGCCGTCCGCGCCGGGCCAGCCGGCCGGCGGGGCGAAGCTCATGGCCGCGCCGGAGCCGGGGTGGCGGGCGCCGGGGTGGCCGGGGTTGCCGGCGTGGCGCCGCCCTCGTTGCGCTGGGCATTGGCCGAGGTCAGCTCGGTCACCGAGAAGATGAAGCGGCCCAGCAGCGATTCGAGGCTGACCGCCGACTGGGTGATGCCGATCTCGGCGCCGTCGCGCAGCATGGCGTCGGCGCCACCCGGGACCAGCGCCACATACTTGCCGCCCAGCAGGCTTTCCGAGGTGATCTCGGCCGAGCTGTCGGTCGGCACGTCGATGCCGCCATCGACGCGCAGCTTCAGCACGGCGAGGTAGGTCTTCGGGTCGATGCGCTGGTCGACGACGCTGCCGACCTTGACGCCGCCGATGCGGACATCGGCGCCGGCGCTCAGCCCGTCGATCCGGTCGAACTTGGCGGTCAGGGTGATGCCGCCGCCACCGGTGCCGAAGCTGCGCCCCGACTGGCCGATGGCGAAGACCAGGAAGAAGGCGGCGACGGCCAGCACCACCGCGCCGGTCAGCACCTCCGCCAGATTGCGGCCCTGCGTCATCATGCGTCCCGACACGTGATCAGCTGCCCGGGGTCCAGGCTTCGTAGTCCCCGGCCGTGGCCGGGCGCGGGCCGCCGGTGGCCGCCGGCGCCGCCGGGCGATAGGCCAGCGGCGTGCCGGTGCGGTTCGGCGTGTGCTCCTGCTGCCAGGCGTGGCGCTTGGTCTCGGAGAGCGGCGCGTCCGTCACATGATGCAGCCAGCAATGCCACTCGGCCGGCACCATGGTCGGGTCGGCCTCGCCCTTGTACAGGACGAAGCGGCGCTTGCGGCCATAGCCGAGCCAGCTCTTGCGGCTCTCGTAATAGCTGTTGCCGAAGCGGTCGGTGCCGATCTTGCTGGCTGAAAAGCCAGTGGTCAGCCGCTGCAGGAAGGACATGTCTCGGTCAGTTCCATCAGGCTGGGGGGGAACGGCCCGCAGGGGGAGCGGGCTGCCGCGATGCACATATGGGGCGCCCGGCCCCGAAGCGGTAGCCTGCCAGCATCCTCTGGCCGCTTCCTTCGCACATGCGGCGCCCGAGGGGAAGGCGAGGCCGTGGTCCAGCCACGATCCCGCACCATGACAGCCTTGTGTGCCGGACACAGCCGGCGCCAGTGCCTCGACCGACAAGCCGGCCGCGAAATCAACGCCAAGCCCGTGTTTTGCCGCCTGCCCCGCCTTTCGCAGGGCGCGGCCTGCCGCTACCTTTTGGACCATGGCACGGATTGCAGGCACTCCCTGGGAAGGCATGGCGCTGCGGCGCACGCGGGCATCGGCGGACCCCGATTCCCCGCCACGGGCGATCGCCCTGCCGGCCACCTGGGAGCAGAGCGCGGCCGAGGCGCTGGCCTGCCTGTCGCCCGGGCTGGGTCCGGTCTCGCTGCCCAGCCTGGCCGAGGGCTGGATCGCCCGCCTCTCGGCCCGCGCCGTGCAGCTCGGCATCCTCGAAGCCATCGACGCCGTGGCCCTGGCCGAGTCGCTGCGCCAGCTGGTGATCACCCGCCGCGGCGCCCCCGGCGCCTCGACCTGGCGCGGCGACGCCAAGGTCGAGCCGCGCTTCGTGCTGAACCTGCCGGCCTTCCTGGATTCCGCCGGCGGCTTCGACGCGGCCGGCTATGCCGCGGCCGTCGGCACCGGCGTGCAGGCGCTGGAGGTGCTGACCGGCGGCCGCGCGCAGCGGCTGCGGCTGGGCTTCGCCGACCTTTCGGCGCTGCTGGCCGCCTGCGGCCTGGCCTATGATTCGCCCGCCGCCCGCGACGTCGCCAATGCGCTGTCCGCCCTGACCCGGGGTGCCGCCGAGCAGGCCAGCGCGCGCCTCGCCGAGAAGCACGGCGCGCGCGAGCCCGCCGCCCTGCTGTGGCCGGCGCCGCCCGCCCGCTGCGCCATCCCGGGCCTGGCCGTCGCCGCCCGCCGCGCGCTGGACGCCGCCGGCGCGACGCAAGGGCTGCGCCACCATGGCAGCTTCGCCCTGACCGCGGCGGACGCCGCCGAGGCGCTGCTGGGCTGCGAGACCGGCGGCCTGGCCCCGGCCCAGGGCGCCACCCGCCTGATGCAGGACGAGGACGGCCGCGTCGCCGAGCGGCCCACCGCCGCCGCCCGCCGCGCTGGCCTGCTGCAGGGCGAGCGCGAGGCCGAGGCGCTGCTGGCCCCGGTCACCGACAAGGCGCGGGAGGCGATGGAAGCCGCCATCCGCCCCTACCTCCACGCCGCCGCCCCGGCGCCGCTGGCCCGGCCCGAGCCCGCCCGCCCACTTCCGCCGCCGCGCCCCGCCGTCGCCGCCCGCGGCAATGTCTGGCGCGTCGTGGTCGGCGGCCACCGCGTCCTGCTGCGCACCACCGAGGCGGCCGACGGCAGCCTGATCGAGGTCGGGCTGTCGATGGGCAAGGAGGGCGGCAAGGATGGCAGCGCCCTGCGCGGCC
>NZ_MLCO01000030.1 GCF_001982615.1 Teichococcus deserti | reverse complement strand
CTATCTATTTCCCATGCCCGCCGCCCCCGCCCCTGCCGCCTTACCCGACGATGCGGCGCTGACTGCGCTGCGCCGCCGCTTCGGCGCGCATTTCATCGTCATCACCCGCGCCTGGCGGCGCGAGGCCGATCTGCGCCTGGCCCCGCTCGGCCTGTCGCATGCGACCGCCTCGGCCCTGCTGCTGCTGCGCCGGCAGCCGGAAAGCGGCATCCGCCAGGGCGCGCTCGCCGCGGCGCTGAGCATCGAGCAGCCTTCCCTGGTGCCGCTGCTCGACCAGCTCGGCGCCACGGGCCTGGTCGAGCGCCGCCCGGATCCGGCCGACCGCCGCGCCCGCAGCCTGCACCTGACCGAGGCGGGCCTGGCCGCCGCCGCCTCCGCCGATTCGGCGCTGGAGGCGTTGCGGACGGAGGTGCTGCAGGGCTGCGGCGCCGCCCAGCTCGCCACCGCCATGCAGGTGCTGGAGCGTGTTGCGGCCAATCTCGGCCGCGAACCGGGAGACCTGGCCTGATGCTGCGCGCCCCCAGCCTGGAAGACTGGCTCTATTCCGCCCGCAGCTTCGCCGCCGCGGCGCTGGCGCTGTGGATCGCCTTCTCGCTCGACCTGCCGCGGCCCTACTGGGCCATGGGCACCGTCTATATCGTGGCGCAGCCCTTCGCCGGCGCGCTGCGCGCCAAGGCCACCTGGCGCCTGGTCGGCACCCTCTGCGGCGGCTTTTTCTCCATTCTGGTGTTCCCGCAGCTGGTCAACGCGCCGCCCCTGGCCGCGGCCGTGCTCGCCATCTGGATCGGGCTGTGCCTGGCCGCCTCGCTCTACGACCCGACGCCGCGCGGCTATGCCTTCATGCTGTCGGGCTACACCGCGGCGCTGATCTGCTTCCCGATCGTCGACAGCCCGCAGACCGTCTTCGACACCGCCATCTGGCGGATGATCGAGATCGGGCTCGGCATCCTCTGTGCCTGGCTGATGCATGGCGTGCTCTTCCCGCGCCAGGGCGCGCCGCGCGTGCTGGCCGCCAGCCGGGCCTGGCTGGCCGACCTGGCCCGCTTCGGCGCCGACAGCCTCACCCGGCCGCACGACCCCGAGCGCTTCTCCGCCGAGCGGCGCCGCATCGCCCGCGACGGCGCCGCGCTGGCGGCCCTGTTCCACCAGGCCCGCTACGAGGTCGCCGGCCGCCGCGCGCCGCTGCTCTGGGCCGGCCGGCTGCACGAGCATGCGCGGGCGCTGCCCACCCTGCTGACCGCCATCGGCGAGCGCGGCCGGGTTCTTGCCAGCCTCGACCCGGCCGCCGCCAAGGCCCTGGATCCGCTGCGCCAGGACATCGCCGGCTGGCTGTCGGCCAGCCTGGAGCAGGCGCCGGGCGCGAACCGGCTGCTGGGCGCCCAGCGGCTGGAGACCCGGCTGGCCGAGGCCGCCCGCAACCCGCATCCCGCCGCCGACCCCTGGGCGGCGCTGCTGCGCGACGGGCTGGTCGAGCGGCTGCGCGAACTGGTCACCCACTGGCGCGAATGCCTGCTGCTGACCGAGCGGCTGCTGGCCGAGAAGCCGTCGGACGCCGCCCCCGCCGCCGCCGGCCACCTGCCCGGCCATGTCGACCCGCTGCTGGTGGCGCTGTCCGGCCTGGCGGCGGCCGGCGCGGTCGCCATCGGCGCCGCGCTGTGGATCGGCAGCGGCTGGTCGCATGGCGCCAGCATGGCGATGATGGGCGGCGTCGCGCTGTGCATCTTCGGCCAGCTCGACGACCCGGCGCCGGCGCTGCGCCAGTTCCTGATCGGCTCGATCGCCGCGGTGCTGCTGGCCGGGCTGTACCAGTTCGCCATCCTGCCGCAGATCGACGGGCTGCCGCTGCTGCTGCTGGCGCTCGGCCTGCTCTATGTGCCGGTCGGCGCGCTGATGCCGCAGCCGGCGCTGATGGCCCCTGCCCTGGCCGTGGCCGTCACCCTGCCCACCGTGATCAGCCTGCAGGAAAGCTATGTCGCGACCGATTTCGCCGCCTATGCCGATGGCGGGCTGGCGACGGTGGGCGGCCTCGGCCTGGCCCTGCTGCTGGCGCGCCTCGCCCGCTCCTTCGGCGTGGCCTGGCGGGTGAAGCGGCTGGCGGCCGCCGACCGGCTGGACCTGGCGCGGCTGGCCGAGGGCCGGGTGCCGGCCGACCTCCGCCGCATCCTCGGCGTCATGCTGGACCGCTTCGAGGCGCTGGCGGCGCGGCTCGGCGCCGTCGATGCCCGCGCCGTGCCGGTGGCCGAGCTCTCGGACCTGCGCGCCGCGCTGAACATGCTGCGGCTGCGCGAGCAGATGGCGGCGCTGCCGCCCGGGCCGCGCGGCGCGCTCGACGCCCTGCTGCAGGCCGTCGCCGCCGAGGCGCGCGGCCGCCTGCCGCCTGCCGAGCTGCTCGACCAGATGGACCGCACCCTGGCCAGCTGCGCCGCGGCCGCGGCCGGATCGCGCCCCGCCCGCCAGGCGGCGCTGTCGATCAGCGGGCTGCGCCTGGCGCTGTTTCCCGACGCTCCCTCGCCCACCCTCGAAGGCCTGCCGGCATGACCGCGGAACTCGACCTCTACGGCATCTTCCTGCCGGCGCTGCTGGTCTGGGCGGTCGTCGCCCTGCCGCTCGCGGCCCTGGCCCGCCGCCTGCTGCGCGCGGCCGGCGCCTATCGCTGGGTCTGGCACCCCGCCCTCTTCGACTTCGCGCTCTACATCCTGATCCTGGGCGGCACCGCCGCCCTTGCGGAGACCCTGCTGCCATGAAACCGCTTGTCGCCCGGATCGCCCGGATCCTGCTCACCCTGGCCCTGGTGGCGGCGGCCGCCACGGTCGGCTGGCAGCTCTGGCGCTACTACATGGAGGCGCCCTGGACGCGCGACGGGCGGGTGCGCGCCGACATCATCGGCATCGCCCCCGATGTCTCCGGCCTGGTGGCCGAGGTGCTGGTGCAGGACAACGCCGTCGTCACCCGCGGCCAGCCGCTGTTCCGCCTGGACCGCGCCCGCTTCGCCCTGGCCCTGCAGCAGGCCGAGGCGGTGGTCGAGAGCCGCGCCGCCAGCCTCGAGCGCGCCCGCCGCGACGAGCGCCGCTACGACCGGCTGAACGAGGGCATCGTCTCCGCCCAGCGGCAGGAGCAGGCGCATTCCGACGCGGCCACCGCCGAGGCCAGCTGGCACGAGGCCCAGGCCGCCCGCGAGGTGGCCAGGCTCAACCTGGAGCGCACCGAGGTGCTGGCCCCGGCCGATGGCACCATCACCAACCTGACGCTGCGCCCGGGCGCCTATGTCGCCGCCGGCAGCGCCGTGATGGCCCTGGTCGACGCCCGCAGCCTGCATGTCCAGGGCTACTTCGAAGAAACCAAGCTCGCCCGCATCCACCCCGGCGACCCGGTGCGCGTCACCCTGATGGGCGACAGCCGGGTGCTGACCGGCAAGGTGGAGAGCATCGCCGGCGGCATCGCCGACCGCGAGCAGACCACCGGGCTGGTGGCCAACATCACCCCCACCTTCTCCTGGGTCCGCCTGGCCCAGCGCATCCCGGTGCGCGTCGCGCTCGACCCGCTGCCGGAAGGGCTGCGGCTCATTCCGGGGCGTACGGCGACCGTGACCGTGATGCCGGGCGGCGTCGCGCCATCGCTGCTCAGGCCATAAAAAAAGGCCGGAGGAATGAATTCCCCCGGCCCCCCGTCTTCTTTCTGTCGGTTCGGCGAGCCTCAGTTGTTGGTGAAGACCCGGGCCGACAGGGCCGACTGGTAGATCAGCTGCAGGATATCGGCGGTCAGCTGCAGGCCCTTGATCTCCAGGCGCGGCAGCGCGATCAGCTCGTCGCCCGGACGCGGGCCTTCCCGCGGATCCAGGATGATCTGGCCGCTGGCGCGCCGGATCATGATGTCGCTGGAGGTGCCGCGCTGGGTGTAGCCGCCGGCCGAATTGACATAGTCGTCGATCGTCATGTTCGGCCGCCAGACCACCGCCTGCGGCGTGGTCACCTCGCCGCCCACCAGCACCGTCTCGGTCCGCTCGGGGATCACGATGGTGTCGCCATCCTCCAGGCGGATGTTGGTGCAGCGGCCCTGATCATCCGCCACCACCAGCCGGCCCTCCGGCTGGATGCGACGGCCGCGCTGGATGTAGCTGCTGACCAGCTGCGCCTCCGAGGCGCGGATCTGCGACACGCCCGTGGTGCTGGAGGTGGCGGTGAAGAGCTGCCGCTCCAGCCGGTCCAGCGCCTCGTTGATCGAGCGCCGCTGCTGTGCGGCCAGCCGCTGCCGCAGCAGGAAGACCGAGCGCGTGTCGGCCAGGCCCGGATCCACCGCCACATAGTCCAGCAGCTGGCACAGCGTCGTGTCGCGGTCGGCCACCAGCACGGAGGGCCCGAGCCGGCTGCCTTCGACGAAGACCCGGACCGTCGGCGCCGGAGCATCGGTGATGAAGGTGACCACGTCCTGGTCCTGCAGCGCCTGGCGCCGCAGTTCCGTCGTGTTGACATAGCGCGACCAGGGCTGGCCGTTGCGGGTGCCGCGGATCACCGCATTGGTCGCCGCCGGCAGCGGCGCCGAAAGCTCCATCAGCTCCGACCCGGTCATCGTCCGCCCCGCCACCTCGAAGAGGTAGTTGTTGCGGATCGCGCCGTCGGCCGAGACCACCGAGCCCTGCTTGCCGACCACGATGGTGTCGCCATGCTGCAGCGTCAGCGACGGCATGCGGCCCTGCAGCAGGAAGGGATAGAGGTCGAGCCGCTGCACCACCTGGTTGCCGCGCTGGACCACGATGTCGCGGTAGGAGCCGCGCACCGGGTCGACGCCGCCGCCGCGCAGCAGGAAGTCGAGCACCGTGTCCGAGGCCGAGCCCATGTGACGGCCCGGCAGCTTGACGAAGCCGGTGACATAGACGCCGATCTGCGCCGCCGACAGCAGCACGGCATAGACCTGCACCTGCTGGGTGTAGATCCGCCGCAGCTCGCCCTCCACCGTGCGCTGCAGGTCGCCGGCGCGCACCCCGGCCAGCTTCAGCGGCCCGACCGAGGGGAGGAACAGGTTCCCCTCCGGATCGACCTGGCCCATCACCTCGGCCTCGACGCCGCCCCAGACGCGGACGCTGACCCGGTCCCCCGGGCCAAGGCGGTAGCTCGGATTGCTGGTGTCGGAGGCACTCGGCGCATTGCGGGCGAAAAGCGAGGCGCCGAAGACGGCGCGGCTCGGCCCCGGCTGGCGGTGCGGCTCGGTGAGCGGCCCGGCGACGGTCGCCCCGGCCTCGGCCTCGGTCGTGGTGCCGGCGCGGTTGGTCATCTCGCTGCCCGGCAGCAGCTGCGGCAGGCTCATGGCGCCGCCCGTGCCCTGCGACTGCAGCGCCGGCGAAGGGCTGGACAGGGTCGGGCTCTGCGCGAAGGCGACGCCGGTCTGCAGCAGAGCCAGCGCCCCGGCGATCAACGCGCGGCTAGAACGCATGTTCACGGACACCCGTCACCATCATCCACCCGATCCCGTAAAACACTGACAAGATGATAAACATGCTGAGCAGGATGATCCCTGCCCGCGGATACATGGCGAGCTCCGCCATGGTCGGCTGCACGATGCGCGTGACGAAGAGCTGCTGGCGCTGCGCATCCACCCGCGCCGTCTCCAGCGATTCGGTGGCCGAGGCCAGCTGCTTGTCGGCAAATTCCCGCTCCAGCACCAGCCGCTCATAGGCGGCGAGCTGGCCGGGCAGGTTCTCGCCGCCGCGGATCATCCGCTGCCGCTGCTCGTTGATCTGCTGCTGCAGCGAGGCGATGCGGTTGCGCAGCGCCCCGATCATCGGGTTGTCGGCGCGCATATAGGCCTGCTTCTCCTGCAGCTCGGCCCGCGCCCCGGTCAGCAGCCCTTCCAGCGCGCCCAGGCCGTCAAGGCCGATCTGCGCGCTGCGCTGCGGATCGACCGAGCGCTCCTGCAGCCGCCAGGCGGTGACCGCGGCCTGGCTGTCCAGCACCCGCTTCTCGGCCCGGGCGATCTCCTCCCGCGCCAGGGCCAGCGAGGCCTCGCGGGCGCGGGACGACAGCCGGTTCACGAACTCCTCCGACATGCGCAGCTGCTCCTCGACGATGCGCTGGGCGTCGTCGGGGCGGAAGGCGCGCGCCTGCAGCGTGATGATGCCGGAGGTGCTGTCGATGGTGATGGTGTTCATGTGGTTGTGGTACATCTGCAGCAGCTCGGCCGGCGGCTTCTCCGTCCAGAGCCGGGCCAGCAGATCGGCCTCCGGCCGGCGGTAGAGCTCGTTCAGCCCGACCCGCTCCTGCAGCGCGATCAGCGAATCATGCGAGGCGAGGAATTCCTTGACCGCCAGCCCGTCCTGCGAGGTGGCGGCGAAGCCGGCAGCCCCCATCATGCTGGCCAGCGCGCCGCTGCCGCCGGCGCCGCCGCCGGCCGCGCCGCTGCGGCCGCGCACGGTGAACTGCGCCTGCGAGGCGAACTGCCCGGCGGCAAAGCCATAGAGATACAGGCCGGCGAGGACCGTCGGCAGCACCACCAGCAGCAGGTAGAAGCGGCGCTTCCAGAGGAAGCTGCGCTTGGGCTTCAGGCCTGCCCGGGGAAGCGGCGTGGTGACGGGGCGGGTCGCCGCACCGGTCATCCCGGGCTCAGAGGCCCTGGTAGGCGGTGATAGCTTCATCGACGTCCTCGTAAAATTCCAGCATGCCGTTCCGCAGGATTGCGGCCGAGTTGCAGTACTTCTTCACATGCAGCGGGTTGTGCGACACCATCAGGATGCCGGCATTGGCCCGTCGCATGTCGAACACCGCGCGGCACTTGTCCGCGAAGCGCGCATCGCCGGTGGAGAGCGTCTCGTCCACCAGGTAGCAGTCGAAATCCACCGAAAAGGACAGCGCCATCATCAGGCGCGAGGTCATGCCGGAGGAGTAAGTTTTTACCGGCTCGCGAAAATAATGCCCGAGCTCGGAGAAATCCTCCACGAATTCCTCGGTCTCCCGTACCGGCGTGCCATAGACGCGGGCGATGAAGCGGGCATTGGCGGCTCCGGTCAGGCTGGTCTGGATGCCGAAGCTGCCGCCCAGCGGCCAGGACATGCGCATGGTGCAGCGCACTTTGCCCACCGTCGGCCGCTCGACGCCGGCGATGATCTTCAGCAGGGTCGACTTGCCGGCGCCGTTGCGGCCGAGGATGCCGACATGCTCGCCGCGGCGGATGCGCGCATTGGCGCCGCGCAGCACCTGCTTCATGCCCTGCTTGGTCTCGAAGCTCTTCCAGACATTGTCCAGTTCGAGCATCGCGTCACTCCATCATGGTGATGCGGGAGCGGGCGGCGCGCAGCCCGGCCATGCCGAGCAGGTTCAGGCCAAGGATCCAGCACAGCACGTAGGGGATGCTGTAATAGGGTACCACGCGGTCGCCGAACTGCGCCCAGCGGTTCATCTCATGGACATGCACCAGCGGATTGATCAGCAGCAGGTCGCGCGACTCGCTGGGCAGCATGCTCAGCATGTAGAAGGTCGCCGAGATCGGCATCATCAGATAGGTCAGCGGGTGGGTGAAGCGCTCGAGCGGCTCGTAGAAGCAGGTCAGCGCCGCCAGCAGCATCGACAGCCCGTGTGCCAGCAGCGCGCTCATCATCAGCCCGCAGAACAGCAGCGCCGGCTCATGCGGCCATTCGTCGAAGAACACCGCCGCCACCGTGACGAACAGCGTGATGATCATGCTGCAGACCGCCGCCTCCATCAGGTTGCGGGCGATGGCGAGGTCGAGCAGCGTGATGTTGCGGTGGAACAGCAGCGACATGTTCGCGTTGATGACGTTCTGACCGCGGTTGACGATCGAGCGGAACATGACGAAGGGCGTGTAGCCCATGGCATAGAACAGGAAGGTCGGCAGGTTGTTGCCGACGCCATGCCCGCTGGCCCAGTGCATGGTCGAGATCATCAGGGCGAGGAACATCGGCTCGGCCAGCAGCCAGATGAAGCCGACGCGGCTGGTCCCGAACCGCGTCAGCAGCTCGCGCATGAACAGGGCGCCGATGACCCGCAGCTGTGTCGCCACCTGGCTGGAGTCAGCCCGGCGGGGCACATCGCCGATGATCACGGCCGCGCCACCGCCCCGCCGCGCAGCAGCGGCTTCACCGCCGCCCAGGCGCCCGAAGGCTCCTTGCAATAGATCGCCGCCCGCGGCGCCACGCCCTGGCCGACCTGCAGTTCGCGGCATTCCCGGCCTGCGGCCGAGTTGTAGCCCCGCACCACCTGCACCCTGACCGGCGCCTGGCCCTCGGCCGGGGCCACCAGCCCGCCATTGCCCGGCAGCGTCGTCGCCACGAAATTCGCCAGCGGATCGGCCATGCGCGGCGGCGGCATCTCGACGCCCCGCGCCGGCGGCACGGAGCCGCTGCCGCCGCCCAGCCCCATCGAGGACAGGCTGCTGCAGCCCGCCAGGGCCAGCCCGGCCAACCCGAGGGCCGCCGCTCTCATCGCCGGGGCGACCGGTGTCATCGCCGAGGCGATGGGGCGGCCGCGCAGCGTTGCGCGGAAAACCCCATCACTGGACTTCCCGCTCACGCAGGCTTGTATGCGTTCTTGCATGGCTTGAATCTACCGCACTGCATCGCGGCTGGCAAAACCCAGCTGAGCCCCCAGACTCACGCTTTATTGAGGAATTTCTTGGCCAGAATGGAAGACCTGCGTGGGAACGCGGCACCGGTTACCGCCGGCGCCCGCATCGCCTTCCCGGCTGCCCCCGCCGCCGAAGCCACGCACCTGGCCGCTTTCTGGCCGGAATGTCAGCTGGCGACCCTCGCCCAGGCCGATCTGCTGGCC
>NZ_MLCO01000003.1 GCF_001982615.1 Teichococcus deserti | reverse complement strand
GGTGGATCTCTCCGGAGGGGGCACCTCGGGGGATCCAGGGGGGCTTCGTGCCGTCAGTTCAGTCGCAAAAAAAGCCGCCCGGGGATCTCCGAGGCGGCTTGGGAACAGTGAAACGCAGCCGCCTTATGAAAGGGGCCACCACCAACGCTGCGCGGGGTTTCGGATGTTCATGGGGGAAGCCTAGGCGCGGGCTGGGCGGGCAGGCAAGGGGACTCCTTCGGTGTCCGTGCAATTGTTGGTCGAACAAGGGGTTACGGCATAGCCAAGCAAGACGGTTGATTCCCGAACCCCCAGCCGCTAGAACCCGCCGACCCAGGCCATGCCTGGATTCCTATGTCGGCACCTCCTGGAGAGGGCCGGCTCCGTCGCTCCCCGAAGGCTCGGGCAGCGGCGCGTTTTGTTATGGGCGGGCCTCAACCCGCAGGAAAGGACCACCACCGCCGATGTTCGAGGCGCTGTCGGGCAAGTTGAACGGGGTTTTCGACCGGCTGCGCCGCCGCGGCGCGCT
>NZ_MLCO01000298.1 GCF_001982615.1 Teichococcus deserti | reverse complement strand
TGGCCTCGATCATCACCAGGCCGAAGGGCTCCGGCCAGTCGATCGGGAACAGCAGGGCATGGGCGCCGGAGAGGAATTCCGGCTTCTGGTCGTCGTTGATCTCGCCGATGTACTCGACATGGTCCTGCGTCATCAGCGGCGCGATGACCCGGTCGTAATAGGCGCGGTCGGCATCGTCGATCTTGGCGGCGACCTTCAGCTTCACCCCGGCGCGGGCGGCGATGCGGATGGCACGGTCCAGCCCCTTCTCCGGCGAGACGCGGCCGAGGAAGGCGAAGTACTTCTGCTCGACCGGCTGAGGCGTCAGGCGGTCCTTCGGCATGCCGTGCAGGATGGTGCGCGCCCAGTTCAGCTTGGGGATCGGCAGCCGCTGGTGGTCGGAGATCGAGACATAAGGCGTATGGCCATAGGTCTCGTAGATCATCTTGAACTCGGGCAGGTCGAGCCGGCCATGCAGCGTGGTGACGAAGGGCACGCGCTGGCGGTCGAGCAGGCCGAGCGGGAAATAGTCGATATGCGAGTGGATCACGTCGAACTCATGCGCCCGCTGGCCGACGATCTCGACCATCTTCATGTAATGGGCGACCCAGTCCTTCACCGAGGGATCGAGGCGCAGCGCCTGCTCGCGCATCGCCGCAAGCCGGGCCGTGGTGACGGAGTCGCCGCTGGCGAACAGCGTCACCTCATGGCCCATCGCCACCAGCTCCTCGGTCAGCGAGGAGACAACGCGCTCCGTGCCGCCATAGAGCTTGGGCGGAACGGCCTCGAACAGCGGCGATATTTGAGCGATACGCATGAACGCGATCCCTTTTCTCAGGCAGATCACAGCTTCTAGTTAAAACAGGGCTGCGCTTGACTTGACCGGCTCAGCCACGCCCATATTTCATCCTCAAGGTACAAATTCATTATGGCGAAAAGTGGGCTGGCTTTGACGGCATCTGGAACGCCCCCCTCGGGGTTTCGTTTCCTTCTGCGCCATGCCGCGGCGCACAAGGCGGGTCACGTCCTGGTCTTCGGGGCGGTGCTGGCGGCGGTGCTCTGCGGCGTCGCCACGCAATACGGGCTGAAGCACCTGATCGACCTGGTGGCCCCCGGGCCGGCCGCGACCGACACGGGTGCGGTGTGGACCGCCTTCGCCCTGCTGGTCGCGCTGATCGCCGCCGA
>NZ_MLCO01000297.1 GCF_001982615.1 Teichococcus deserti | reverse complement strand
GCGCGGCGGCATTGGCCGGCCACGCGGTCCAGGTCCTCGGCGTCCCAGTAATAGATCACCTCGGAGAGCAGGATCAGGTCGAAGCGCCCCGCCGGCCATTGCCGCGGCACCTCGCGCTGCTCGAAGGCGAGGCCGGGCAGGGGCCCGCAGTCGCGCCGCGCCGTCGCCAGCGCCCGGGCCGAGCCGTCGATCGCCAGCAGCCGGTCGCAGCGTGGCGCCAGCATTTTTGTCAGCACGCCGATGGAGCAGCCGACCTCCAGCGCCGCGGCATAGCGCGGCCGCGGCAGGGCGGCGAGGGTGGCCGCGTATTTCGCCGCCTCGTAGTCGCTGGTGCGAAAGTCCCAGGGGTCAGGGTCGCCGGCATAGAGCGCCTCGAAATAGGCGGCCGGCAGGGAGGGGACGGTGGTGGTCAAGCGCGGGCTCCTGATGCGCTCCGATGCAAGCGCCCAGCGACCCCGCCGTCCACTCAAGCCGCGGGGAGGAAGCGGATTTTCCGTTCAACAGAAGGACAGGGCATGGCCCTGTAACGATCACCCCGCCTCGTCGCCGAAGGGGTCGTCGACCGAGGGGCACGGCGTCGTGAACCAGCGCGGGCCCTCGGCCGTCATATAGGCGATGTCCTCCAGCCGGACGCCGAACTCGCCATAGATGCAGAGCATCGGCTCGATCGAGAAGCACATCCCCTCCAGCAGCGGCTGGCGGTTGCCGCGCACCATGAAGGCCTCCTCATGCACGTCGAGGCCGATGCCATGGCCGGTGCGGTGCGGCAGGCCGGGCACCTTGTAGCCGGGGCCGAAGCCGTGCTTCTCGATGACGGCCCGGGCGCCGGCATCCACGGCCTCGCAGGGCGCGCCCAGCTGGGCGGCGGCAAAGCCGGCCAACTCCGCCTCGCGCTCGATGTTCCAGATCTGCCGCTGCCGCTCCGTCGGCGTGCCGAAGACATAGGTGCGGGTGATGTCGGAGCGATAGCCCTGCACCCAGGTGCCCATGTCGATCAGCACCATGTCCCCCTCGGCCAGGGTCTGCGGATAGGGAACGCCATGCGGATAGGCGGTGGCCTCGCCGAACTGCACCGCGCCGGAGGTGGCCGACATGCCCAGCCGGCGATGCGCCTGCTCCAGGAAGGCTTTTGTCTCGGTCGTCGTGACGCCGACCTGAAGCGCGCGGGCGGCGGCCTTGTGGACGGTCATGGTGATGTCCATGGCCCGCTGCATCAGCGCGATCTCGGCGGCCGACTTCACCTGGCGGCAGGCCGCCGCGATGCCGCGCGCGCTGGTAAAGGTGTAGCGGTTGCCGGCGCGCTTCAGCCCGTCGGCGATGAAGAAGGGCGTCGCCGGGTCGAGGGCGATGCTGCCGCTCTCCATCCCCATGCTGCGCAGCGTCTCGACCACCAGCTCGGTCGGCTCCTCATGCTCCTCCCAGCAGCGGACATCGCTGCCGAAGCGCATCAGCTCGCGCGTCTTCGGCTCCTCGAAGGCGGGGCTGAGATAGACCAGCTCGCCCTCGGCCGGGATGATGGCGCCGTGCAGCCGCTCGGTCAGCTTCAGCTCGATGCCGGTGAAGTAGTGCAGGCTGGTCGAGGTATCGAGATAGAGCGCCGCCAGGCCCTGGGCCCGCAGCAGCGCCTGCGCCTTCTCGATGCGGGCCTGGAATTCTGCGACCGCGATCGGCACGATGCCGTCCGTCATGGGTTTGAGCTTGTCCAGCTCCTCGGCAAAGCTCGAGCCACCGACGCCCAGCGTCATGATGTCGTTTCCTCTCAGGCGGGCGGGCGTCAGGCGCCCTGGTAGCGGCGCTGCAGCAGCAGCGTCGAGGCGGCGGTCAGGCTCAGCGTCGTCAGCATCAGGATGAAGGCGATGGCGGCGGCGAAGGGCCAGTTGTTGTTCACGGCATATTCCCGGTAGAGCATCGGCGCCATCATCTGGAAGCGCGCGCCGCCCAGCAGGAAGGGCGTGGCATAGGCGTTCATCGCCAGGATGAAGACCAGGATGCCGCCGGTGGCGAGGCCCGGCAGGGCCAGCGGCAGCACGACATGCCAGAAGCGGCGGCCCGGCGTCGCGCCCAGGCTGTCGGCGGCCTCCTCCAGCCGGGCGTCGATGCCCTCGATCACGCCCTGCAGGGTCAGGATCATATAGGGCAGGTTGATCGACAGGATGCCCAGCCCCACCGCGAAGGCGGTGTAGAGCAGGGTGACGCTGCCGCCCGGCACCACCAGGCCATAGAGGCTGTCGACCAGCCCGCCGCGCCCGAGCAGCCCGATCCAGCCGAGCGCGCGCACCGTGCTGCCGATGAACAGCGGCAGGATCACCAGCAGCACCGCGGTCGATTTCCAGCGGCTCTGCATCCGCGCCAGGCCATAGGCGATGGGGAAGCCGATCACCAGGCACAGCGCCGTGGTGACCAGCGCGATGGACAGCGTCGTCCAGAGCACGCGGGCATAGAAGGGATCCGTCACGAAGCGCAGGTAGTTCTCCGCCGTGAAGGCCTCCTTCATGAAGGTCATGCGGTCGTACTGGTTCAGGCTGTAGCGCGCCAGCAGGGCCAGCGGCGCCACCAGCGACAGCAGCACGATGGCGGTCGCCGGCCCGACCAGAAGGGCGGCGGTCAGGCCCTGGCGGCGCGGCATGGTCAGCGACGATCCAGCAGGCGGCGCCACCACTCGTTCATGTCGTCGCGCGTCGCCGCCAGCCGTTCGTAATTCGCCGGGATCAGCCTGGGCGCGGGTTCCGGCAAGGCGAGGCGCTGGGCGACCTCGCCCTCCAGCGGCGCATTGGTGACCGTCGGCAGATAGCCCATGCTGGCCGCGAAGCCGCGCTGCGCCGCGGGTTCCAGCGCGGCGTTCAGATAGGCGAAGGCCGCGGCCTTGTTCGGCGCGTTCTTCAGCACGCCCATGCTGGAGACGTAAGTCAGACACCCTTCGGCCGGGAAGGCGGAGCGCAGCGCCAGCCCGCCCTTCTGCCAGAACAGCACGCGGGCATGCCAGACCAGGCCGAGATCGATCTCGCCCGACTTGATCGCGGGTGCGAAGGCCTCGGTCGAGGTATAGGCATGGGCGCCGGACTTCACCAGCCGCTCGAGCTCCGGCTTCACCGCGTCGATGGCACCGACATCGCCCTTGTATTTCAGCGCCGCCGCCATGGCGACCCAGATATAGCTGTTGTCGAGGATGCCGACCTTGCCGCGGAACTGTTCCAGTTCGATGTCCGAGTAGGTGGTCGGCGGGGTCGTGACGCGCTCCGGGTTGTAGGCGATCACCTGCGGGCTGAAGATATGCGGGATCGACTGCCCCGACTTCAGGCTGGGCATGACGTGCTTCAGGTTGGGCACCCTGGATTCGTCCAGCGGCTCCAGCATGCCGGCGGCCTCCAGGTCATAGGCCGCGGGCGCCTGGACGCAGATCACGTCCACATTGCCGCGCGGCAGGCGGCGCTGGGCGATCGACTTGGCGATGCGGGCCGGCTCGGTGCCGGCATCCTGGACGCAGTCGATCCCCTTCGGCTGCAGCAGCGGGGCCTCGATATTGGCGGTCAGCAGATTGCCGTAATCGCCGCCCCAGGTGCTGACGACGCAGCGGCCGGAGGCCTGGGCGCGGACGATCGCCGGCATGAGGGGAAGCGTCGCGGCGCCGGCGCCGAGGCGCAGCAGGCCGCGTCGGGGAAGCGAG
>NZ_MLCO01000296.1 GCF_001982615.1 Teichococcus deserti | reverse complement strand
CTAGTCTCGGGGGCTCGGAGATGTGTATACGAGCCACCGGCTCCTTTGACCCCGGCCGCGGCGACCCCGGCCGCGGCGACCCCGGCCGCGGCCCCGCCCGTCGCCAGCTGGCAGGCCGAGCTCGCCGCCGCTCGCGACCGCGCCGATGCCGGCGACCTGGAAGGCGCGCTGCAGGCCTGCCGCGCCGGGCTGCTGCTGCAGCCGACCGAGCCGGCGCTGCACTACTATGACGGGCTGATCCGCCGCGCGCTCGGCCAGCCGCGCGAGGCTGCCCAGGCCTTCCGCCGCGCGCTCTACCTGCAGGGCGACTTCGCCATGGCGCATTACCAGCTCGGCCTGCTGCTGCTGGACGAGGGCGAGCGCGCCGCCGGCCGCCGCGCCCTGACCGTCGCCGCCCGCATCGCCCAGGGCCGCCCCGCCGGCGCCCTGCTGGAAGAGGGCGACGGCATGACCGCCGCCGCGCTGCGCGACCTGGCGCGGCTGCAACTGGACGCCGCCTGATGCCGAAGACCCTGCAGACCCTGCTGTCCTTCGCCCACCGCGCCGAGCGGATCATGGAGGAGCGCACCGCGGCGCTGGCCGCCCGCCCGGCACTGCTCGCCCCGGAAGCGCCGAGGATCGCTCTCCTCGCCTGCGCGGTGGGGGCGGAGCTCTACGGCCTGCCGATCGGCGCCGTCGCCCAGGCGGTGCCGCAGGGGCCCTGCGCCCGGCTGCCCGGGGCGCCGCCGGCGCTGCTCGGCCTGTTCGGCCAGGCGGGGCAGGTCTTCTGCGTCCTCGATCTCGGCGCGGTCTTCGGCCACCCGGCCGACCTCGCGGCCCCAGGCCACTTCCTGCTGCTGCGGCAGGCCCGCGGCGCGACGCGCTTCGCCCTGCGCGCGGATCGCGTCATCGGCGCCGTCCGCGTCGCGCCGCCGGATGCGGCGGACGACACCACCCGCCCCGCCGGCAGCCCGGTCGCCGGCCATGCCCGGCTGGATGACGGCCGGCTGATCGCGCTGCTGGCGCCCGACCGGCTGCTGCACCCCTATCTCCCGGCGGCGCCCGCGGCGCCGGCGCCTCTCCAGACCCCTCGCGGAGCCTGAGCCTTGAGCATCGCCAATCGCATCCTTCTCGGCTTCACCGCCCTCACGCTGCTGCTGGTCGGGCTTGGGGTCTACGGGCTGAACCAGATCAGCGTGGTGACCCGCGCCACCGAGATCATCGTCAGCCGCGACCTGGTGACGCTGCGCCAGCTGATGGAACTGCGCGACGCCGAGGCCGACATGCATGACGCCCGCGCCCGCACCACCTCGCGCTTCCTGGTGCGCAGCCTGGGCCGCGAGCTGTCCGGCGATGACCCGGCCCAGGCCTGGCCCGGCCACCTGGCCCGCGCCGAGGGGCTGCTGCAGCAGATGGCGCAGACCGCCAACCAGAATGCCGCCAGCTCGCTGAGCAACGACCGCCGCGGCGGCTGGACCCAGATCGG
Organism: Teichococcus deserti; assembly: GCF_001982615.1. Taxonomy (GTDB): domain Bacteria; phylum Pseudomonadota; class Alphaproteobacteria; order Acetobacterales; family Acetobacteraceae; genus Pseudoroseomonas; species Pseudoroseomonas deserti. The sequence goes on along the minus strand of NZ_MLCO01000296.1, from coordinate 2,565 downwards.
CCAGCTGCTGGCGCAGGCGCAGACGCCGCTGCGGCAGATCCGCGAGGCGACCCAGGCGCAGTTCGCCGCCATCCGCGCCAACGACCTGGCGGCGGTGCACAGCATCGGCGAGGGGATCGTCGCGGCGCGCTCCGAGCTCGGCCGGCTGATCGACCGGCTGCAGGAGGCGGTGAATGCCAGCATTGCCGCCGGCCAGGCACGCGGCAACGAGATCTACGAGGAAAGCCGGCTGTCGGTGACGCTGGTGCTGATCGCCGCCGTCGTCCTGGCGATCGCCATCACCCTGGTGATCCGCCGCTCCATCGTGCAGCCGCTGGGCGCCTTCATGGCCTTCGTCGAGCGGGTCGGCCGCGGCGACCTGGGCGGCGAGGCGGCGATCACCGGGCGCGACGAGCTCGGCCGCCTCGGCGTCACGCTGAACGCCATGGTCGAGGGGCTGCGCCAGCTCGCCCGCCAGAGCCGCGACGCGACCGAGAACCTGAACGCCGCCGCCGCCGAGATCCGCGCCTCCACCCAGGAGCAGGCGGCCAGCGTCGAGGAGCAGCTGGCGGCGGTGCAGGAGACGGCGGCCACCGTCGACGAGATCACCCATTCCGGCGTGCAGATCGGCAAGCGCGCGCAGGAGGTGATCGCCTCGGCCCAGGCGACCGCGCAGACCTCGACCGCCGGGCTTCGCGCCGTCGACGAGACCGTGCGCTCGATGGACCTGATCCGCGACCAGGCCGAGGCGGTGGCCGGCAACATCGTGGCGCTGTCGGAGAAGACCCAGGCGATCGGCGAGATCATCGCCAGCGTCAACGACATCTCCGAGCGCAGCCACCTGCTGGCGCTGAACGCGGCGATCGAGGCCGCCGCCGCCGGCGAGCAGGGCCGCTCCTTCGCGGTGGTCGCGGCCGAGATGAAGACGCTGGCCGACCAGGCCAAGGACGCGACCGGCCAGGTGCGCTCGATCCTGGGCGACATCCAGCGCGGCATCAATTCCTCGGTCATGCTGACCGAGGAGGCGGTGAAGCGCGTCGCCGCCGGCCGCGAGCGCACCGACACCACCCATGCGACCATCACCGAGATCAGCAGCCGCATCCAGGAGAGCGTGCAGACCTTCCAGCAGATCGTGGCCTCGACCAACCAGCAGCAGCTGGGCATCGAGCAGGTGATGAGCGCGCTGCAGAACATCCGCCAGGCCAGCCAGCAGACGGCGGCCGGCACCCGCCAGCTGGACACCGCGGCCGCCAACCTGTCGCAGCTGTCGCAGCAGCTGGTCGGGCTCGCCGACCGCTACCGCCTCTGATCCTCGGCCGATGACCGACTGCCGCCCATGACCGACTTTCGCCAGGAGCTGCTCGCCGCCTTCGGCATCGAGCACCAGGAGCATCTGGGCGCCATCCGCGCCGCCCTGGCGGCGGCCGGGCGCGGCCAGGAGTTCGACCTGCGCGACGTCTTCCGCCGCGCCCACAGCCTGAAGGGCGCGGCGCGCGCCGTCGACCTGCCGGTGGTGGAAGAGCTGGCGCATCGGCTGGAGGCGGTCTTCACCGCGGTGGGGGAGGGCGGCCTCGCCCTCGATGCGCCGGCCATCGCCGCGATCCAGCTCGGCCTGGACGGGGTCGAGGGCTATGTCGCCGCGCTCGCCGGCACGCCCGAGCCCGCAGCCCCCGAGGCGGCGCGCCGCGCGCTGGAAGGTCTTCTTTCGGCGCCCGTCCCCGAGGCGCCGCCGCGTCCGGCGCCTGAGCCTGCCGCGGCCGCCCCCGAGCCGCCGCCGGCGGCCGAGACCGGCCCGGCCATCGAATATCTGCGCATCCCCGCGGGCCAGGTCGAGGCGCTCGCCGGCGCCGTGCATGCGCTGTCCGACAGCCTGGGCCGCCAGGCCGGGCTGGAGGCCGGGCTGCGCGGGCTGGAGGCGGCGATGCGCGGGCTGCGCCGCGACTTCGACGGTTTTTCCCGCGCTGCCGTCCCGGGCGCGGCGCGCAGCGAGACATTTGGCCGCGAGCTGGACCGCATGGCGAGAGAGCTCGGCCAGCTGACCCGGGCCCAGCGCGAGGCCGCCTGGACCGCCGAGGCCGCCGCCGCCCAGCTGCGCCTCGAGGCCGGCCGCATCAGCCTGGTCCCGGCCGAGACGGTGCTGGGCTCGCTTGGCCGCATGGCCCGCGACCTGGCGCGCGATTCCGGCCAGCCGGTCGCCGTGCGGCTGGAAGGGCTGGCGCTGCAGGCCGATCGCCGCGTGCTGCAGGCGCTGAAGGACCCGGTGACGCATCTGCTGCGCAACGCCGTCAGCCACGGGCTGGACAGCCCGGCCGAGCGCGCCCGCCGCGGCAAGCCGGAGCAGGCCGAGATCGCCCTGTCGCTGGAGGCGCGCGGCGGGCTGCTGGTGCTGCGCGTCGCCGATGACGGCCGCGGCCCCGACCTGGCGCGGATCGAGGCGGTGGCGGTGCAGCGGGGTCTTCTTCCGGCTCGCGATTCCGCGACGCCGCCGCCGCCCGCCGAGCAGCTGCTGTCCCTGGTCTTCGAGTCGGGCTTTTCCACGGCCGAGGCGGTCGACCGCCTCTCCGGCCGCGGCATCGGCCTGTCGGT
>NZ_MLCO01000295.1 GCF_001982615.1 Teichococcus deserti | reverse complement strand
ACTATCCCCCCGGCGGGGGTTTGGGGGCGGAGCCCCCATGCTTGCCTTACTGGACTTCGCGGGTCGCCCAGGTGATCCAGGGCATCAGGCGGCGGAGGTTTTCGGCCTCGACGGTGGCGCCACCCCAGATGCGCAGGCCCGGGGGCGCGTCGCGGTAGGGGGCGGTGTCGAGCCCGGCGCCTTCCTGCTCCAGCAGCTTCGCGATCTTCTTGCTTGTGTCAGCCTGGGCCTTGGCGTCGAGCGCCGTGAACCAGGGCGCCACCAGCTTCAGGGTGATGGAGGTGGTGGAACGGTGGCGGGCGTCCTCGGCCAGGAAGGCGTAGTCGGATTGGGTCGCGACCCAGTCGGCGATGATGGCGAGATTGGCTTCGGTGCGGGCGACCAGGCCCTTGAGGCCGCCGACCGATTCCGCCCAGCGCAGGCCGTCGATGGCGTCCTCGACGCAGAGCATGGAGGGGGTGTTGATGGTGTCGCCCTCGAAGATGCCTTCGATCAGCTTGCCGCCCTTGGTCATGCGGAAGATTTTTGGGAGAGGCCAGGCGGGGGTGTGGCTTTCCAGGCGGGCGACGGCGCGCGGGGAGAGCGCCAGCATGCCATGGCCGGCCTCACCGCCCAGGGCCTTCTGCCAGGACCAGGTCACCACATCGAGCTTCGCCCAGTCGAGCTCCATGGCGAAAGCGGCAGAGGTCGCGTCGCAGATGGCCAGCCCCTCGCGGTCGGCGGCGATCCAGTCGGCGTCCGACAGGCGCACGCCGGAGGTGGTGCCGTTCCAGACGAAGACGGCGTCGCGCGCCGGGTCGGCCTGGGCCAGGTCGGGGATGCCGCCATAGGGGGCCTGAATCAGGCGGACATCGGGCAGCGGCAGCTGCCTGGTGATGTCGTTGGCCCATTCGGCGGAGAAGCTTTCCCAGGCCAGCACGTCGACGCCGCGGGGGCCGAGCAGCGACCACAGCGCCATCTCCACCGCGCCGGTGTCGGAGGCGGGGACGATGCCGAGGCGCCAGCCCTCGGGCATGCCGAGCACCGCCTTGCTGCGGGTGATGACCTCGGCCAGGCGCGCTTTCGGCGCCGGCGCGCGGTGGCTGCGGCCGAGCAGCGCGGCGTCCAGGGCCTGCAGCGACCAGCCCGGACGCTTGGCGCAGGGGCCGGAGGAGAAGCAGGGGTTTTCCGGCAGGCTGGCAGGCTTCGGATTGGCCATCACGCTTAGGCTCCTGGTCGGGTCGTCAGATCGTATCAGGTAGAAAGACTTCGCCGCGGGCGTAGAGCACGGCGGTGCCGCCCATCCGGATACGGCTCTCCCGGCGCTCGCACCAGAGGGTGCCGCCGCGGGCGCTGGCCTGGCGGCAGACCAGGGTGTCGCGGCCCAGCCGGTCGGCCCAGAAGGGCACCAGCTGGACATGGGCGGCGCCGGTGACCGGGTCCTCGTCGATGCCGACGCGGGCGGCGAAGTAGCGGGAGACGACGTCATGCAGCCCGTCATCGCCCGGGGCCGTGGCGATGACGCGCGCGGCCGACCCGCCGGTCGCCTCGTCGGGCAGGCTGGCGATGCGGGCATGGTCGGGCTGCAGGGCGCGCACCGTCTCGGCCTTGTCGAACAGGCAGATCCAGTCACGCGCCTTCCAGACCTCGCGCGGGACGGCGCCGAGGGCGACGGCCAGGCCGGGCGGCACGCGTGGCGCCCGCTGTGGCGGGTTGGCCGGGAAGTCGAGGACGAAGCGCTCCCCTTCCCGGCTGACACCGAGCAGGCCGGAGGCGGTGCGGAACTGCATGTCGCCGGCGTGGCCCAGCTCGCCGGCCAGGACGGCGGCGGTGGCCAGGGTGGCATGGCCGCAGAGCGGGACCTCGAGCCGCGGGGTGAACCAGCGGAGATGCCAGCGGCCGGGCCCGTCGGGGACGAAGAAGGCGGTCTCGCTGAGATTGTGCTCGGCCGCCATGGCCTGCATCAGCGCGTCCGGCAGCCATTCCTGCAAGGGCACGACGGCGGCGGGATTGCCGGCGAAGGGGCGGTCGGCGAAGGCGTCGACCTGATAGACAGCGAGCTTCTGGGGCATGGCTTGGTTTCCCGACGGCGCCCTTCCGCTATCGCCGAAACCCTTTCCCCACGCCAGCGCAGCGGCGGCAGGGCTGGAATGCTTCCCTGCCCTGCCCCAGCTTGATTCAGGCCAGCGCCGACAGCCGCTCCGGATCGACGGTGACGGCGTGGTTCAGCGGGCCATGGCCGCGGCCGAAGCCGGGGGCGGCGCGCAGCGCCTCCTGGACATAGGCGCGGGCGCGCACCACGGCGCCGCGCAGGCCGAGGCCCTGGGCCAGGCCGGCGGCGATGGCGGAAGCCAGGGTGCAGCCGGTGCCATGGGTGTGGCGGCTGTCGATGCGCTCGCTTTCGAAGACCTCGATGCCATCCTCGGTCGCCAGCAGGTCGACCAGCCGGTTGCCCGGCAGGTGGCCGCCCTTCAGCAGCACGGCAGGGACGCCGAGCGTCAGCATCATCTCGGCCGCCGCTTCCATCTCCTCAACGGTGCCGATGTTCATGCCCGACAGCACCTCGGCCTCCGGAATGTTGGGCGTCAGCAGCGAGGCGAAGGGCAGCAGGCGGCGCTTCAGCGTCTCGACCGAGGCCTTGTCGAGCAGCGCCTGGCCGCCCTTGGCCACCATCACCGGATCGGCGACCAGGGGGACGCGGCGGCCATGCTCGGCCAGCGCGTCGCAGACGGCGTTGATGGTGACGCTGTCGGCCAGCATGCCGGTCTTGATCGCGTCGGCGCCGATATCCTGCAGCGTCAGGCGGATCTGCTGGCGGATGAAGTCCGGCGGCACGGTCATGACGCCATGCACGCCGATCGTGTCCTGCGCGGTCAGCGCGGTGATGGCGGTGGCGGCGAAGGCGTTCAGCGCGGTGCAGGCCTTGATATCGGCCTGGATGCCGGCGCCGCCACCGGAATCGGAGCCGGCGATGATCAGGACGCGGCCGCGCATCAGCCGGCCTCCCCGGCGAGCTCGGGAACCGAGTTTTCAGGCGTGGGGCGCTCGGCGACCGCGCCGGCGGCGGCGCGGGCGCGGATCAGCGCCGCCAGTTCATGCACGGTCTCTTCCACGATGCTCTCCTCCTCCGCCTCGGCCATGACGCGGATCACCGGCTCGGTGCCGCTGGGGCGGATCAGCACCCGCCCCCGCTTCTCCAGCCGCTTCTCGGCCGCCGCGATCGCCGCCTGCACCGCGGCATCCTGCAACGGGCTGGCGCCGGCATAGCGGACATTGACCAGGCGCTGCGGCAGCGGCGTGAAGCGGCGGCAGACCTCGCTGGCGGGGCGGCCTTCCTCGGCCAGCATGGCCAGGACCTGCAGCGCCGCCATCAGCCCGTCGCCGGTGGTGCCGAAATCGCTGAGGATCATATGGCCGGACTGCTCGCCGCCGAGGTTGCAGCCGGTCTCGCGCATCCGCTCCGACACGTAGCGGTCCCCCACCTTGGTGCGCAGCAGTTTCAGGCGGCGACCGTGAAGGAAACGTTCAAGGCCCAGGTTGGACATGACCGTGGCGACCACGGCGCCGCCCTGCAGCCGGCCCTGCTCCTGCAGCGACTGGGCGATGACGGCCAGGATCTGGTCGCCATCGATGATCTGGCCCTTCTCGTCGGCCAGCACCAGGCGGTCGGCATCGCCGTCGAGCGCGATGCCGAGATCGGCGCGGCGCTCGCGCACCAGCTCGGCCATGCGGGCCGGCGCGGTGGAGCCGCATTCGCGGTTGATGTTGAAGCCGTCCGGCGCGACGCCGACCGGCACCACTTCGGCGCCGAGCTCCCACAGCACAGTCGGCGCCACCTTGTAGGCGGCGCCATGCGCGCAATCGACGACGATGCGCATGCCGGACAGGCTGCGACCTTTCGGGAAGCTGGCCTTCACCGCCTCGATATAGCGGCCGGGCGCGTCCTCGAGCCGGCTGGCGCGGCCGAGGCGCGAGGGGCCGACCAGCTGGGCGCTGAGATCGGCGGCCATCAGCGCCTCGATCTGCGCCTCCTCGGCATCCGACAGCTTGAGGCCGTCCGGGCCGAACAGCTTGATGCCGTTGTCCTCGAAGGGATTGTGGCTGGCCGAGATCATGACGCCGAGATCGGCGCGCAGGCTGCGGGTCAGCATGGCGATGGCCGGAGTCGGCAGCGGCCCGACCAGCACCACGTCCATGCCGGCGCCGACGAAGCCGGCGGTGAGCGCAGGCTCCAGCATGTAGCCCGACAGGCGGGTGTCCTTGCCGATGACGACGCGGTGGCGATAGGAGCCGCGGTTGAAGAAGCGCCCCGCCGCCTGGCCCAGGCGCAGCGCCGTCGAGGCATCCATCGGCGCCCGGTTGGCGACCCCCCGGATCCCGTCCGTGCCGAAGAGACGACGCACCGCTTCACTCATTCCCGAACCACCTTCACGCCCTGTCCCTGCGGCCGCGGCTGCCTCAGCCGGTCCCGTCCCCTGCCCTCATAACAGCCTTCGGGCCACGCGCGCGACACGCGAAACTTGTCCGGATATTTCGGCGCGGCAGGTTTGACACGCCGGGGCCGCAGGAGAGATCACATAGGTTAACGGCAAAGCAACGTCGCCGCCGGGGAGGCGCCGCCATCAGGCCTCGCCGTGGTCGGCCAGGGAACCTTCAGCGCAGGCCCGCCACATCTGCAGCACCTGCACCGTCTCGGCGACATCATGGACGCGGATGATGGCCGCTCCTCCCGCGGCCGCCGCCTGGGCCACGGCGACCGAGCCGCAGAGCCGCTCGACCGGGGTCTCCACCCCGGTGACCTCGCCGACGAAGCGTTTCCGCGAGGCGCCGACCAGGATGCGGCAGCCGATCGAGGCCAGCAGCGGCAGGCGGTTCATGATCTGCAGGTTCTGCGCCGCGGTCTTGCCGAAGCCGAGGCCGGGATCGATGGCGATGCGGCCGCGCTGGATGCCCAGCGCCTCGGCGGTCTCGACGCGCTGGCGCAGGAAGCGGGCGACTTCCAACACCACGTCGTCATAGCCGGTATGGTCCTGCATGCGGCGGGGGTCGAGCACCGGCATGTGCATCAGGATGACAGGCGCCCGCGCTTCCTGCACGACCCGCACCGAGCGGGCGTCCTGCCGCAGCGCGCTCACATCATTAACAATTTCTGCCCCTTCGTCCAGGGCGGCCAGCATGGTGGCGGCATGGCGGGTGTCGATGCTGACCACCGCGGCCTTGGCGAGTTCGCGCACCACGGGGCGGATGCGGGCAATTTCTTCCTCGGGCGTCACCGGGGCGGCGCCGGGCCGGGTGCTCTCGCCGCCGATGTCGAGAATATCGGCGCCAGCCTCCAGCATGGCATGGCCGGCGGCGATGGCGTCCGATGGGTCCAGATGCAGCCCGCCATTGGAGAAGCTGTCGGGGGTGGTGTTGACGATGCCCATGACCAGCGGCCGGTCCTGCGGCAGGCCGGCGAAGGGCAGCGGCCGGCGGGTCAGCAGCGGCAGGAGGTCGTCCCAGCCCTCCGGCACCGCCTGGGCCGGGCAGAGGCCGAGGTCGCGCCCATCCTCGATCAGCCGCACCAGGGTGAAGGCGGCGGGGCCGCCGGCCAGCGGCAGCGCCAGGCCGTCGCGCAGAGCATGGTTGGCCGCCGGACCATGCAGGAGGCCGAGGGGCTCCAACCAACGCTCGCTCATCGACAACCGCTCCGGCCAAGAAAAAGGGGCCCCAGATAGGGCCCCTTTCCTTAACGCAATTTTTACCGCTCGTCAGGGAGGCGCGTTACCTCACGCCCCCGGCTGCGGCGCCGCATTGCCGAAGCCTCCGCCCGGCGGCCGGGTTGGCCGGCCGGAGCTGGGCACGCTGCCGCGGCCCGAGGAGGTGGGCTCGTCGGGGCGGTTGCGCACCACCGGCTCGCCCTTGATCACCGTGCGGATCTCGTCGCCGGAGAGGGTCTCGTATTCCAGCAGGCCCTTGGCCAGGGCATGCAGCTCCTCGATGTTGGTCTGCAGCGTGTGCTTGGCCCGGGCATAGGCCTCGTCGATGATCGAGCGGACCTCGCTGTCGATCTCCCGCGCCGTCGCCTCGGAGACGTTCTTCGACTGGGTCACGGAATGGCCCAGGAAGACCTCCTGGCTGTTGTCGCTATAGGCGATCATGCCGAGCTTCTCGGACATGCCCCATTCGGTGACCATCATGCGGGCCTGGTTGGTGGCCATCTTGATGTCGCCCGAGGCGCCGTTGGAGACCTTGTCGGCGCCGAAGATCAGCTCCTCGGCGACGCGGCCGCCCATGGCCATCGACAGCTCGGCCTTCAGCTTGGACTTGTGCTTGGAATAGCGGTCGCCGGCGGGCAGCGACATGACCAGGCCCAGCGCCCGGCCGCGCGGGATGATGGTGGCCTTGTGCACCGGGTCGCATTCCGGCTCGTGCATGGCGACGAGCGCATGGCCGGCCTCGTGATAGGCCGTCATCTTCTTCTCGTCGTCCGACATGACCATCGAGCGGCGCTCGGCGCCCATCAGCACCTTGTCCTTGGCCTGCTCGAACTCGTGCATGCCGACGGTGCGGCGGCCCGAGCGGGCGGCCAGCAGCGCCGCCTCGTTGACCAGGTTGGCGAGGTCCGCGCCGGAGAAGCCGGGGGTGCCGCGGGCGATGATCTTCGGATCGACGTCGGAGGCCAGCGGCACCTTGCGCATATGCACCCGGAGGATCTTCTCGCGGCCGGAGACGTCGGGGTTCGGCACCACCACCTGGCGGTCGAAGCGGCCGGGGCGCAGCAGCGCCGGGTCCAGCACGTCCGGACGGTTGGTGGCGGCGATCAGGATGACGCCCTCATTCGCCTCGAAGCCGTCCATCTCGACCAGCATCTGGTTGAGGGTCTGCTCGCGCTCGTCGTTGCCGCCGCCGAGGCCGGCGCCGCGATGCCGGCCGACCGCGTCGATCTCGTCGATGAAGATGATGCAGGGGGCGTTCTTCTTGCCCTGCTCGAACATGTCGCGCACGCGGCTGGCGCCGACGCCCACGAACATCTCGACGAAGTCGGAGCCGGAGATGGTGAAGAAGGGCACGTTGGCCTCGCCGGCGATGGCGCGGGCCAGCAGGGTCTTGCCGGTGCCGGGGGGGCCGACCAGCAGGCAGCCCTTGGGGATCTTGCCGCCCAAGCGCTGGAACTTCTGGGGGTCGCGGAGGAAGTCGACGATTTCCTCCAGCTCGCCCTTGGCCTCGTCGATGCCGGCGACGTCCTCGAAGGTGACGCGGCCCTGCTTCTCGGTCAGCAGCCGGGCGCGCGACTTGCCGAAGCCCATGGCCCGGCCGCCGCCGCCCTGCATCTGCCGCATGAAGAAGATCCAGACGCCGATCAGCAGCAGCATCGGGAACCAGGACAGCAGGTAGTGGAAGAGCGGGTTGACGTCGCTCTCCTCCGGCTTGGCCACGACCCGGACGCCCTTGTCGGTCAGCCGGCTGACCAGCTGCGGATCCTCGGGGGTGTAGGTGCTGAAGCTGCGGCCATCGGACAGCTGGCCGGTCAGCGTGCGACCCTGAATGGTCACGTCGCGGACGCGGCCGCCATTCACCTCGTTCAGGAAGTCGCTGTAGGCGACCAGCTGGCCGGTCTGGCGGGTGGAGGAAGAGGGCTGAAAGAGATTGAACAGCGCCACCAGGAGCAGCGCCACGATCACCCAGAGCGCCAGGTTGCGGCCGAAATTGTTCACCGTCGGGTTCCCATCCGTGTGCCGGCCGGCAGGAGGAGACCGGCCCGGCGCCCAGAGAAGATAGGACGCCCTTGGCCATTCTGAAACCATGGCCGTGGCGTCATCTTTCACCGTTTTTGTTTTCCAGCCCCTTATAGCCGGAGATCGCCCCCCCGGCGGGGCAGAAATCCAGTCGGAAGGGCGTTCCGGGGCCGTCTTCCAGCGCCGGAATCGAGGGCGCGGCGGCCGGGTCGCCCGGGTGCCAGAGCGCCGGCAGCCCGGCCAGCAGCCGCGCCGGCCAGCCGCGGCGTCTCTTCCGGTCCAGTCCCCCGGCCCGGGCCGCGCCGAGCGCGCCCAGCAGGAACCCGTCCGGCGGGTGCCCGCGCAGCCGCCAGCGGCCGTCCCAGGCGGCACCGTCCAGCGCCGGCACCGGGGGGGCGCAGGCGACGGGTTCGCGCACCAGCCAGCCGCCCTGCCAATGAACCCCGTGCAAGGTGCCCTCGCCACGGGCCAGCAGGGCGCGGGTCGCAGCGGTCGACGGGGCGTGCTCGTCCCCCGAGAGCAGCCGGACCAGAGCGGCGAGCGACGCAACCGCCACGCGGTCCGCGCCGAGCGCGCCGGGCGGCAGGAAGGCCCATCCGGCCGGGTCGATCCGCGCGACGCCGGCCAGCCGCGCGGCCGCGGCTTCCTCCGCGGCGGCCCGGCGTCGGGCGAAGGCACGCGCGGCCTCGGCCAGGGCGGCAGTCCCCTGCCCCTCCCCGCCCGGATCGGCCAGCGACCGCCGCAGCCGCACCCGGGCGAAGCGGGGGTCGTCGTTGGAAGGGTCGCGAAGGGGAAGGATGCCACGCGCGGCGAGCAGCGCCTCCAGCGCGGCCGGCGGCGTGCCGAGCAGCGGCCGCAGGATCATCGCCTCCGGCGCCGCGCGGGCGGCGGCCATGCCGGCCAGCCCGGCCTCGCCGCTGCCCCGCAGCGCCCTGAACAGCAGCGTCTCGGCCTGGTCCAGCCGGTGCTGGCCGAGCAGCAGCCAGGGATATCCGTCCGACGCGCAGACAGACAGCATGGCGGCCATCCGCCCGGCCCGGGCACGTTCCTGCAGCGCGGCGCCGCGCGGCAGGCCCAGGCTGATCACGCGGGCGGCGATGCCCCGGGCGGCCAGGGTTCCGGCGGTCCAGCGCGCCTCGGCCGCGCTTTCGGCGCGGAAGCCGTGGTCGACGACGAGGGCCAGGAGGGAGCCGCCCTGCGCCCGGCAGAAATCCTGGGCGATGAGGGCCAGCGCCAGCGAATGCGGCCCGCCGGAGACGCCGGCGGCCAGGCGCGGCGCCGGGCCGAAGGGCCCCAGCGCCGCAAGCGCCGGGAAGAAATCCGCGGTCGCCGGGTTCAGCCGCAGCCGCCGCGCTTGCGGCTTTCGGCGGCGCGGCTGGCCATGCTGCCGGACAGGCGCGGGAATTCGCTGCGCAGGTCGTTGAGCGTGGCACAGGCCTCGCGCTTGGCGCCGAAGCCCAGGAAGGAATTGGCCAGGCCCAGCATCGCCTCCGGCGCGCGCGAGGCGCTGCGGTTGCGGCGATAGGCGTCGTCATAGGCCAGCGCCGCGTTCTGGAAGTCGCGCTTGCCCAGCAGCGCGTCGCCCAGCAGGATATGCGCGTCCTGGGCGCGGGCGCTGCTGCGGGCGGCGATCACCTCGCGCGCGGCGCCCTCGGCGGCGGCAAAGTCGCGGCGGCCAAGCGCCGCCTGGCCGTCGGCCAGCGCCCGCTCGGCGGTGCGCGGCGTGGCGGCGGCCGCGGCGGCCGGCGCCGCCGGCGCCGGATCGGCCTCGCTGCGCTGGCG
>NZ_MLCO01000294.1 GCF_001982615.1 Teichococcus deserti | reverse complement strand
GGCCATGCGCGTCTCCGGGCTCGGTTCAGGCTGCGGGATGGGGGAAGACGGGCTGAGCTCCGCCAGCGCGACGCCGGTGGCGGCGATGACCGCCGGCCAGTGCTTGGCGGGAATGGCGCGCGCCTGGCGCCATTTGCGCACCGCCTCGGTGCCGACGCCGCAGCGCTCGGCAACCGCCTCAGGGCCGCCCATCAGGGCGATGATGTCTTCCACGGACCGCATGCCCAACTTATGTGGGAAAAAATTTCCGGATGCCACCGGATTCCGCGGGAGCCTGGGAAATTTCTTCCCAGACTGCCGCCAACTCGCGCCGGCGGCCCTGCCAGGATATATGTCGGCCCAAGAGACATGGAGATCCCCACATGAGCCTGCGCACGCGCTTCACCGAGGAAATGAAGGCCTCCATGATCGCCAAGGACGCCCCGCGCACCTCGGCCATCCGCATGATCATCGCCAAGCTCAAGGACACCGACATCGCCGCCCGCCCCGCCGTCGAGCAGGTGCCGGAAGAGCAGATCATCGCCATGCTGCGCTCCATGGTGAAAAGCCGCCGCGAGAGTGTCGAGATGTACACCCAGGGCGGCCGCCAGGAGCTGGCCGACAAGGAAAGCGCCGAGATCGCCGTGATCGAGAGCTTCCTGCCGCAGCAGATGGACGACGCCGCCATGCAGGCCGCCGTCGCCGCCGCCGTTGCCGAAAGCGGCGCGACCTCGATCAAGGACATGGGCAAGGTCATGGCGGTGCTGAAGGGCAAGTACGCCGCCACCCTTGATATGGCCAAGGCCGGGCCGATGGTGAAGGCGGCGCTCGGCTGACACCTTATGAGAGGGGCGCCGCCCCTCTCATGCTCTCCCCGCCAGGAACCTGGTGAAACCCATAGGTTTCATCCTGGACCTCCCATCAGAAGGGACCAACGGGCTTGTCGCTGCCGCCGAATTTTCTCGACGAATTGAGGCTGCGCACCCCGCTCGCGCCCCTCATCGGCCGCGCCACCAAGCTGACCCGCGCCGGACGCCAGTGGCGCGGCTGCTGCCCCTTCCATGGCGAGAAGTCGCCGTCCTTCTACGTCTATGACGACCACTACCACTGCTTCGGCTGCGGCGCCCACGGCGACGCCATCGCCTTCGTCATGCAGAACCAGGGCGCCACCTTCCCAGAGGCGGTCGAGCGCCTGGCCGCCGAGGCCGGCCTCGACGTCCCCAAGGCCACCCCGCAGCAGGCCCGCCGCGAAGCCAAGCAGCGCGACCTGCATGGCGTCATGGACGCCGCCGCCGAAGCCTTCCAGCGCCGCCTGCGCCTGCCCGAAGGCCGCCCGGCGCTGGACTACCTGCTGCGCCGCGGCCTGGCCGAGGACACCATCAAGAAGTTCGGCCTCGGCTGGTCGGGCGGCGGCCGCGGCGTGCTGGCGGCCGATCTCAAGCCGCTCGGCATCGAGCCGCGCCAGCTGATCGAGGCCGGGCTGATGCGCGAGAACGAGGGCGACGCGCCGCCGACCGACCTCTACTTCAACCGGGTGATGTTCCCGATCCGCGACCGCCGCGGCCGCATCATCTCCTTCGGCGGCCGCATCCTGGGCGACGGCCAGCCGAAATATGTCAACGGCCCGGAGACCGAGCTCTTCTCCAAGCGCCGCAACCTCTATGGCGTCGAGCTCGCCCGCGACGCCGCCTTCCGCGGCGCCCCCGTCCTGGTGGTCGAAGGCTACATGGACGTCATCGCGCTGCACCAGGCAGGCTTCGGCGGCGCCGTCGCCCCGCTCGGCACCGCGCTCACCGAGGACCAGCTGGCCGAGCTCTGGCGCCTGTCGCCGCAGCCGATCCTCTGCTTCGACGGCGACGCCGCCGGCGCCAAGGCCGCCTCGCGCACCGCCGAGCTGGCCCTGCCGCTGCTGGCCCCCGAGCGCAGCCTGTCCTTCGTCTCGCTCCCCGCCGGCGAGGATCCCGACACGCTGGTCAAGCGCGGTGGCCCGCCCGCCTTCCGCGCCGTGCTCGACGCCGCCAGGCCGCTCTCCGACGTGCTCTACGGCATGGTCGCGCAGAAATTCCCGGGCGCGACGCCCGAGGCCCGCGCCGCGCTGCGCCACGAGCTGGAGGCCTCGGCCGCCCGCATCCCCGACAAGCTGCTGGCCGGCGAGTACCGCCGCGCGCTGATCGACCAGTTCTTCGCCGCCAACCGCCGGCCGGCCCCGGCCTTTGCCCCGCGCGGCGAGTGGAAGGGCAGGGGCGGCAAGCC
>NZ_MLCO01000293.1 GCF_001982615.1 Teichococcus deserti | reverse complement strand
ACCCTGCCCTTCACTTCGTCCCGTAAAGCCGATCCCCCGCATCCCCCAGCCCCGGCCGGATATAGGCGTGGTCGTCGAGTTCGCGGTCGATGCTGCAGGTGAAGACCGGCACGTCCGGGTGCGCCTCGGTCAGCACGTCCAGGCCGACCGGCGCCGCGAGCAGGCAGGCGAAGCGCAGCTGGTCGGCGCCGGCCTGCTTCAGGCGGGAGAGCGCGGCGGCGGCGGAATGGCCGGTGGCCAGCATCGGGTCGACCACGATGACCAGGCGGTCGGCGATGTCGTCGGGCAGCTTCAGGTAGTATTCCACCGGCACCAGCGTCGCCGGGTCGCGGTAGAGGCCGATATGGCCGACGCGGGCGGAGGGGACGAGGTCGAGCATGCCCTCCATGATGCCGTCGCCGGCGCGCAGGATGGAGACGATGCAGAGCTTCTTGCCGGCCAGGATCGGCGCCTGCATCGGCTCCAGCGGGGTCTCGATGGCGGTCTCGGCCAGCGGCAGGTCGCGGGTCAGCTCATAGGCCATCAGCAGGCTGATCTCGCGCGCCAGGCGGCGGAACTCGCCGGTCGAGGTCTGCTTCTGCCGCATCAGCGTCAGCTTGTGCTGCACCAGGGGGTGCTGGATGACGGTGACGGCGCGCGGGGCGTCGGGCATGGGCGTTCGGGCTTTCAGGTCAGAAGAACCAGGTTCAGAAAACGGTGCCGTCGCTGGCGACGGTCAGGGGTGGCGCGCCGTCGGGGCGCAGTTCGCGGGCGATGCGGCGGCCGGCGGCCCAGCTGCCGCCTTCCAGCACGCGGGCCAGCGGCAGGGCAGCGGCATCGAGGCCGAGGCGCTCGCGCACCGCCCCGGCCAGCCGGTCGAGCAGCGCGACCGTCAGCGCCCGCCATTCGACGATGGCGGGATGGTCGACCGCCAGGCTCTGCCGCGCCAGGGCCGGATCCCGCAGTTGCAGCAGGCCCAGATCGAGGAACAGCCCGCCATTGCGGTATTCCGGCAGGCCGGTCAGCGCGTCGAGGTCCAGCACGGGGATGCCGGCATCCTCCAGCACCTCGGCGAGCGAATAGCTCATCCATTGCGACAGCTTGTGGAAGGGCACCAGCCCCTGGCCCGGGCCGCCGGGCGCGGCCAGCGGGTGGTGCCAGACATCGCCGAGATTTTCGCCATGCAGGGTCAGGCGATGCGGCCAGACCGGCGCCAGCGCCTCCAGCAGCAGGGCCAGGATCCGCTCGGCCGGCAGGCCGCGCGGCCGCGCCTCGGCGGCGAGGATGTCGAACAGCCCGCCCGGTCGCGGCGCCGCCGCGCCGAAGAATGCCGGCGCGGCGCGCAGCGCGGCGCCCAGGTTGCGCATCAGCGCGGCGCGGCCCTGCAGCCCGGCCAGCGGGTTCCTGTCGGAATGCTGGAAGGCATGGCCCAGCCGCGCGGCGTCGAGGCTTTCCAGCGCCTCGGCATCGACGCGCAGCGGGTCGGCGGGATCGGCGGAGAACAGACCATGGGCGAAGGCCTCGAGGCTGGCGACGCCGAGCCCTTCGGAGCGCGCCAGCACCTGCCCGCCGGCGTCGCAATAGCGCCATTGCGGCCCGGCCCCCGCATCGAGCAGCACGGCGACGATGGCCAGGTCGAAGCGGCGGCGCGCGGTCTCGGCGGGCGGCTCGCCCGCGAGCGTGGCCGCCAGCCCTCCCCAGCGGTCGATGCCGCCCGCGGCAAAATGCCGCCAGCGCGCGTGGTAGGGGATGCGCAGCTCCGGGTAGTTCTGCCGGATCGTCGCGACGACGTAGTCGGCGACCCCCTCCATGCGTTCGGGATGCAGGGAGAAATGCGGCAGGGCGTCCTGCTCGGCCAGGGCGAGCAGCGCCTGGCAGCGGCTGCGGATGCAGGCGGGCTGGCGCAGCAGGACGACGGTCGGGTGGCCGCGCGTGGCCAGGCTCACAAGCCGCGTCCTTTGGCGACCGCCAGCTCCGCCGCGTCGGGAACGTGGTCCGAGAAATAGCCGGCGGCCTTCTTGGCATCCATCTCGACCTGGGCGTCGGGCGGGATCAGCGCGTCGGGGATGGCGATGCGGTCGAGCACGGTGATGCCGCTCTGCACGATGGGCGCGAACTTCATGTTGCTCATCGAGACCAGGCGGTCGATGCGGGTGATGCCCAGCCAGTGCAGCACATCGGGCATCAGCTCCTGGAAGCGCATGTCCTGCACGCCGGCGACGCACTCGGTGCGGGCGAAATAGGCCTCGGCGCGGTCGCCGCCCTCCTGCCGCTTGCGCGCGTTGTAGACCAGGAACTTCGTCACCTCGCCCAGCGCCCGGCCCTCCTTCCGGTTGTAGACGATGACGCCGACGCCGCCTTCCTGCGCCATGCCGATGCAGGCCTCGATGCCATGCGCCAGATAGGGGCGGCAGGTGCAGATGTCGGAGCCGAAGACATCCGAGCCGTTGCATTCGTCATGGATGCGGCAGGCGATCCGCGTCTCCTCCTGCCCGAGCTTTGCCGTGTCGCCGAACAGATAGACCGTCATGCCGCCGATCGGCGGCAGGAAGACCTGCAGGTCGGGGCGGGTGACCAGCTCGGGGAACATGCCGCCGGTCTGCTCGAACAGGTGGCGGCGCAGCTCGGTCTCGCCGATGCCGAAGCGGGCGGCGACGCCGGGCAGGTACCAGACCGGCTCGATGGCGATCTTGGTGACGCGGGCGTCGCCATTGGGCAGCAGCACCTCGCCATCCGGGCGCAGCCGTCCCTCGCGCATCGCCGCCGTCAGCTCGGGCATGTTGATCTGGGCGCGGGTGACCGCGATGCTCGGCCGCACATCCAGGCCGTGGCCGGCGAACAATTCCGGCGCCAGATGGCCGAAGGGATCGATCGAGACGATCTTCTGCGGATCGCCCCAGGCCGGGAAAGGACCGATGGCGCTGGCCGGCCGGGTGTTGTGGAAATCCGGCCGGTGATCCGCCTTCAGCTGCCCGGCGGCGACGGCCAGGGCACGGTAGAGCGCATAGGCGCCGGAATGGGTGCCGATGGCATTGCGCGCCGCCGCGTCCTGCAGCGTCGCCACCACCGGGCCGCGCGCCAGCGGATCGGCCGCCCCCCAGCGCAGCCAGGGCGACAGTCTCGCCCCCCGGTGCGGATGCGAGGTCAGGATGATCGGCCGCGGGATCGGGCCATTGCCGCGCAGCCGGTTCAGCGGCAGGGCATCTCGAGACGGGGCGGGCACGCCAGGCGGGGTCAGGCCAGTCATGGTTGCAGGACAACCTCCGGCAGCGCGCCGGGCCGGGATGACCCAGCGGCAGGCTTGGTGCGGCAGCAGAAGAAGGCTAGGGTTATGTTGACCGCCCGGTCAAGCTTTCCTGCGATGCCCGGAGATGCCGCGATGGACCAGCCTCCCCTTGGCCGCCGGGCGCAGCAGCGCCAGCAGCGCCTGGCGCAGATCCTGGCCGCGGCCGAGCAGGTCTTCGCCACCGCCGGCTTCGAGGGCGCCAGCATGGCGGCGATCGCCGCCGCGGCCGGGCTGCCCAAGGCCAATCTGCACTACTACTTCGGCACCAAGGAAGCGCTCTATGCGGCGCTGCTGGAGGAGCTGCTGCGGCTCTGGTTGTCGGCCACCGACGCCATCCGCCCCGACAGCGCGCCGGATGCAGCGCTGGAGAGCTATATCCGCGCCAAGATGGAATGGTCGCGCAGCCGCCCGCATGCCTCCAAGCTCTTCGCCAACGAGGTGCTGCGCGGCGCGCCGCTGCTGTCGGCGCATCTGGCCGGCGGCCTGCGCGCCCAGGTCGAGGAGAAATCCGCCGTGCTGCGCGGCTGGATTGCGGAGGGGCGGATGGCCCCCGTCGAGCCGCGCCACCTGTTCTTCGCCATCTGGGCGATGACGCAGACCTATGCCGATTTCGAGACGCAGATCCGGCTGGTGCTCGACGTCCCGGCCCTGGGCGAGCGGGAATTCGAGGATGGCGTCGCCACCGTGCTGCGCCTGGTGCTGGGCGGCCTCGCGCTCAGAGCGTGATCGGCTGGCCATGCGGCGTGCGCGCCGCCGCCGCGGCCCAGGCCAGCCGCCGCTCCTCCAGCGCCGCCGGGGCGACGATCCGCTTCTCGGCCACGATCCGCTCCAGCGCCGCCAGCCAGTGCTCGTAATAGGGCCGCTCGGCCGAGGCGATCTCGGCGCCGAGGCAGTCCGCCCATTCGCTCCAGGCGAAGCAGCCGGCCTCGTGCAGGGCGAGCGTCAGGGCGAAGGCCTGCGCCTCCCAGGGCGCGGCGAAGACCGGACCGTCGGCATCCTGCGGCAGGCCGGGCAGGTCGCGCGGCGTGTCACAGGCCGCCAAGATAGGACTCCCAGGCATCGATCGAGACCTCCAGCGACGGATCGGCGCCCTCGCCCCAGAGCTCCGCGCCGGTGAAGCGGAGGGTGTAGAGCCATTGCGGCGCCTCGCCGCCGCCATGCGCATGGCTGTCGGGGAAGACGAAGACGCCGCGCACCGCCTCGACCACGCCCTCGCGGCCGCGGGCATAGCGCGGCAGGCGGGTGTGATGCGCCGGGTTGAAGCGGCGGGTGCGCACCCGGTCGCCCACGGCGAAGCACGCCGGCGCCGTGGCCGGGCGGTCATACTGCGTGCCGCGGGCCAGCGTGGCGTCGACCTGGCCGGCGGCCAGCGGCGTCACCTCCACGCCCGGACCCGACGCGCGGCCCTCGCGGATCTCGTCCGGCGTCACCAGCCCGGCCTGCAGCAGCAGCTTCTCAAGCCCCTTCACCCAGATCTCGTAATAGGTGGAGGTCAGATACTCGCCGGGCGGCAGGGTCTCGCGCGCATGGCGCGAGATGTCGATGTTCCAGCGGCCAAGCGCGCCGGCCGCCAGCGTCACCGCCAGCGCCCGCTTCTCCCATTCGGCGTGGAAGATCTCCGCCTCGGGCTCCGGGATGACGCGGCCGAAGCCCATCATGCCGCCGAGGTCCTGGGCGCCGTTCATGCCGCCGCGTCCTGCGGGGCGCGGGCGAGCGCGGTGCCGATCATGGAATCGCGGCTGACCAGGGTGGCCAGGCGTCCGGCATCCCAGCCCTCGGTGCCCGGCGGGCGGGCGGGGATGACCAGGTAGCGGGTCTCGGCGGTGGAATCCCAGACGCGGATGCGGGTGGATTCCGGCAGGGTCACGCCGAAATCGGCCAGCACGCCGCGCGGATCGATCACCGCGCGCGAGCGATAGGCCGGGGCCTTGTACCAGGTCGGCGGCAGGCCCAGCACCGGCCAGGGATAGCAGGAGCACAACGTGCAGACGACCAGGTTGTGGGTCCCGGCGGTGTTCTCCACCGCCACCATGTGCTCGCCCTGGCGGCCGGTGAAGCCCATGGAATGGATCGCCGCGGAAGCATCCCGCCGCAGCCAAGCCGCGAAGTCCGGATCGGTCCAGGCGCGGGCGACGACGGCGGCGCCGTTGCGCGGCCCGATCCGGGTCTCGTAGGTCTCGATCAGCCGGTCGAGGGCGGCGGGCTCGGCATAGCCCTTCTCCACCAGCAGCGATTCCAGCGCGCGCACGCGCAGCTCGATCGGCGACAGCTCGCTGCCATGATCGTGGTCGTGATCATGGTGGTGGTGGTGGTGATGGTCGTCGTGGTCATGATGGTCGTGCATGGCGTCACCCCCGCTCGATCGGCGAAGGTTCCGCCCTCGCGGCGCGCCGGTCAAGCGGCGGCTGCGGCAGGGAGGGGCACGGCGCCCGATCCGGGCGCCGTGCCGCCGGGCTCACTCGCCCAGCTTCTCCTTCAGGTCCTTGGCCGGCTTGAACTTCACCGACTTGGAGGCAGCGATCTCGACGACCGCGCCGGTGGCCGGGTTGCGGCCCTGGCGGGCGGCGCGCTGGCTGACGGCGAAGCTGCCGAAGCCGGCGAGACGGACTTCACGGCCCTCACCGAGCGCATCGCCGAGCGTGGCCAGCACGGCCTTCAGCAGGGCGTCAGCCTGGGTCTTGGGCAGGCTGGTGGCGGCAGCAGCGGCGTCGACCAGGTCCTGGCGGCTGAGCGGGCGGGTTTCTTCGGTCAAAAGGCGAACTCCACGAAAACAGGACTACGAGGCAGCAGAGACACATTCCGCCCGGGGCGGTCAAGCGCGCCAGCGCTGCGGCGGCGGCTCTGATAGCCGCAAGGGGCGCAAATGGCTATATTGTCATGCGGAAAAGCGCGTGTCCCGCCCGGCTGCGGCGCCAAACGGCAAGAGCCCGGCGGATGATCCGCCGGGCTCGTGACCATCACCGATGCAGAACGACCGAGACTTAGACGAAGCCCGGCTGCGGCACCTGGTGCTCGCGGATCCAGTTCTCGGTATGGCCGATATCCTCGAGCGAATGGATGTCGAGGCAGCCTTCGGTCAGATACGGCTTGATGCGCTGGCCCATGCAGACCCAGGGGCCCTGGCCGTCCGGATCGCGGATGGCGCTGGCGCGCAGCGCCCAGATCGAATGGTCGAAGAAATAGCAGGCCGGCAGGTCCTGGCGGTTGGCCGAGACGCGGTCCATGCCGGGCACGAAAGGCTTCAGGATGCCGTCCGCGGTGACGCCCTTGCCGCGCAGCGGATGGTATTCCGCCTTCTCATGGCAGGGCACCACGGCCGAGAGGCTGGGATCTTCCAGCAGCCCGTCGATGCAGGCATCGATGATCGCCTCGGTGATGGTGCCGACATTGGCGTGCTGCACCACGACGATATCGGCCGGCCCGTCCTTCTCGATGATCTCGAAGGCATGGCGCACGGCGTCGCAGCTCTGCGCCGTGGCGCTGGCCAGTTCGTCCGGGCGGCGGATCTGCACGTAGCCGGCCTGGCCGGCGGTCGCCAGGATCTTGTCGTCGTCGCTGCTGATGTAGTAGCGGCCGATATGCCGGCTGCGCACCGCGGCGGCGGCCGCCCAGTGCAGCAGCGGGGCGCCGAGCACCGGCAGGATGTTCTTGTCGGGCAGCGAGCTGCCGCCCCGGCCGATCATCAGGGCCACGATGCGCTTATTCATTGCCTTCCCCTGGCTTTCTCTCAGAGCATCGCCGCGCCCTGGCGACAGGGCACGGCGCCGTGCTTACTTGCGGAAGTACTTGTGGTGCTCGCTGGCGTTGACGCGCTTCTCCTCGGTGCCGAGGATCAGCTCGGTCTCGCGGATGGCGTCGACATAGTCCTTGAACTTCGAGGTGGTCAGGTCGACGGCGACGGCGTCGAAATGCGCCCATTCGGTGTTGCCGAGCTTGACATGCTTCTCGACCATCCGCGCCCCGGCGGCGACCGCGAGGCTGGAGGCCTTGGCGCCGAAGTCATGGCTGGAATAGGCCGGCACGATGCGCGGATTGCTGCGCGCCAGCACGTCGTAGTGGCGCACCACGGCGACGTTGCAGTCGTTCAGCGGCGTCGGATATGCCGAATTCGCCTGCATGAGGTAGAGCTTCTCGCAGCGCGTGAAGTTGTCCAGCACCCATTTCTCGTAGACCGTGTCGGTCATGCCGGTGGAGAGCACGATGCCCTTGTCGTAGTTGCCGGCGACGAAGCCCAGATAATCGGTGTGCTCGGAGATGGTCGAGGGCAGCTTCACCAGCTCCGGGCTGAACTGCAGCATGAACTCGAAGGACGGCTGGTCCAGCACCGAGGCGAACCAGCGGATGCCGAGGCTGCGGCACAGCTGGTCGACATAGGCGAAGTCATCCGCGGTCAGCTCCAGCGCGTGCCGGTAGTCGCCAAAAGTCTTGCCGAAGGGCGAGCGATAGGCGCCGGCCAGCTGCTCCGCGCTGTAGAAGCTCTCGACGTCACGCTTCTGCAGCTTGACGTAATCGGCGCCGGCGGCGGCGGCGGCGCGGATCATCCGCTCCAGCCGGTTGCGGTCGCCGAAATGGTTGGTGGTGATCTCGGCGATGACGGCGACCAGGCTGTCGCGCGGCGCGCCGGAGCTCTCGCCCAGGACCTCGCGGTTCAGTGCATCGGCGGAGAGGGCGCTGAAGGCGCGGTCGCCGACATGCTTCACCGTCAGCGCACTGTTCTGCAGGAAGTAGAGCGTGTTGAGGAAGTAGAATTCCTGCAGCGAGATGCGCGCCTGCCGCTCGTCGGCGACATGCGGGGCGAAGTCGGTGACGATCTGGTGGCTGTAGCCGCGCTCGGCCGCGAAGTCGAAGCCGACCATGTAGACGGTCTGCGGCCGGCCGCGCTGCTCGGCGATCAGCCGCGCCAGCTTCAGCGCCGAGAGGAACAGCACGTCCTCGATGCCGAAATCGTCGGTCATGAAGCGCTGCATGACCAGGTCGGAGGATTCCTGGGTCAGCAGGTAATGCGGCGCGCGCACCACCTGCCGGCCCGGCGCCTCGAAATCGGTCGAGGTGATGTAGAGCTGCGAGCGGTAGCCCGCCTCGGCGATGCCCTGCTTCACCCAGTCGGCATGGAAGATGCTGATGTCGACGGGCACGATGCGCTCGGCATCGTTCAGCCCGATCACCAGCGAGGATGCCAGGACCTCCGGCCGCACCAGGTCGGCCGAGGGCCCCTTACCCAGGATGAAGATCGTGTCGGTGGCGTATGTCGACGCGATACTTGCGACCGGGTTCAAGAAGGCTTCCATCGAAAATCTCTCCATCGACCTTGACGTCGCAACCATGCTCCAGGGCCAGCATCAGCCCGGGCAGCAGATCCCAGGCATAGGCGCCCTTGGGATTGCTGAAGCGGCGATAGGCGCCGCGCACCACGTTGTAGAGGTTGTAGACCGCGCAGCCCATGATGCGCGATTCCACCTCGTCCCGCATCTGCTCGAGGATCTGCTCGGAGAAGGAGGAGGAGAAGCCGGTGATGCGCGAGCGCACCTTCTGGATCGGCTCGCCGGTGATCATCCGCTCGCCGAGCTCGGGCAGCAGCAGCATCGAGCCGAGATGCTGCCCGGCCCGCCACAGCCCGAAGGAGACGCCCCACTCCTTCAGCCCGGAGCAGAAGTTCTCGGTGCCGTCGATCGGGTCGAGCAGCGCCATGTAGGTGCCGCTGCCCAGCGTCGCCGGGTCGAAGCTCTCCTCGCCGACGAAGGTCAGGTCGTCGATCCGCTCCTTCACGTAAGCGTGAATGAGCTGTTCCAGCATGATGTCGGCCTGGGTGACCGGGCTGCCATCGGGCTTCAGGGTGATGTCGTAGCGCCGCGCCTGGATCTGCGGCATCTCGGCGGCGACGAGCGCGGCAATCCCGTGCAGCAGGTCGCGTGTCTGATGCTCCATGCAAACCCCGATCGTGGTGACGGAACAGGGACAGGCCGGGCCGGCGGCGCCTTGCGCGCCGCGATCCCTGCCCGTTTACCTGCCCTCTGCGTTGGGCGTGATTGTGCGGGGGCCGGGGGGACGGCACAAGGG
>NZ_MLCO01000292.1 GCF_001982615.1 Teichococcus deserti | reverse complement strand
CTCCGGCAGGCTACACCCCCGGCCCATTCGCGCCCCCGCGCCCGCCAGGGACCGGGGTTGAGGCGGTTTCCCTGCAGCGGCGTCCCGCCGCGGGGACCGTTCGTTCCTTCAAGCCTCCGCCAGAGACAGGTGCCCCGCCCATGAAGCAGCAGGCCAATCAGATGCGCCCCGGCCAGGTCATCGAATACGAGGGCCGGCGCTGGACGGTGCTCAAGATCCAGATCATCACCCCGGGCAAGGGCGGCGCCTTCATCCAGGTCGAGATGCGCGACATCAAGACCGGCACCAAGAAGGACGACCGCTGGCGCACCGCCGACACCGTCGAGCGCCTGATGACCGAGGACAAGGAGTTCACCTACTCCTATGCCGACGGCGAGAACCTGGTGCTGATGGATCCCGAGACCTTCGAGCAGACCATGGTCCCGGCCGCGATCCTCGGCGACCGCCTGCCCTTCCTGGCCGAGAACATGACCGTCTCCGCCCGCCTGATCGAGGGCGAGCCGGTGGCCATGGAGCTGCCCGCCCAGGTCACCCTCGAGATCGTCGAGGCCGATCCGGTGGTGAAGGGGCAGACCGCCTCCTCCTCCTACAAGCCGGCGGTGCTGGCGAATGGCGTGAAGACCATGGTGCCGCCCTTCATCACCGCGGGCGAGCGCATCGTGGTGAAGACCGAGGATGCCTCCTATGTCGAGCGCGCCAAGGGCTGAGGCTCCGCGCCCGGCTTGACGGATGGGGGGCCTCCAGGCCCCCCTGGCTAACCTGCTGTTTCAGACGACCCGATCGATCCCCCGCTTCCGGAGTGCTCCGCCGTGGCCCCTTCTGCCCGCCTCTCGCCTGCCCTCAACGTCGTCGTCGCCGCCGCCCAGAAGGCCGGCAAGCGCCTGCTGCGGGATTTCGGCGAGGTCGAGCAGCTGCAGGTCAGCATGAAGGGCCCGGGCGACTTCGTCAGCCAGGCCGACCTGCGCGCCGAGGAGACGCTGCGCGCCGAGCTCGGCCGCGCCCGGCCGAACTTCGCCTTCCTCGGCGAGGAGCAGGGCGAGAGCGGCAATGCCGACTGGGAATGGCGCTGGGTCATCGACCCGCTGGACGGCACCACCAACTTCCTGCACGGCATCCCGCACTGGGCCGTCTCCATCGGCATCGAGAAGCGGCTGACCGAGACCACCAGCGAGATCGTCGCCGGCGTCATCTACAACCCCGCCGCCGATGAGCTGTTCTGGGCCGAGAAGGGCGTCGGCGCCTTCCTGAACGACCGCCGCCTGCGCGTCTCCGGCCGCCGCGACATGATCCAGGCGGTCTTCGCCACCGGCATCCCCTTCGCCAAGATCCCGCGCAAGGCCGAGTTCAGCGCCATCCTCGCCAAGGTGATGCCGCAGGTCGCCGGCGTCCGCCGCATGGGCGCCGCCGCCCTCGACCTGGCCTGGACCGCCGCCGGCCGCTACGAGGGCTACTGGGAGCTCGGCCTCAACAAGTGGGACATCGCCGCCGGGCTGATCATCCTGAAGGAGGCCGGCGGCTGGGCGACCGACATGGAGGGCGCCGACCCCTACCCCTCGGGCAATGTCATCGCCGGCAACCCGCTGCTGCAGCCGAAGCTGCGCGAGGTGGTCAACGAGGGCATCGCCGCCATCGAGCGCGCCCGCGCCGAGGGCTGATCCGGCTCCCGCCTGAAGAAAGCTGCGGGAAATCCGCGGCCGGCCGCGATTCTTGCCGCCGCGCCGCGTTTCCCGCGCCTGGGGTTGTGGTCTAGGGTGCCGCGCAGAATGCGCGCTCCTCCCCCACGCCCCTTGCTGCTTCTCGCCGCCCCGGCCCTTGCCGGCCTGCTGCTCGCCCTGCCGGCGGCACAGGCCGCGCCGCGCGGCGCCGGTCCCGGCGCCCAGCTCCCAGTCCAGGCCCAGACCGTGCAGAGCAATGGCAACGGCACCCCCGCCGCGACGCCCGCGCCGCCGCTGCCCGCCGATCCCGCCGCCGCCGCGCCGCAGCCGCCCGACCTGACCCAGCCGCC
>NZ_MLCO01000291.1 GCF_001982615.1 Teichococcus deserti | reverse complement strand
TGGCCATTCCTCTTCCTGGGGCGCGGGGGCGGATCGCGGGGCAGGGGCCCGGCGCCGATCGCCGCCATTTGCGGTTCCGGAGGCCCGCCGCTCGCCTGTGCTGTTTCCTCCGCAGCTCCCCGGCCACGCCAGCGAGCCTATGCGCTAACGTTTGCGCATCCGATGACCGATATAACGACGGTGTCTTTGCCGCTGTCAACGTGGTAATTGTGCATCAGCGCATATTGTTGCGCGGCCTTGGATGATGGTGCAGCGCGCAAGAATGCGCAAACATTTGCGCATCATTTTGCAAAATGCTGCGGGATTGCGCGCCGTGCCATGCTAGAAGGCCAGCATGAAGGACCTGCCGCCCAAGGAGCCTGCCGCCCCCGAGGGCCGCCGCACCACCATTGTCACCCTGTCCCGGCAGATCGGCGTCGCGCCGTCCACCATCTCGCGCGCGCTGAAGGGCGACACCCGCATCTCGGCGGAGACGCGGGCGCGCATCGCCCGGCTGGCGCAGGAATGGGGCTACACGCCGCATGCCTCGGCGCGGACGCTGTCGTCAGGGCGCAGCGGGCTGATCGGCGTGGTGCTGGGCCCGCCCACCAACCCCTTCTACACCGGCCTGCTGCACGAGGCGGTGCGCCAAGCGGCCGCGCGCGGCATGCGGCTGCTGGTGATCCATGCCGGCGCCGGTGCCATCGAGGACATGACGGCGGATGCACTGCTGCAATACCAGGTCGATGGCTGCCTGATCACCTCGGTCGAGCTGCCGTCGCATGTCGGCGCGGTCTGCGCCGCCAATGGCGTGCCGGTGGTGATGGTCAACCGCGTGGCGCGGTTGAATTCCAGCGCGGTGACCTGCGACAACCGCTTCGGCAGCCGCCAGCTGGCCGAGCTGCTGCTGGGGCAGGGGCGGCGGCGCTTCGCGCTGGTCCGCACCTCGACCTCGAGCTCCACCGGGCAGGAGCGCGACCAGGGCTTCTGCGATGCGCTGGCCGATATGGGGGTGGAGCGGCCGCTGCGGCTGGACGGCCGTTCGTCGCATCAAGGGGGCTTCGCGGCGGGGCAGCAGATCGCCGCGCTTCCTGTCGGCGAAAGGCCTGATGCGGTCTTCGCCGTCAGCGACGTCATGGCCATGGGCGTGATCGACGCGCTGCGCATGGCAGGGCTTTCGGCGCCGCGCGACATGGCCGTCGTCGGCTTCGACGGCCTGCCCGAGGCCGCCTGGCCGCACTACGACCTGACCACGGTGGAGCAGCCGCTGCCCGCCATGATCGGCCGCGCGCTGGACCTGCTGCAGGCGCGCATGGCCGATCGCAGCCTGCCGGACGAGACGGTGTCGCTGCGCGGGCGGCTGGTGGTGCGGGGCTCCTCAGGCTAGGCGGGCAGCGCCGTCCGCAGCGCGGCGACGGCGCAGTCCGGGCTGGTCAGCAGCGGTACGGGGCAATCCGGAACCAGGGCCGCAGCGCCCGCCATCGACATCTGTGCCAGCACCACCGCTTCGTAGTTCTGCGCATGGGCGCGGATGGCCTCGGTGATCAGCGCGTCATGCCGGGCCGGGTCGCCGGCGGCCATGGCGGCCTGGGCGCCTTCCACCAGCACCACATCCGCGGCGACCCCGCCCGAGGCCGCCTCGAACATCGCCGCCGACCCCGCCAGGGCGGCGGGGAAGGTGCAGAGGATCACCGTCCGGCGCTGCAGGGCCGCCGCCTGCTCCAGCATCGCCACATCGGCGCCGATCAGCGGCATGGCGAAAAGCTGGCGCAGCGCCGGCAGGTAGGGCGAGAAGACGGTGCAGGTCAGCAACACCGCCTCGGCCTTGATCGCCGCCGCCCGGCCGAGCAGCGCGCCCATCTGCGCCATCGACCGGTCGGTGACGCGACCCTCCGCGGCGATCTCGGCCTGCAGCGCCTCGTCCAGCAGGTTGGTCACCGCCCAGGCGCCGGGCTCCTGGGAAAAGCGCCGCATCATCGGCGTGACGGCGTTCAGCGTGACGCTGATGACAGCGATGCGGCGCATTTTTCTTCCCCCGGTTCAGCGATAGAGCGGCACCATACCGAAGGCCAGCGCCGCGGCAATGAAGATCACGAAGATCGCCAGGCACCAGCCGAAGCAGGCGCGCTGCCATTCGCCCATGTCCAGCTTGGTCATGCTGAGCAGCAGGTAGATGAAGGCGGTCAGCGGGCTCAGCATGTGGAAGGCCTGGCCCAGCAGCGAGGCGAAGCCGACCTCGAAGGGGGTGAAGCCATAGATCTTGCCGGCCTGCACCAGCACCGGCAGCACGCCGTAGAAGAAGGCGTCGTTCGACAGGAAGAAGCCGCCCGGCGCCGAGATCAGCACCACGATCAGCCCCCAGAAGCGGCCCATCGCCTCCGGCACGACGTTGACCAGGCTGCCGGCCAGGGCGTCGGACATGCCGGTGTTGGTGAAGATCCCCATGAAGACGCCGGCGCCGATCACCATGATGACGGTGGCCAGCACCTCGCCGGAATTGGCGTAGAGGCGGTCCTTCTGCTCGGCCAGCGTCTTGTAGTTGATCACCAGCGCCAGCACCGTTCCGACCAGGAAGATGAAGACCGGGTCGAAGGTGCCGCTGATCAGCAGCGCGAGGCTGGCGAAGGTCAGCAGCCCGTTGACCAGCGTGTGCTGCGGCCGCTTCAGCGCATCGGCCTCGCTGCTGGTCTCGGCGAAGATGGCGTCGATATCGGCATCCGACAGATGCTGCACGCCGAGCCGACGGCGCTCCGACAGGCCCAGCGCATAGGCGCCGGCGGTCACGAACAGGCTGGCCAGGATCATCCCCGGCAGCAGGCCGTTCAGCAGCCGCTGCACGTCGATGCCCTCGATGACCGCGATGACGCGCGCCGTCGGCCCGCTCCAGGGCAGCAGGTTGAGGATGGTGTTCTGCAGGATCAGCAGCACGCCCAGATGCATCATCTTCAGGTTGAGCTTGCGATAGACCGGGATCAGCGCCGTGCAGCAGATCAGCGTGGTGGTGGTGCCGTCGCCGCTCATCGAGACGATGGTGGCCAGCACGCTGGTCGCCACCAGCACCTTCAGCGGGTCGCCCTTGGCCAGGTGCACGACGCGCCGCGCCAGCGGGTCGAACAGGCCGACATTCAGCATCAGCGAGAAGAACATGATGGCGAAGAACAGCATGAAGGCGGTGCCCGAGGTCCGGGTCAGCCCCTGCTTGATCCAGGTGCCCAGCACGCTGATCTGGTCCCACAGCGTCACCGCCTCCAGCGGCATCTTCAGCGTCCGCGCGGTGGGCGCCGCATAGAGGCCGAGCATCGCGCCGACCACGGCGAAAAGCACCGGGATCAGCACGATGGCGGTGAAGGGATGCATCTTCTTGGTCAGGATCAGCGCCATGAAGACGATGACCGTCAGCCAGGCCAGCAGGGCAAGCATTCTTTGTTTTCTCTCTCGGACGTTTCGGGATGGGCGCGGCTGGATCAGCCCAGGAATTCGGCGTCCTGCTGCCGGCGGAGGTCCCAGAGCAGCGAGCCCGCGGGCTCCTCCACCATGTCATAGGTGATCAGCGTGCCGGCCGGGATGGCGACGCGCGCGCGGTTGCCGGTCAGCAGATGCGCGCAGGCCGCATTGCCGGGGGCGACCGGGATAGCGGGGACGATCCGCGCCCGCATCTGCTGGCTGTGGTCATTCCCGAACACCTCGCCCTCGGCGATGTCGCGGGCGGCGACCTTCACCAGGTCGTAGCGCGGGCGGTAGTCGTCCGAGCCGGTGTCCAGCCCGAGCAGGCCTGCGACCAGGATGGTGCTGGAGGTCTCGACGCCGCAGAGGTGATAGGGGCGGTAGATAACGGCCGCGCTGTCGTCGTAATTGGCGATCTGGCCCTTGGTGGTCAGCACATGGTTGGAATAGGCGTTGTCGCAGCGCACCACCAGGAAGACGCCGCCGCCCAGCCCGGATTCGTCCGGCGCGCGCAGGCAGGTGGCCAGGTCCAGCGTGTCGAGGTTCTCGAAAATGCCGCCATTCGCCTTGGTGGCATAGGCGACCGGGATCTCGGTGATGCGGAGCGGCGCGTGGACCAGCGTGTCGACCATCGGCGCCAGGCCCGTGTAGTTGGCGGCCACCGCCATCTCGCAGAGGTCATAGGCGCCCGGCTGGGGCAGCCGCGCCATGATCCTTTTCCGGTGCGCGATATATTCCTCGGAACGCCCGGCCGGGATCATCTCCATCCACGGCCGGTCTTCGGGCGCAACCTCGACGACTTCGACAGAGGGAGAATGAATCTTCTTGTCGGTCTTGATGCGGACGGTGCCGGCGGCGCGGTCATAGACATATTCGCCGTCGGTCGCCTTGCCGCCGCTCAGCACCGTCAGGCCGACCGACTTGGCCCATTCATAGAGCTGGATCAGCAGCCCGTGCTGGTCGCCGTCCACGGGGGTGTAGACCACGCCCTTGGCCTGGGCGCGCTTCTTCAGCAGCGGGCCGATGGCGATGTCGCAGTCCTTGGTGATCATCGCCACATGCTTGCCCTGGGCGATGGCGTCCATGGCGTAGCGGGCGCTGGCCTCGGGCGTGCCGGTGCTCTCGCAGACCATGTCGAGCGCGCCGATGCCGGCGATGATGTCGCAATTGTCGGTATAGACCCGGCGGCCGGCGGCGATGGCGGCCTCGGCCTCCTCCAGCGTACGGCATTCGGCCAGGGTCTCGGGGGCGAAGCCGGCCTTCTCATAGGCGCCGCGGGCGGCGGTCAGCGACAGGTCGGCGACCGCCGCCACATTCAGCCGCGGCGTGTGCGGGTCCTGGGTGACGATGGCGGTGCCATAGGCCCCGGCGCCGATCAGCCCGACCGTCACCTGTTCCTTCCTGGCGAAGTTCTTGTAGAGATGGTGGTAGATCATGCCGCCCCTTCTGGCCTCGGATGCGCAGCATCCTTCGGGCCGGTTTCTTGACCGCATGGCGAAGGGGACGCCATTCGACCATGGACGCCTTCCCCTTTGCCGCTGGATTTCTTGCCGAACCCAGGCGTTTTACTGCGGCGCGGGGTCCTGCCGCCGGCGCCGATCGCATCGGTCATAGGGAAACTTCTTGGGACTGTAAAATCGTTGTCTTTCATCGAAAGCCATTCCAAAATGGAATGGTCGAGAAGGGATGCGGATGGACGAGGCCGCCTGGAAGATCATCGTTGAGCTGCGCCGGACGCCGAACGTCACCCGCGCCGCCGACCGGCTGTTCATGAGCCAGCCCAACCTGTCGAAGAAGCTGCAGGGCATCGAGGCGGCGCTCGGCGTGCGGCTGGTGCTGCGCACGCCCAAGGGCATCAGCTTCACCCCCGAAGGCGAATATCTGGCCGACGAGGCCGAGCTGATGCTGGCCCGCCTGGCAGAGATCCGCGGCAACCTGCTGCGGCTGGGCAGCGGCGCCTCGGGCACCTTGCGGCTCGGCATGACCAACGGCTTCGCCCGCCATCTGCTGCCGCCCTGCCTGAAGCGCTTCAAGGAGGAATATCCGGGCGCCGCGCTGGACATCGCGACCGATATCAGCGCCGCCGTGGTCCGCCGGCTCGAGCGCGACGAAATCCATGTCGGCTTCATCCGCGGCGAGGGGGAAGGGGGCTTCGAGCGCGCCCTGATCGGCAGCGAGCAGGCCTGCCTGGTCCACGCCGTGCCGATCGCGCTGGACGACCTGCCGACGACCCCGCAGATCGCCTATCTGAGCGACCCCTTCGCCCGCCGCCTGGTGGAGCGCTGGTGGCACAGCCATTTCCGTGCCCGCCCCCTGATCGGCATGCGGGCCAACCACGGCGACACCTGCCTGGAGATGATCGCCAACGGCCTGGGCTACGGCGTCTTCCTGGCGCCGAACTTCCTGGGTGAGGGGCGGCAGCTCTGGTCGACGCCGCTGCATTTCGCTGACGGCCAGCCGGTTCTGCGCCAGGCCTGGATGATCTGGCGGCGCGAATTCTCCGACATCCCGCTGATCAGGAACTTCCTGGGCCATATGCAGGGGGAGATCGCCGCGGGCCTGCTGTGACGGTTGCGCGGGGCTCCTGCCAGGGCTTCCCCCTCGGCGCTTGACCGCGGCCGAGGGCAATGGTTTCTCCGGTCCTCCGGCTGTCCTGCCCCCCGCGCAGGGCCAGCCGGGACAGGCCGGGACGGGCAGGGTGGCCGCCACCGGCAGCCACAACTGCCCCAAGACCGTTCCCGGAGGACGTCCGCATGCCTGCCTATCGCTCCCGCACCACCACGCATGGCCGCAACATGGCCGGCGCCCGCGGCCTCTGGCGCGCGACGGGCATGAAGGATTCCGACTTCGGCAAGCCGATCATCGCGGTCGCCAATTCCTTCACCCAGTTCGTCCCCGGCCATGTCCATCTGAAGGACCTGGGCCAGCTGGTCGCGCGCGAGATCGAGGCGGCCGGCGGCGTCGCCAAGGAATTCAACACCATCGCGGTGGATGACGGCATCGCCATGGGGCATGGCGGCATGCTCTACAGCCTGCCGTCGCGCGAGCTGATCGCCGATTCCGTCGAATACATGGTCAATGCCCATTGCGCCGACGCGATGGTCTGCATTTCCAACTGCGACAAGATCACGCCCGGCATGCTGATGGCGGCGATGCGGCTGAACATCCCGGTGATCTTCGTCTCCGGCGGCCCGATGGAGGCCGGCAAGGTCGTCCATCGCGGCCAGAAGCGCAGCATCGACCTGATCGACGCCATGGTCGCCGCCGCCGACAGCAGCGTGACCGACGAGGAAGTCCAGGTCATCGAGCGCTCGGCCTGCCCGACCTGCGGCAGCTGCTCGGGCATGTTCACCGCCAATTCGATGAACTGCCTGACCGAGGCGCTGGGCCTGGCGCTGCCCGGCAACGGCACCATCGTCGCGACGCATGCCGACCGCCGCGACCTGTTCCTCGAGGCCGGCCGCACCATCGTCGACCTGGCGCGCCGCTGGTACGAGCAGGACGACGCCAGCGCCCTGCCGCGCAACATCGCCAGCTTCGCCGCCTTCGAGAATGCGATGACGCTGGACATCGCCATGGGCGGCTCGACCAACACCGTGCTGCACCTGCTGGCCGCCTCGGAAGAGGGCAAGGTCGGCTTCACCATGCAGGATATCGACCGCCTGTCGCGCCGCGTCCCCGTGCTGTGCAAGGTCGCGCCCGCTGTCGCCAATGTCCATGTCGAGGACGTCCACCGCGCCGGCGGCATTCTTGGCATTCTGGGCGAGCTGGATCGCGCCGGGCTGCTCGACACCTCCTGCTCCACAGTGCATGCGCCGACCCTATCCGATGCGCTCGACCGCTGGGACCTGAAGCGCGGCGCCGGCAAGACGGCGCAGACCCTGTTCAGCGCGGCCCCCGGCGGCATCCCGACCACCGTGGCCTTCAGCCAGTCGGCGCGATGGGAGGAGCTCGACCTCGACCGCGAGAAGGGCGTCATCCGCAATGCCGAGCACGCCTTCTCCAAGGATGGCGGGCTGGCGGTGCTCTACGGCAACCTGGCGGAAGACGGCTGCATCGTGAAGACGGCGGGCGTCGACGCCTCGATCCTGGTGTTCAACGGCCCGGCGCGGCTGTTCGAAAGCCAGGACGCGGCGGTGGACGGCATCCTGGGCGGCAAGGTCGTCGCCGGCGACGTGGTGCTGATCCGCTACGAAGGCCCCAAGGGCGGCCCGGGCATGCAGGAAATGCTCTATCCGACCAGCTATCTGAAGTCGAAGGGGCTGGGCAAGGCCTGCGCGCTCGTCACCGACGGCCGCTTCTCCGGCGGCTCCTCGGGCCTGTCGATCGGGCATTGCTCGCCCGAGGCGGCCGAGGGCGGCACCATCGGCCTGGTCGAGGAGGGCGACCGGATCGAGATCGACATCCCGAACCGCATCATCCGCCTGGCGGTCGACGACGCGGTGCTGGCCGAGCGCCGCGCCGCCATGGAAGCCCGTGGCGAGGAGGCCTGGGTGCCGATCGGCCGCGAGCGCGTGGTCTCGACGGCGCTGCAGGCCTATGCCGCGCTGACCACCAGCGCGGCGCGCGGCGCGGTGCGCGACGTCAGCCAGCAGCGCCGCAAGCGCTAGGCGGCGGCTTCGGCCGGGGGCACCACCCCCGGCCGGGGATCCAGCGGCACCTTCAGGGACAGGCCGCTGGCCTGCTCGAACAGGGCGGCGGCCTGCAGCGCGATCTCGTCGCGGCGCGGCGGCGCCACCACCTGCAGCCCGACCGGCCGCCCATACTGGTCGAAGCCGCAGGGCACCGCGACCGCCGGGCAGCCGGCGAGGGTGATGGCGGCGTTGATCATCGACCCGGCCATGTAGTTTTCCAGCTTCACGCCGGCGATGGTCTCCGGGTTGCGCAGCATGACGTCGAAGGCCGGCGTCGCGGCGCCGGGCGTGACGAAGACGTCGTAGCGCCCGAACATCGCCGCCATCCGGCGGTAGAAAGCCGCGCGCTGCCGGTCGGCCCAGGCCAGCTGGCTCGGCGTCGCCGCCAACCCCCGCTCGGTGTTCCAGATGATGTCCGGCTTGATCTGGTCGCGATGCGTCGCGAGCTGCGCCTCGCGGTCGACCACGAAGGACTGGCTGCGCAGGATCAGGAAGGCTTCTCCCAGTTCCTCCAGATCCGGCGCGAATTCCTCGACGATGCAGCCCATGTCTTCGAAGTGGCGCATGGCGGCGCGGGTCAGCGCCTGGGTCTCGCGGTCCACCGGCAGCTGGCCGTTGAAGTCGGTGGTGAAGGCGATGCGCTTCGGCTTCTCCGCCCCGGCCGCCGCGACGGCAGCGGCATAGGACCGGGACGGGGCGTCATAGGTCAGCGGGTCCAGCGGGCACCAGCCGGCCAGGGCGTCGAGGAACAGCGCCAGGTCCGGCACGTTGCGCGCCATCGGCCCCTGCACCGACAAGGGCGAGAACAGGTTGTTGGGCGTCCCCCGCGTGACGCGCCCCGGCGAGGGCCGCAGCCCGACCACGCCGCAATAGGTTCCCGGCCGGCGCAGACTGCCGCCATGGTCGGTGCCCTGGGCCAGCCAGGCCTCTCCGGTGGCCACCGAGACGGCGCCGCCGCCCGTCGACCCGCCGCAGGTGAGGGAAGTGTTCCAGGGGTTGCGCGTGCGGCCGAAGACCTCGTTGAAGGTGGAGCCGCCGGCGCCGAATTCCGGCGTGTTCGACTTGCCGATGACGATGCCGCCCTGGGCCTCGATCCGCTGCACCACCGGATGCGACGTTGCCGGCACATGGTCGCGGAAGATCGGCGAGCCATAGGTGGTGCGCACGCCCGCCACGTCGGTCAGGTCCTTGATGCTGACCGGCAGCCCGGCCAGCCAGCCGGCGGTGCCTTGCCGTTCGCGGCCCTCGCCGGCCATCAGGCGGCGGGCATGGTCGCGGGCGCGGTCCAGGCAGAGGGTGGGCAGGGCGTTGACCGCAGGCTCGACCGCGGCGATGCGGGCGGCGGCGGCCTCGACCAGCTCCAGGGGAGAGACCTCGCCGCGCTGCAGGCGGGCGACGGCCTCGGTCGCGGTCAGGCGGATCAGATCGTCATGCATGGCGCCGAGCCTGCCACCGCCAGAAGCCGCTGCCCAGGCCCCATCCTGACTTGCGAGAAGGAACATTATCGCAAGTTGACATCCGTCGCACCGGCCGCCTAGCCTGCCCCGCATGACCGCCGATCCGAAGCCCGAACGCGCCGCCCGCCTCGCCGCGCGCTACCGCGTCGCCGCCGATGCCGAGGCGACGGTGCGCGCCTATACCGCCGATTGGGCCGCCTTCGCGCTGTGGTGCCAGGCGCGCGGCGTCGCGGCGCTGCCGGCGGCGCCGGAGCTTGTGGGCGACTATCTGGCCGAGCTCGGCGAAGGCTATGCGCGCGCCACGCTGCGGCGCAAGGTTGCGGGCATCGCCCGGGCGCATCGCCTGGCCGGGCAGTCGCTCGACACCCGCCACACCGCCATCCGCGAGGTGCTGCGCGGCATCGGCCGCACCCATGGCGATCCGCCGAAACGCGCCCAGGCGCTGACCACGCCCGAGATCCAGCGGCTGGTCGCGGTCTGCGAGGAGGACCTCGCCGGTCTGCGCGACCGTTCTCTCCTGTTGCTCGGCTTCGCCGGCGCGCTGCGGCGCTCGGAGCTCTGCGGCATCTCGGTGGAAAACATCGCCTGGAAGCCGCGCGGGATCGAGCTGCTGATCCCGCGCTCCAAGACCGACCAGGAAGGCGAAGGCCAGCGCATCGGCATTCCGCAGGGGCAGTCGGTGGCCACCTGCCCGGTGCGGGCGCTGAAGGCCTGGCTGCAGGCCGCCGGCATCACGCGCGGCCCGGCCTTCCGGGGCGTGACGCGGCACCAGACCATCCGCGACGGCGCGCTGACCGGCGAGGCGCTGCGGCTGATCCTGCTGAAGCGCGCGCAGCAGGCCGGGATCCGCGCGACGCTGCTGGAGCCGCTGTCGCCGCATGGGCTGCGTGCCGGCTTCATCACCACCGCCTATCGCGCCGGCGTCCCCGACGAGGAAATCATGGGCCATAGCCGGCATCGCAGCCTGACCACGATGCGCAGCTATGTCCGCCGCTCGCGCCTGGGATCGGCCAGCCCGGCGGGGAAAGTGGGTCTCTAGCGCAGCCCCAGCCGCGCCATCTTCTTGATCAGCCCGGGGCGCGAGATGCCGAGGCGCCGCGCCGCCTCCGACTGGTTGCCGCCCGTCTCCGCCAGAGCCTGGCGCAGCATGCGGCTTTCCAGCGCGGCGATGGCGGCGTCGAGCTGGCCCGGGCCCGCCCCGGCGGGCGGCGCCTCCTGCTCTTCCTCGGCCTCGCCGGCGGCGAAGCGCAGCAGGGCGGCATCCACCCCCTCGCCTTCGGTGGCCAGGGCGCCGGCGGTCTCGACCACGGCGCGCAGCTCGCGGACATTGCCGGGCCAGTCGCGCGCCGCCAGCCAGGACAGCGCATCCGGCGTCAGCCGCGCCCCCGGCGCCACCCTTTGCAGGAACACCGCGGCCAGCAGGGAAATATCGTCGGCGCGCTCGGCCAGGGCCGGCGTGCGCATGACGAAGCCCTTCAGCCGGAAGAACAGATCCTCGCGGAAGGTGCCGGCGGCGACCATGGCTTCCAGGTCGCGATGCGTGGCGGCGACGATGCGCACCTCGGCGCGCCGCATCTCGCGGCCGCCAACAGGAAGAAAACTGCCGTCGGCCAGGAAGCGCAGCAGCTTCACCTGCATGGGGGGCGGCATCTCGCCGACCTCGTCGAGGAACAGCGTGCCGCGATGCGCCGCCTCCACCAGGCCGGGCCGGTCGCGATGCGCGCCGGTGAAGGCGCCCTTGATATGGCCGAAGAGCTCGCTTTCCAGCAGCTCGCCCGGCAGGGCGCCGCAATGCACGGCGATGAAGGGTCCGGCGCGGCGGTCGCTGACCTGGTGCAGGGCGCGGGCCACCAGCTCCTTGCCGGTGCCGGTCGGGCCCAGCACGATCAGCGGCAGCGAGGTGGCGCCCAGCCTGCGGATCCGCTCGCGCAGCCGGGCCATGACGGGGCTGCGACCGACCAGGCCCAGATCCTCGGCCCCGCCGCCGGCGCGCAATTCCGCCACCTCCCGCCGCAGACGGGCGACGCGCAGGGCGCGCGCCACGGCGAAAGACAGCAGCTCCGGCTCCACGGGCTTGCCCAGGAAGTCCCAGGCGCCGCGCTCGACGGCGCGCAGCGCGAGGTCATGCTCGGCATGGGCGGTCATGACGATCACCGGCACCGAAGCGAAGCCGGGGATCAGGTCGAGCCCGGCCTCCGGCACCAGCCGCGGCGGCATCACGAGGTCGAGCAGCACCACCTCCGGCGCCGTCTCGGCGAAGCGGGCGGCAGCCTGCTCCGGGTCGTGGGCCACGACGACGCGATGGCCGGCGCGTTCCAGCCAGGCGGCGGCCAGGCGGCAGAAGGCGGGCTCGTCATCGACCAGCAGCAGGCGTCCGGGCTGGTCGGTCATGGCGAGGCCTCCGCGGGCGGCAGGGTCAGGACGAAGCGGCTGCCGCCGCCAGGGCAGTCTTCCAGGGCGACGCCGCCGCCATGCGCCTGCATCGCCTTGGCGGTGATGGCCAGGCCCAGCCCGGTGCCGCCCGGCGTGCCGGACGACATGCGCGAAGACATCTTCCGCCCCTTCATCTCGCGCACGCCGGGCGGCACCGGGCTGGGCCTGGCCATCACCGCCAAG
>NZ_MLCO01000290.1 GCF_001982615.1 Teichococcus deserti | reverse complement strand
CACCTGCCCGCCGCCGCCGCCGCGCCGCTGCCGGAGCATCCGGCCGATCCGCTCTGGTACAAGGATGCGGTGATCTACCAGCTGCACATCAAGTCGTTCTTCGATTCGAACGACGATGGCGTGGGCGACCTGCCGGGGCTGATCGCCAAGCTGGATTACATCGCGACGCTCGGCGTCGACGTCGTCTGGCTGCTGCCCTTCTACCCCTCGCCGCGGCGCGACGACGGCTACGACATCGCCGAGTACAAGGCGGTGCATCCGGAATACGGCACGCTGGCCGACATCCGCCGCTTCATCCAGGCGGCGCATGCGCGCGGCATCCGCGTGGTGACCGAGCTGGTCATCAACCACACCTCGGACCAGCATCCCTGGTTCCAGCGGGCGCGCCGCGCCAAGCCCGGCTCGGTGCATCGCGACTTCTACGTCTGGTCGGACACCGACAAGAAGTACGAAGGCACCCGCATCATCTTCCTCGACACCGAGAAGTCGAACTGGACCTGGGACGCCGAGGCCGGCGCCTATTTCTGGCACCGCTTCTACAGCCACCAGCCGGACCTGAACTTCGACAACCCGCAGGTCATGAAGGAGGTGCTCTCCGTCATGCGCTTCTGGCTGGATGCCGGCGTCGACGGGCTGCGGCTGGACGCGATCCCCTACCTGATCGAGCGCGACGGGACGAACAACGAGAACCTTCCCGAAACGCATGTCGTGCTGAAGAAGATCCGCGCGGCGCTGGACGAGCATGCGCCGGGAAAGATGCTGCTGGCCGAGGCCAACCAGTGGCCGGAGGACACCCAGCAGTATTTCGGCGACGGCGACGAATGCCACATGTCGTTCCACTTCCCGCTGATGCCGCGCATGTACATGGCGATGGCGCAGGAGGACCGCTTCCCGATCACCGACATCCTGCGGCAGACCCCGGAGATCCCGGACACCTGCCAATGGGCGATCTTCCTGCGCAACCATGACGAGCTGACGCTGGAGATGGTGACCGACAAGGAGCGGGACTATCTCTGGAACACCTATGCCTCGGACAAGCGGGCGCGCATCAACCTCGGCATCCGCCGGCGCCTGGCGCCGCTGCTGGAGCATGACCGCCGCCGCATCGAGCTGATGAATTCCCTGCTGCTCTCGATGCCGGGGACGCCCGTCCTCTACTACGGCGACGA
Organism: Teichococcus deserti; assembly: GCF_001982615.1. Lineage (GTDB taxonomy): Bacteria > Pseudomonadota > Alphaproteobacteria > Acetobacterales > Acetobacteraceae > Pseudoroseomonas > Pseudoroseomonas deserti. The sequence goes on along the minus strand of NZ_MLCO01000290.1, from coordinate 5,548 downwards.
GATCGGCATGGGCGACAACATCCATCTCGGCGACCGCGACGGCGTGCGCACGCCGATGCAGTGGTCGCCCGACCGCAACGGCGGCTTCAGCCGCGCCAATCCGGCCAGCCTGGTGCTGCCGGCGATCATGGACCCGGTCTATGGCTTCCAGGCGGTCAATGTCGAGGCGCAGTCGGCCGATCCGCATTCGCTGCTGAACTGGACCCGGCGCATGCTGGCGGTGCGCAAGCGCCACCAGTCCTTCGGCCGCGGCAATTTCGGCTATCTCTATCCGGGCAACCGCAAGATCCTCGCCTATCTCCGCGAATACGAGGGCGAGACCATCCTCTGCGTCTGCAACCTGTCGCGCACGGCGCAGGCGGTGGAGCTCGACCTGGCGCAGTTCGCCGGCCGCGTGCCGGTGGAACTCGTCGGCGGCTCCTCCTTCCCGCCGATCGGCCAGCTGACCTATCTGCTGACCCTGCCGCCCTATGGCTTCTACTGGTTCCTCCTGGCAACCGAGGTCGCCATGCCCAGCTGGCACACGCCCGCCCCCGAAGCGATGTCCGAGCTCTCCACCCTGGTGCTGCGCGGCGGCCTGGCCGATGTGCTGGCCGCCGCCCCGCGCCGGGTGATCGAGCACGACGCCCTGCCGCAATATCTGGCCAAGCGCCGCTGGTTTGCCGGCAAGGACGGCCCGCCGGCCGATCCGCACCTGGCCTTCGCCGAGGCGCTGGCCGACACCACGGTCGAGGTGCTGCTGGCCGAGGTGGAGGTCACCGAGGGCGATGGCCGCGCCCGCTACCTGCTGCCGCTCGGCATCGCCTGGGAGGACGAGGCGGGCAGCAGCGCCCTGCCGCAGCAGCTGGCGCTGGCCCGCGTCCGCCGCGGCCGCCGCGTCGGCGTGCTCACCGATGCCTTCGCCCTCGACGCGCTGCCCACCGGCGTGCTGAAGGGGCTGGCGGAAAGCGCGGTGATGCCGCTGTCGGAAGGCGAGATCCGCTTCCTGCCGACCTCGCAGTTCGATGCGGCCAGCATCCCGGCGGATGCCGAGATCCGGCGCCTCTCGGCCGAGCAGTCGAACTCCTCGCTGATCATCGGCGACCAGGCGGTCCTCAAGCTGGTCCGCCGCGTCACCGAAGGCATCAGCCCCGAGACGGAGATGACCCGCCACCTGACCGAGCGCGGCTTCGGCCAGACCGCGCCGCTGCTGGGCGAGGTGGTGCGCATCGGCGCCGACGGCACGCCGCGCACCCTGGTCGTGGTGCAGGGCTTTGTCCGCAACCAGGGCGATGGCTGGGGCTGGACGACCGACTTCCTGCAGCGCAGCGTGGGCGAGCTCGCCGTTGCCGAAGCCTCGCCGGAGGAGCAGGAGAATGCCTTCGGCGGCTATGCCGTCTTCGCGGCGGCGCTCGGCAAGCGGCTGGCGGAAATGCATGCGGTGCTGGCCGAGGAGAGCGACGACCCCGCCTTCAACCCCGAGCCGGCGACGGCGAAGGAGACCAAGGCCTGGGCCCGCGGCGCCCGCCTGCAGCTGGAGGCGGCGCTGAAGGCGCTGGCCGCGCCGCGCGACTGGGCGAGCCCGGCCGATGCCGAGGCCGCAGCCCAGCTGATCGCGCAGAAGGCCGCGCTGTCGGCGGCCATCGACCGGCTGGCCGCCGCCGGCGAGGGCGCGCTGCAGACCCGCATCCATGGCGACTTCCATCTCGGCCAGGTGCTGGTGGTGCAGGGCGACGCCTGCATCATCGACTTCGAGGGGGAGCCTGCCAAGTCGCTCGAGCAGCGCCGTGCCAAGTCCTCGCCGATGCGCGACGTGGCCGGGCTGCTGCGCTCCTTCGACTATGCGGTGGCCAGCGCCCGCCCGGAAAGCGAGCCCACCGCCGGCGAGGAGGCCGAGCGCCGCACCGCGCTGCTGGAAGACTTCCGCAACCATGCCGGCAGCGCCTTCCTCGGCGCCTACCGTGCCGTGCATGCCGAGACCCCGCGCCCCTGGGTGGCGGGCGAGGCCGAGGCCGCGCTGCTCGAGCTCTTCCTGCTGGAGAAGGCGGCCTACGAGATCTGCTATGAGGCGGCCAACCGCCCGGGCTGGCTGCCGATTCCGCTGCACGGCCTGGCCCGGCTGAGCGCGACGATCCTGGGCGCCAGCCCTTCCAAGGAGTGACGAGGCATGGCCAATCCGAACCAGCCGGCCACCCCGCCGCCCGTGAAGCTGGCGCCCGCCACCCTGCCGCCGGAGGCCGTGGCCGCCCTGGTGGAGGGGCGCCATGGCGACCCCTTCGCCCTGCTCGGCCCGCAGCCCGGGGCTGACGGCAAGCCCTGGCTGCGCGTGCTGCTGCCCGGCGCCACGGCCGTGGCCGCCATCACCGCCGACGGCGCGGCGCCGCTGGCGCTGACCCATGCCGCGGGCCTGTTCGAAGGGCCGCTGCCCGCGGACAAGCCCTATCGCCTGCGCATCGACTGGAGCGGCACGGTGCAGGAGGCGGCCGACGCCTATTCCTTCGGCCCGCTGCTGGGCGAGCTCGACCTGCATCTGCTGGGCGAAGGCGCGCATCGCGACATCGGCCGCACGCTCGGCGCGCATCCGATGACGGTCGACGGCGTCAGCGGCACCCGCTTCGCCGTCTGGGCGCCGAATGCCCGCCGCGTCTCAGTGGTCGGCGACTTCAATGGCTGGGACGGCCGCCGCAACCCGATGCGGCTGCGCCACGGCCCCGGGGTCTGGGAGATCTTCCTGCCCGATATCGGGCCGGGCACGATCTACAAGTACGAGGTGCTCGACCCGAACGGCGCCATCCTGCCGCTGAAGGCCGATCCTTTCGCCTGGCAGGCGGAGGTCGCGCCGGCCACCGGCTCGATCGTCGCCGACACGGCCGGCTTCCGCCCGCCGGCGCCGCTGCCGGCCCGGTCGGGCCCGCCCGCCAGCCAGCCGATCTCGGTCTACGAGGTGCATGCCGGCTCCTGGATGCGCGGCGACGGCAACCGCGAGCTGTCCTGGGAGGAGCTCGGCGACCGGCTGATCCCCTACCTCACCGGCATGGGTTTTTCCCACGTTGAGTTCCTGCCGGTCATGGTGCACCCCTTCGGCGGCTCCTGGGGCTACCAGCCGCTGGGGCAGTACGCGCCGCAAGCCGCGCTCGGCCCGCCGGAGCATTTCGCCCGGCTGGTCGAGCGGCTGCACGAGGCGGGGATCGGCGTCATCCTCGACTGGGTGCCGGCGCATTTCCCGACCGACAGCCATGGCCTGGCCCGCTTCGACGGCACGGCGCTCTACGAGCATGCCGACCCGCGCGAGGGCTTCCACCAGGACTGGAACACGCTGATCTACAATCTGGGCCGGCGGGAGGTGCGCAACTTCCTGATCGGCAGCGCCCTGCACTGGCTGGAGACCTATGGCGTCGATGCGCTGCGGGTCGATGCCGTGGCCTCGATGCTCTACCGCGACTACAGCCGCAAGCACGATGAATGGGTGCCCAACATCCATGGCGGCCGCGAGAACCTGGAGAGCATTTCCTTCCTCCAGGAGCTGTCGCGGATCATCGAGGAGCGCTGCCCCGGCAAGCTGCTGATCGCCGAGGAAAGCACCGCCTTCCCCGGCGTCACCCGCCGCGCCGACGAAGGGGGCCTCGGCTTCGACTTCAAGTGGAACATGGGGTGGATGCACGACACGCTCCACTACATGGAGATGGAGCCGGTCTACCGGCAGTACCACCATGACGGCATCGCCTTCGGCCTGGTCTATGCCTTCTCCGAGCGCTTCATGCTGCCGCTCAGCCATGACGAGGTGGTGCATGGCAAGGGCTCGCTGATCGGCAAGATGCCGGGCGACGACTGGCAGAAATTCGCCAATCTCCGCGCCTATCTCAGCTTCATGTGGACCCATCCGGGCAAGAAGCTGCTGTTCATGGGCGGCGAGATCGCGCAGCACCGCGAATGGAACCACGACCGCTCGCTGGACTGGCACCTGCTGGACCAGGCGCCGCATGCCGGCATCCAGCGGCTGGTGCGCGACCTGAACCGGCTCTACCGCGACATCCCCGCCCTCCACGCCCGAGATTGCGAGGAAGGCGGCTTCCGCTGGGTGGTGCTCGATGACCGCCAGAACAGCGTCTTTGCCTATCTGCGCCTGGGGCCGGAGGGGACCGCGCCGGCCCTGGTCGTCTGCAACATGACCCCCGTCCTGCGGCAAGGCTATCGCGTCGGCGTGCCGCTGGGCGGGTCGTGGAGGGAAATCGTCAACTCGGACGCGGCCATCTATGGTGGCGCCAACAACGGCAATGGCGGCATGGTGCATGCGGCGGGCGCCGCCTCGCACGGGCTGGAAGACTCGCTCGACCTGCAGCTGCCCGGCCTCTCGACGATCGTGCTGACCCCGATGGAGGGCTGACTTGCCTCTGCTTCCCGACTGGCTGCTGCCGGGCCGGCCGGATCCGCTCGGCGCCAGCTGGGACGGGCTCGGCGTCAACTTCGCCGTCTTCTCGGCGCATGCCACCCAGGTGGATCTCTGCCTGTTCGACGCGGCCGGCCGGCGGGAAGTGGCCCGCCTGCCGCTGCCCGAATGCACCGACGAGGTGTTCCACGGCTACCTGCCCGAGGCGCGGCCGGGGCTGATCTACGGCTTCCGCGTGCACGGGCCCTACCAGCCCGAGCACGGCCACCGCTTCAACCCGCACAAGCTGCTGCTCGACCCCTATGGCAAGCAGCTGCACGGCAGTCTCCGCTGGTCCGACGCGCTCTACGGCCACCGCATCGGCACGCCGCGCGGCGATCTCAGCTTCGACCGCCGCGACAGCGCCGCCGCCATGCCGAAATCGGTCGTGGTGGACGACGCCTTCAACTGGGGCGACGACCGGCCGCCTTCAGTGCCCTGGGACCGCACGCTGATCTACGAGACGCATCTGCGCGGCCTGACCATCCAGCGCGACGACATCGCCCCGCGTGAGCGCGGCAGCTTCGCGGGCCTCGCCAGCCCGCCGGTGATCGAGCATCTGCAGCGGCTCGGCGTCACCGCGGTCGAGCTGCTGCCGGTGCAGGCGATCTGCCAGGACCGCTTCCTGGTGGAACGCAGGCTGCGCAACTACTGGGGCTATTCCACCCTCTCCTTCTTCGCCCCCGAGCCGGCCTATCTGGCGACCGGCGCGCTGGACGAGATCCGGGTGGCCATCCGCCGCCTGCATGCCGCCGGCATCGAGGTGATCCTCGACGTGGTCTACAACCACACCTGCGAAGGCGACGCTCTCGGGCCCACGCTGTCCTGGCGCGGCTTCGACAATGCCAGCTACTACCGCCTGGTGCCGGGCGAGGAGCGGCGGCACATCGACGAGACCGGCTGCGGCAACACCGTCAACCTCTCGCACCCCCGGGTGTTGCAGATGGTGATGGACAGCCTCCGCTACTGGGCCACCGCCTTCCGGGTCGATGGCTTCCGCTTCGACCTCGCCTCCACCCTGGGGCGGGAGGGGCATGGCTTCGACCCCGGCTCCGGCTTCTTCGACGCCATCCGCCAGGATCCCGTCCTGTCGCGGCTGAAGCTGATCGCCGAGCCCTGGGACATCGGCCCCGGCGGCTACCA
>NZ_MLCO01000289.1 GCF_001982615.1 Teichococcus deserti | reverse complement strand
CTGCTGGTCTGCGCCGAGGACGCCGCCGGCCCCGACAGCCATGGCGCCGCAGCCGTGTTGCGCGCGCCGCGCTCGGCGATCGGCGGGCTCGACATCTGCGCGCTGCTGCCGCTGCTGGCGGCGCGGGGCCTGCGTCGGCTCTTCGTCGAGGGCGGCGGGCTGACCGTGTCGCGCTTCCTGGCCGCCGGCTGCCTCGACCGGCTGCATGTCACCGTGGCCCCCGTGCTGCTGGGCAGCGGCATCCCCGCCTTCACCCTGCCCGAGGCCGCCCGCATTGCGGACGGGCTGCGCTTCGACTGGGACGTGCACCGCCTCGGCCGCGACGTTCTTTTCGATATCGCCCTGCACCGCGCCCGACCCGGGGTCTGCCAGTGAAGGCGCGGGCCCTCTGGGCCGTCGCGCCCGGTATCGCCGAAATCCGCGAGGAAGTCCTTCCCGAGCCTGGCCCCGACCAGCTGCTGCTCCGCACGCTCGCCACCGGCATCTCCCGCGGCACCGAGCGGCTGGTGCATGCCGGCCGCGTCCCCGAGGGCCAGTGGGACGCCATGCGCGCGCCGCTGCAGTCCGGGGAGTTCCCCTTCCCGGTGAAGTATGGCTACGCGGCGGTCGGCCGCGTCGAGGCCGGACCACCGGAAAAAATCGGCCAGCGCGTCTTCTGCCTGCATCCCCACCAGGACCTGTTCCTGGCGCCCGCCGCCATGTGCCATGTCGTGCCCGCCGGCGCGCCCGACCGCCGCGCCGTCCTCGCCGCCAATCTGGAAACCGCGCTGAACATCGTCTGGGATGCGGCGCCTTTGCCTGGCGAGCGCATCCTGGTCATTGGCGCCGGCGTGGTCGGGCTGCTCGCCGCCTGGCTGATGGCCCGCATCCCCGGCACCGCGGTCACCGTCGTCGACACCGATGAAGGGCGGCGTTCCGTGGCCGAGCAGCTCGGCGCCCGCTTCGCCACGCCGGAAGACTGCCCGGACGAGCAGGAGCTGATCGTGCATGCCTCGGCCAATCCGGCCGGGCTGCGCCAGGCGCTGAGCCACGCCGCCTTCGAGGCCCGCATACTCGAGGCCTCCTGGTTCGGCGACCGCGCCGTTTCTCTCCCCCTGGGAGAAGCCTTCCATTCGCGCCGGCTGACCATCCGCTCGACCCAGGTCGGCGCCGTCTCGCCGGTGATGCGCCACCGCCGGAGCTATGCCGACCGCATGGCGCTGGCGCTGTCGCTGCTGGACAGCCCGGCGCTCGACGCGCTGGCCGGGCCGGTCGTGCCCTTCGACGACCTGCCGGTCCGGATGAAAGACATTCTGGGCACGCCGCCATCCGGGCAGCTTGCGCCCCTCTGCCCCGTCATCACCTACGCTTCGTAAAGACAGGAGTGCCCGCACGATGTTCAGCCTGACGGTCGCCGATCACATCATGGTCGCCCACAGCTTCCGCGGCGAAGGCTTCGGCCCCGCCCAGCGCGTGCATGGCGCCACCTTCGTCGTCGAGGCCGAATTCCGTGCCCCCCGCCTGGACGAGGCCAATCTGCTGGTCGACATCGCCGCCGCCCGGGTCGAATTGAGAAAAATCCTGGACGCCATCGACTACCGCAACCTGGACACCGTCCCGGAATTCGCCGGCCAGAACACCAGCACGGAATTCCTCTGCCACCACATCCACGGCCTGCTCTCGGCCGCGGTGAAGGACGGGCGCCTGGGCGACAGCGGCCGCAAGGTCGAGGCCATTAAGGTGCTGCTGCGCGAAAGCCCCCTCGCCTGGGCGGCCTACGAGGCCCCCGTCGCATGAGCAAACGTCTCGCCCTGCTGGTGCCGGGGCCCTTCGGCAGCATCTCCGGCGGCTATGGCTATGACCGCCGCCTGGTCGAGGGCTTTCGCGCCGGCGGCCATGAGATCGAAGTGGTCGAGCTCGCCGGCCGCCACCCGCTGCCGGACGACGCCGCCGAGGCCACGGCCCGCGCCGCGCTGGAAGCCCTGCCAGAGGGCGTGCGCCCGATCGTCGACGGCCTCGGCCTGCCCGCCTTCGCGCCGGTCCTGGACCAGCTGGTGGCGCGCGGCGGCATCGGCCTGATCCACCACCCGACGGCCATCGAGCCCGGCTTCACCGAGGCCGAGCACGCCACGCTGAAGGCCCGCGAAAGCGCCATCTTCCAGCGCCTCCCGCGCCTGGTCGCGACCTCCCGCCTGACCGCCGACCGCCTGCCGCTGGAATTCGGCGCCGATCCCGCCCGCATCGGCGTGGTCGAGCCCGGCACCGACCCCGCCCCCCGCAGCCTTGGCTCGGGCGGCCCCGGCTGCGCCATCCTGGCCGTCGGCGTGCTGACGAAGCGGAAAGGTCATGACGTGCTGATGAAGGCGCTGGCCCGCCTGCCCGACCTCGACTGGACGCTCACCATCGCCGGCGCCCCGCGCGACCCCGTCCATGCCGAGGGCCTCAAGGCGCTGGCACAGGAGCTGGCCATCGAGCAGCGCGTAACCTTCGCCGGCGAGGTCACCGCCGAGGCGCTGGAAGCCCTCTATGCCCGCGCCGATATTTTTGCCCTGGCCACCCATTGGGAAGGCTACGGCATGGCCGCCGCCGAGGCCCTTGCCCGCGGCCTGCCCCTGGCGCTGACCGCCGGCGGCGCCATCGCCGACCTGATGCCGAAGGAGGCCGGCGTCATGGCCGCCCCCGGCGACGTCACCTCGCTGTCCCGCGCCATGCGCCGCCCGATCTACGACCGCGCGCTCCGCGCCGAGATGGCGGACGCCGCCTGGGCCGCCGGCCAGCGCCTGCCGCGCTGGACCGACCGCGCCGAGGCCTTCGCCGCCGAGATCGACAAGGCCGCCGAATGACCGAGAGCTTCGACGGCGACTGGCTGGCGCTGCGCGAACCTTTCGACGCCCGCGCCCGCGACCCGCGCCTGGCCGCCCGCCTGGCGGAGGTCCTGCCGGCGCGGCCGCATCTCTACGACCTCGGCGCCGGCACCGGCTCGATGCTGCGCTGGCTGGCGCCGAAGCTGAACCGCGCCCAGCACTGGACCCTGGTCGACGCCGACGCGGACCTGCTGCAGCGCGCCTTCGCCGAGATCGAGGAACGCGCCATCCTCGCCGGCTGGCCCACCACCTGGCCGCGCAGCACCACGCTGCTGGTCCACAGCCCCGCCGGCGCCTGGCGCGTCGAGGCCCTGGTCGCCGACCTGGCCCAGCCGCGCCGCCTGCCGCTGGACAAGGCCGATGCCGTGGTCTGCTCGGCGCTCTGCGACCTGGTCTCGGCCCGCTGGGTGCGCGGCATGGCGGCGTCGCTGAAGGTGCCCTTCTACGCCACCCTCAACGTCGACGGGCGCGAGGCCTTCTTCCCGCCCCACCCGCAGGACCGCGCCGTCGCCAACGCCTTCCGCCGCGACCAGCAGCGCGACAAGGGTTTCGCCGGACGCGCCCTCGGCCCGGCAGCCCCTGCGACCATGGCCCGCGAGTTCCGCGCCAAGGGCTTCAACGTCGTCACCGCCCCGAGCCCCTGGTCCGTCCCCGCCTCGGCCTCGGTCTTCGCCCATACGCTGGCGCAAGGGCACGCCTCGACGGCCAGGGCCGCAGCATGGGCGACGGACCGCAGCCAGCAGGCCAAGCGCGGCAAGCTGGGCGCGCGCATCGGGCACACCGACCTGCTGGCGCTGCCCCAGAGCAAGTAAGACTCCGGGGGCATTGAATGCCCCCGGACCCCCACATTCATTGGCGCCCGAGGCCACAGGGTGTAGAGGCCTGCGGCAAGGAGCACCGACGCCAATGCCATTGCTGGGCTGCATCGCCGACGACTTCACCGGCGCCACCGACCTCGCCGCCATGCTCGTCGCCCACGGCATGACCACCATCCAGGTCATCGGCGTCCCCACCACGCCCCTGCCCGAGGCCGACGCCATCGTCGTCGCGCTGAAGTCGCGCACCGCGCCGGCCGCGGAAGCCGTCGCCGACAGCCTGGCCGCCTGCGACGCCCTGCTGGCCGCCGGCGCGAAGCAGATCTTCTTCAAATACTGCTCCACCTTCGACAGCACCGATGCCGGCAACATCGGCCCCGTCGCCGACGCCCTGCTGCACCGGCTGCAATCCGGCTTCGCCCTCGCCTGCCCGGCCTTCCCGGCCAACAGCCGCTCGGTCTTCCACGGCCATCTCTTCGTGGGCACGTCGCTGCTCAGCGAAAGCGGCATGGAACGCCACCCCCTGACGCCGATGCGCGACCCCAACCTGGTCCGCGTCCTGTCGCGCCAGACCGAGGGCGGCGTCGGCCTGATCCCCTTCGCCACCGTCGAGGAAGGCGGGGCCGCCATCCGCCAGGCGATCAACCGCCTGCGCGACGGCGGCCGCCGCTACGCCATCGCCGACGCGGTGACGGAAGCGCATCTGCACGCGCTCGGCGCCGCCGTGGCCAACCACGCGCTGGTCACCGGCGGCTCGGGCCTGGCCATGGGCCTGCCGCAGAACTTCCGCGATGCCGGCCTGCTGCCCGACCGCCACGACGCCGACGCCCTGCCGGAACCGCGCGGCGCCATGGCGGTGCTGGCCGGCTCCTGCTCCCGCGCCACGCTCGGCCAGATCGGCCTGGCGCGCGACCATGTCCCGACGCTGGAGCTTGACGCCCTCGCCACCCCCGACGCCGCGGCGCTGCAGCGCCAGGCGGAAGATTGGCTGGAGGCCGGGCCTCTTTCGGAGAAGCGCCCCGTCGTCATCGCCGCCTCCGCCGCGCCCGAGAAGGTTGCAGCGCTGCAGGCGCGCCTCGGCCGCGACGCGGCTGGAAGCCTGGTCGAGACCGCGCTGGCCGGTATCGCCAGGACGCTGCTCGCCCGCGGCGTTGCCCGCCTGGTGGTGGCGGGCGGGGAAACCTCTGGCGCCGTCGTGCAGGCGCTGGGCGTCGACCGGCTGCGCATCGGGCCGCAGATCGATCCCGGCGTGCCCTGGACCTATGCCGAGCCGGCCGGGATCCACCTGGCGCTCAAATCCGGCAATTTCGGCGCCCGCGACTTCTTCCTGAGGGCTTTCGCATGAGCATCACACCGTGAGCATCACCCTGGCCCTCGTGGCGCATGACCGCATGAAGCCTGCGCTGGCCGAATGGGCCGCGCGCCATGCCGCCCAGCTGGCGCCGCACAGCATCATCGGCACCGCCACCACCGGTGGCGTGCTGCGCGAGCGCAACCCGGAGCTCTCCATCCGCACCGTGAAGAGCGGCCCCCTGGGCGGCGACCAGCAGATCGGCGGCATGATCGCCGAGGGCGAGGTGCATGCCCTGATCTTCTTCCCCGACCCGCTGGCGCCCCAGGCGCACGACGTCGACGTGAAGGCCCTGCTGCGCATCGCGCTGGTCTACGACGTGCCCTGCGCCTTCAGCCCGGCGACGGCGGATCTGCTTGTCGCGGGTGGGTTGTTGAAGCGGTAGGAGAAGACAAAGAAAGGTCGGGGGAATGAATTCCCCCGAACCCCCATCTTTTTTCTGATGACCGGCCGTGGCGGAACCTGCGCCTCATCGGCGCCGTCACCCGGGCATCGCGGCGGGACGCCATTCCCATGACATCCGCGCTCGCCCGAAGGTCGTGCTGACGCTGGGCCGGGCCACGTCCTGTCGTCACCTGGACATGGCCATCCGACGGGCAGACGAAGGGGTCCAGGGGACTTCATTCCCCTGGCCTTTGGCTCGCCTTCTCTACCCTGCCTGCACGGCCTTCGGGGCGAACACCAGCAATTCCCCCGGCAGGCTGCGGTAGCGGAGGGGCGGCACCATCGTCGTCACCTCACCGTCGAAGGACACCCGCAGCACCGGCAGACGGCTGTCGATCTCGACGGCTGTGACGCTGGAATAGACCAGGTCGCGTTCGTCGCGCAGGCGTCCCAGCATGGCGCGCAGGCCCATGCGCAGCAGACCCAGGCGGCTCTGGTGCTTGGCGACGCAGAGGCAGAGTTCGCCGCGGTCCAGGGCGCCGCGGGTGCCGGGCCGCGGCAGGCTGGTCTCGTAGAGGTTGTTGCCGACGAAGACCAGCGGCGAGCGCAGCACCTGCTGCTGGCCCTCGGCGCGCACCACCAGGCGGCGGCGGGCGAAGCGGCGGAAGGCGCGCCAGCCGGCGATCAGCATGGCCGGCCCCTTGCGCCAGCCGCGCTGGCGGCGGCGGCGGTCACGGTCGGCCACCATGTCGGCATAGAGCCCGACGGAGGAATTGTTCACGAAGATCCGGCCGTTCACCATCGCCACATCGACCGGCCGGGTGGCGCCGGCGGCGATCACGGCGGCGGCGGCCTCGAGCCCGCGCGGCAGGCCGAGGTCCCGGGCGAAATGGTTCAGCGTGCCCAGCGGCAGCACGCCGAAGGGACGACCGCTGCCCGCCAGGACGCCCGCCACGGCGTTGATGGTCCCGTCCCCCCCGCCGGCCACCACCCCGTCATAGCCGGCCTCCAGCGCCTCCCTGGCGGCCTCCTGCAGTGCGTGGCCGGGCAGCGAGGCGACCTCCGCCGCCACCCCGTGCTGGGCGAAGGCGCTGGCGATGCGGTCGGGCAGGCCGGCATCGCCGGCGCTGCCGCCGGCGGCGTTGAGCAGGATCTTCAGGCGCATGGCGCAACAAGCCCCGAGGCTGGCGCGAAGTTGCCTAGAGCGAGGCCGACCTGTCCAGACGCTGGATGTAGCTGCGCCAGTCGGCCCGCTCGGCGATGCGCTCGTAGAGGGCGATGGCGGCCTGGTCGCCCTCGGGGACGAACCAGCGGAGGTGGGACCAGCGCCGCGCCGCGCCGAGCGCGCGGAGCTCGGCGATCAGGGCGCGGGCGATGCCCTGGCCGCGCGCCTCCGGGCGGACGAAGAGGTCGTCGAGCTGGCCGCAGCGGCGGGCGAAGACCGCCTCGGGCAGGTCGTAGAACAGCGCGAAACCGAGCGGCGCCCCATCGCGCGAGGCCAGGAGCAGCTCGCTGCGCGGGTCGGCGTCGAGCAGCGCGGCGATGGTCGCGCCGTCGGCGGCCTGGCTGCCTTCGAGGACGCCGCGCATCTCGGCGGCATAGGCGCCGAGCAGGGGGGCGAGCAGGCCCCTCTGCCCGGCGGCCACGGGGGCGATGGTCAGCATCGGGTCAGGTCGATCTCATCGTGCAGAGCCTCGCCGCGGAAGAAGCGGCCGAGATTGGCGGTGGCGCCCTCCACCTTGGCCTGCATGGCGTCATAGGTGCCGGCCGCGACATGCGGCGTCAGCACCACGTTGTCGAGGGCGAAGAGCGGGTTGTCGGGGCGCGGCGGCTCGGGGTCGAAGACGTCGATGCCGGCCGAGCGGATGGTGCCGTTCTTCAGCGCGCGGGCCAGCGCCGCCTCGTCCACCACCGGGCCGCGGGCGCAATTGATGAGGACGGCGTCCCGGCGCATCGCGGCGAAGGCGGCGTCGTCGAACAGGTGGTGGGTCTCGGCCGTCGCCGGCAGGTGCAGGGTGACGACCTCCGACTCCCGCAGCAGCTCGGGCAGCTCGACCCGGCGGAAGCCGAGCGCCAGCTCCAGCCCCTCGGGCAGGCGCTGGTAGGGATCGACATAGAGGCCGCGCACGCGGAAGGGCTGCAGCAGCGCCGCGACCGCCGAGCCGATCCGTCCCATGCCGACGATGCCGACGGTGCGGCCGCGCAGGTTGCGCGAGACGGTGCGCAGCGCCGTGCCCAGCCATTCGCCGCGCCGCATCGCCGCATCGACCCGCGGGATATGCTTCAGGCAGGCCAGCATCAGCGACAGCGTGTGCTCGCTGACGACATCCGCCGTGCCGGAGGGATTGATGGCCAGACGGATGCCGCGGGCGCGGAGTTCCGCGATCGGGGTCTCGCCCTGCCAGCCGACGCCCTGGTGCTGCACCAGCTTCAGCCGTGGGGCCAGCGCCACCCATTCGGGGCGCAGCACATGCGGGGCGACGATCACCGCATCGGCCTCGGCCAGCTTGGCCAGCCGCTCCGTGTCGTCGTTGCTCGACAGCGTCAGCAGCTCGCAGCCTTCCGGCAGGCGGGCGCGCCACATGGCATAGACCGCTTCCGGCGCGTGGCTGAGATAGAGGATGCGGTGCAGGTTCTCGGACATGTCTTTCCTCGGCTTCTCTCCAGCGCCGAGGCTAGGCCAGGGCGAAGGCGCGGCCAATCCACCCAGAAAAAAAGCGCCGCCCCTCCCGGGACGACGCTTTTCCGTTCGGTGCGCCCGACGATGTCGGGCGCGTTCCGCGGGTCAGTTGCCGCTGGCCTCGGCCGGGGTCTCCGGCGCGGGCATCGGGGTAACGGCAGCGTCGATCTCCGGCATGTCCACCGGGGCCGGCGCGGCCTTCGGCGCGCGCGGCTTGCGCGGCGCGGCCGGCTTCTTCGCCTTCGGCGCGACGGCGGCCTCGGCGACCGGGGCGGCGGCCGGAGCGGCCTTCGCCGCGCGCGGCTTGCGCGGGGCGGCGACCTTCTTCGGCGCGGCGGCCTTGGGCGCCGCGGCCTTGCGGGCGGCGGGCTTCTTGGCGGCGGCAGTCTTCGGCGCCGCGGCCTTCTTCACCGCCGGCTTCCGGGCGGCAGTGGTCCTGGTCGCGGTCTTCTTGGCAGCCGTCTTGGGGGCAGCGGCCTTCTTGGCAGCCGGCTTGCGCGCGGCAGCGGTCTTGGTCGCGGCCTTCTTCGGCGCGGCAGCCTTCTTCGCCGCCGGCTTCTTCGCTGCCGCCGTCCTGGTCGCGGCCTTCTTCGGCGCGGCGACCTTCTTCGCCGCCGGCTTCTTCGCCGCCGCCGTCCTGGTCGCGGCCTTCTTCGGCGCGGCGGCCTTCTTCACCGCCGGCTTCTTCGCGGCGGCGGTCTTGGTCGCGGCCTTCTTCGGCGCGGCGGCCTTCTTCGCCGCCGGCTTCCTGGCCGTGGCGGTCTTGGTCGCGGCGGCCTTCTTGGCGGCCGGCTTGCTGGCGGCGGCAGCCTTCGGCGCCGCGGCCTTCTTCGCCGCCGGCTTCTTCACCGCAGCAGCCTTGGTCGCGGTCTTGGCCGCGGCCTTCTTCGGCGCGGCGGCCTTCTTCGCGGCCGGCTTCTTGGCGGCGGTCGCCTTGGTGGCCTTCGCCGCCGTCGCCTTGGCGGCGGCGGGCTTGCGGCCGGCGGTGCTGGCCTTGCGGGTGGCGGCGGCGCGTCGCGTCGTGCTCATCGCCATCGGCTGCGCGCGCAGGGAAGTCTCGGTCTCGTCAGTCACGTGCTGGATCTCCTTACCCAAAGATGGATGCCGTGCCGGTCAGCGCAGCCGGTGCAGAGCGACCGGGCCGGGATGGATGCCGCATGGGGCGTGCTGCAGCGGCGGGGGATGGCGGCGATGACGACCGGTGCTGCGCGAGGCCCCCGAAGCGACGGCGGAAATTCCTTGGTGGAGATTCCTGCCGCCGGATCCAGCCGGTGCCCTGCTGCGCAAATGCCTGTCGCCCGCGACGACCATGTCCACGACTGCCTGCGTTTGCCCTGCCTGCCTCTCCTGCCTGCCAGGTCCTGCGACGGCGGCCAGTCGCCCGCCGTCCCATTCCGCATGCCGTACCGTCACCCTTCCGAACCGCGGCACCTCGCTTCGTCCCGATCCGCATGCCTGCCTCTTGACAGTGCTTCCTGCGAATCGCGCTTGTCCGATGCGCGCGTGAGACACGCTATCTTCACGCGCAATCTGCTTGTCAACGAAATCCGCGCCGTGACGTTGCAAATCGCCGCTGCAAATGCGCGATCGATGCGCGGAGGCCGCGGACAAGGCCTCCGCGAGTCCGCTTCGTGGCGGCCCTGGGGCCAGACCAGGGCAGCAAAAAAGCGGCGCCGCATCGCGACGCCGCCTTTCCATCCTCGCTGAGGAGTCCTGCGATCCCTCGACCGCCGGCGGTCCCGGGTCAGCGCATCCTGGTCAGCGCGCGGGCATGCTGCGCTGCGCCGCACCGGTGTAGTGCGACAGCGGGCGGATCAGCCGGTTGTCGGCCTGCTGCTCGATGACATGCGCCGCCCAGCCGGTGATGCGGCTGGCGACGAAGATCGGGGTGAAGAGCGGGATGTCGAAGCCCATCAGGTGGTAGGCAGGGCCTGCGGGGAAATCCAGGTTGGGATGGATCTTCTTCTTGGTCAGCATCTCGGCCGCCAGCAGGCGGCTCATCTCCATCCAGCGGCGGTCGCCGACCACCTCGGCCATCTTCTCGGCGTACTTGGTCATGGTGGGGACGCGGCTGTCGCCGTTCTTGTAGACCCGGTGGCCGAAGCCCATCACCAGCGCCTTGTGGTCGAACTTGCCCTCCAGCCAGGCGACCGCCTTCGACGGCTCGCCGATCTCGGCCAGCATATGCATCACCGCCTCGTTGGCGCCGCCATGCAGCGGGCCCTTCAGGGCGGCGATGCCGCCGGTCACCGCGCCATGCAGGTCGGCGCCGGTGCTGGTGATGGTGCGGGCAGTGAAGGTCGAGGCGTTGAAGCCGTGCTCGGCATAGAGGATCAGCGAGACGTCGAAGGCCTTCACCACCTCGGGCGCCGGCACCTTGCCCAGGACGACGTGGAAGAAGTTCTCGGCGAAGGTCAGCTTCGGGTCGGGCTCGACCGGCGCCAGGCCCTTGGACGCGCGGTGGGCGGCGGCGATGGCGGTCGGGATCTTGGCCAGCAGCCGCATCGCCTTGCGCCGGGTGGCGGCCTCGGAGACGTCGGCCGTCTCCGGATCCTCGAGGCCGAGGAAGCTGACCGCGGTGCGGATCGCATCCATCGGATGGGCGTCCTGCGGGAAGGCGCGGATGACGCCGTGCAGCGCCGGGGTGATGGCGCGCTCGCCAGCCTCCTCGGCGCGGAAGGCCTTCAGCTGGTCGGCATCGGGCAGCTCGCCGTTCCAGAGGAGGTAGGCGACCTCCTCGAAGCTGCAATTCTCGGCCAGGTCCTGCACGGCATAGCCGCGATAGGTCAGGCTGTTGGTCTCCGGCATCACCTTGGACACGGCGGAGACATCGGCCACCACGCCGACCAGGCCTTTGCGGATCTCGGGCTCGGTTTCGCTCATCGACAAACTTCCTCCGTTGCGGGGCGCGGCACCCAGTTCAGCTGGATGTCCGGCTCCCCTTCCTCGTTGTCGGACCCGTCACCGAAGGCGACCTCCTGGAAGCCTTCGCGGGCGTAGAAGGCGCGGGCGCGGCGGTTGCGGGCGAAGGCCATCAGCGACAGCGCGCCGCCGCTCTGACCTTGGCCAGCGCCCGCAGCGCCGCGCCGATGCCACGGCCGGTAGAGCCGGGATCGGGATAGAGATGCAGCAGGCGCAGGCCCTGCCAGGCACAGGCGGCGTCGCGGCCGGTGCCCATGTCGCCGAGCACCGCGCCGTCCGGCCCCACCGCCACGCAGACGCGGTGGCGGGTCATCAGCGTGCGCTGCAGCCAGGCCGCGACCTCGGCCCGGCGCCAGGGTTCCGGCAGGCCGGGCATGGCCGCCTGCCGGGCGTGCGGATCGATGTCGGCCAGTGCGGGCGCGTCGCCAGGGATGGCATCCCGCAGCGACATGCCCGGGAGGGGCATCAGAAGATGCCCGCCTTGCCCTCGGCCAGCGTGCCCTTGGGCAGCACGATGTTCAGATGGTGCAGGGCGCCGGAGTCCAGCTTCGCCAGGTCCTGCACCACCTCCAGGAAGCGGGCGCTTTCCTTCGGCGCCAGGATGCCGTCGGTGAGGATCCTGAACTTCCGGATGTAGTCCTCGCGGCCGAAGGGCTTGGCGCCGAGGGGGTGGGCATTGGCCACCGCCATCTCGTCGACCAGGCTGGTGCCGTCCTTGAACAGGATCTCGATCCGCGCGCCGAAAGCCTTCTCGGCCGGGTCGATCGAGTGGTAGCGGCGGGTCCATTCCGGATCCTCCCGCGTCTCGATCTTGTGCCAGAGGCGCACGGTGTCGGGGCGCCCCGCGCGCTTCGGCGCGTAGCTGTCGACATGGTGCCAGCTGCCGTCCTGCAGGGCGACGGCGAAGATATACATGATGGAATGGTCCAGCGTCTCGCGCGACGCCTTGGGGTCCATCTTCTGCGGGTCGTTGGCGCCGGTGCCGATGACGTAGTGGGTGTGGTGGCTGGTGTGGATGACGATCTTCTCGATCGCCTCCTGGTCGGCGATCTGGCCGCGCATGCGGAAGGCCAGGTCGATCAGCGCCTGGCTCTGATACTCGGCCGAATGCTCCTTGGTATAGGTGTCGAGGATGGCGCGCTTGGCCTCGCCCTTCTCCGGCAGCGGCACCTCGTAATAGGTCGGGCCGTAGACATCCTTGCGGTTGCTGCGGCCGGACAGCACCCAGGCGATCACCGAATCCTCGCCCTCGTAGATCGGGCTGGGCGCGCCCTCGCCGCGCATCGCGCGGTCCACCACCTCGACGGCGAGCTTGCCGGCATGGGCGGGCGCGAAGGCCTTCCAGGAGGAAATCTCGCCCTTGCGGCTCTGGCGGAAGGTGACCGAGGTGTGCAGCGCCTGCTGTACCGCCTGGAAGATGGTCTCCTGCTTCAGCCCGAGCAGCGTGCCGATGCCCGCCGCCGCCGAAGGCCCGAGATGGGCGATATGGTCGACCTTGTGCTCGTGCAGGCAGATCGCCTTCACCAGGTCGACCTGGATCTCGTAGCCGGTCGCCAGCCCGCGGATCAGCTCCTTGCCCGAGCGGCCCATCGCCTGCGCGACGGCCAGCACCGGCGGGATGTTGTCGCCGGGATGCGAGTAGTCGGCGGCCAGGAAGGTGTCGTGCATGTCGAGCTCGCGCACCGCCGTGCCGTTCGCCCAGGCCGCCCATTCCGGCGAGACCGTCTTGCCCGGGGCCAGGCCGAAGACCGCGGCGCCGCCGTCCTTCTTGGCGTGGCCGATGGCCATGGCGCGGGCGGTGGTCGGCGCGCTGCGGTTGATCGCCGCGATGGCGACGGCGGCGTTGTCGATGATCCGGTTTATGATCATCTCGGCCACCGGCTTCTGCACGGCGACGCGGTCGGCAGCGACCCCGGCGATCTTCCAGGCCAGCTGCTCTTCCCTCGGCAGCAGCGCCTTGGACGGATGCACCTTCACGGGATGCAGTTTCATGGTCGGTCTTTCTCCCCTTCTCCGCTGGTCGCGGGCCGTTTCGCACGGATGCCTTGTTGTGCGCTGCCCTCGCGCCAGCGTCCATGCGGTTTGACGCGGCCCCACGTCGGCTTGTCCCGACGCCGCGACGCTCTCCCGGCAGCGCCGCGGCGCCCTGGCCCTGCGGCGCGCGCATTTCAACCCCTGGTCCTGCCATGATGCTGAAGCCTGACGGCCAATTTTTTCCTGACTGAACAACAGATAAGCGCTTTCTTCTCACGCGATATCTCGGCATGTTGGGCGGGCCGGTCGGTTGCGCTGGGGGAAAGCGGCGCGACCGATGCGGGTACTGCGCCGGCGGCGGGGGGTCGCCGGCAGCAGCTCCAGGGGGAATCAGCGCGGCGGCGCGTCGCCGTGCTGACGGGGTCGCGGTCGCGCCGGGGGGCGTCGACCGCAGCAGGGGGGAGCGGGCAGACATGCCGCAGCACATCATCGCCGCGCGGACGCGCGCGGCCATCGAAGCCCTGTCCGCCAGGCCGTGGACAGCGCGGCGATGGCTGGCGATGCTGATGGGCTGCCTCGCGCTGGGGACGGCGCTGGTGGCCGCTCCCGCCCAGGCCCAGATCGGCGGCAGCCGCTACGCCGCCTTCGTGATGGATTCCGCGACCGGCGAGGCGATCATCTCGGTCAATGCCGACGAGCCGCGCTACCCGGCCTCGCTGACCAAGATGATGACGCTCTACATGGTCTTCGACGCGATGCAGCAGGGCCGGATCACGGCGGCGACGCGCATCCCGGTCTCGCGCCATGCCGCGGGCCAGGAGCCGTCCAAGCTCGGGCTGAAGCCGGGCAGCAGCATCGCCGTGCGCGACGTCATCCTGGGCCTCGTCACCAAGTCGGCCAACGACGCGGCCGCCGCCATCGCCGAGCATCTGGGCGGCAGCGAGGTGCAGTTCGGCCGGATGATGACGCGGAAGGCCGAGCAGCTCGGCATGCGCAATTCCAGCTTCCGCAACGCCTCCGGCCTGCCGGACGCCAACCAGGTGACGACGGCGCGCGACATGGCGATCCTCAGCCGCGCGCTGATCCGCCACTTCCCGAACCGCTACGGCTATTTCTCGGCGCGCAGCTTCGAGTATCGCGGCCGCACGGTGACCGGCCACAACCGGGTGCTGACCGAATATGACGGCGCCGACGGGCTGAAGACCGGCTTCATCCGCGCCAGCGGCTTCAACCTGGCGGCCAGCGCCATGCGCGACGGGGTGCGGGTGATCGCCGTGGTCTTCGGCGGCGCCACCAGCCGCGAGCGCGACGACCATATCATGGCGCTGATGGACCGCGGCTTCGCCGAGCGCGGCGCCGCGCCGCGCGGCGGCATGATGATGGCCGAGCGCCCCTACACGCCGGCGCCGATGGAGATGCCGCGGCTGGTCGGCACGGCGAGTGCTGCGTCGCTGGCAGCTCCTGTGGCGCGGG